>JABDGM010000253.1 GCA_013286045.1 Planctomycetota bacterium | reverse complement strand
GGCAGCTTGCAAAACGCCTCAGCCTTGACGCCAATTACACGTACGACGATTCGCGAGTACTCGTCTCACCGAACGCTTTCGACCCTGCCCAGATTCCGGGCAATCGTCTGCTCCGTCGGCCGGTCAATTCGGGGAGCCTGACGCTGAATGCAGGCATTGCCCGCTTCCAGGGAAATATCGCGGGCATCTTCGTGGGCCGCCGGACCGATAGCGATTTTCTCTTCCCGCCGCTCGGCCTGACCAGCGATCCCGGTTATCTGCGAGTCGATGTGGCCGCCAGCTACCGGCTTTCACGGCAGGCCAGCGTTATCGGCCATGTCACCAATCTGCTCAACAAACCCTATCAGGATGTGCTCGGATTTCCGGCGCTCGGCCGCGCCGCCTACATCGGCATGAGGTTTCGCCTCGGCGGCGAATAGGAAGTCACGGCGGGAGCGGGATCTGTCTGGCCTAGGGGGCAGGTCCCGCTTCGGCCTTGTCATGGATTGCGTCGGGCGAAATCGCGGGCAATCTACAATGGTATAATCGCGGAATCGCCATGGCTCGAGAGACTCCCACAATGACGCCCGTCGCGCGCGAGATTGCCGCGGCCTATGAACCGGTGATCGGGCTCGAAGTCCACACGCAACTCAAGACGGTGACGAAAATTTTCTGCGGCTGCTCCACGCGATTCGGCGATCCACCGAACGCCAACACCTGCCCGGTGTGCCTCGGCCTGCCCGGCTCTTTGCCGGTGCTCAACCGCCGCGCCGTGGAGCTGGCATTGCGAGCTTCCCTCGCGCTCAATCTCCAAATCCAGCAACATTCGCGCTTCGCCCGCAAAAACTATTTCTATCCCGACCTGCCCAAGGGCTATCAGATCTCCATGTACGAATTGCCGCTGGCCACGCATGGCTGGCTTGAAATCGAGCAGGATGGCGCGGCCAAAAGAATCGGCATCACCCGGCTGCATCTCGAAGAAGACGCCGCGAAAAACATGCACGAAGGGTTTCCCGATTCGGATCGCAACAGCTATATCGACTACAACCGCTGCGGCATGCCTCTCGCGGAAATCGTCTCCGAACCTGACTTGCGCTCCCCGGCCGAAGCCCATGCTTACCTGAGCGCCCTGAAACAGGTGCTCGAGTATGCGGAAGTCAGCGATTGCAACATGGAAGAGGGCTCGTTGCGTTGCGATGCCAATATCAGCGTGCGCCGGCGAGGCGACACGCGCCTCGGCACGAAAACTGAAGTGAAAAACCTGAATTCGTTCCGCTATCTCCAGCGCGCGCTCGAATACGAGATCGAACGCCATATCGCGGTGCTCGAGTCCGGCGGCCGTATCTCGCAGGAAACGCGGCTCTGGAATGTCTCCGAAGGCCGCAGCGAATCGATGCGGTCAAAGGAATTCGCACACGATTACCGCTATTTCCCTGATCCCGACCTGCTACCGGTTCACGTCTCCATGAGCTGGCTTGCGGAAATTCAACGCGAGATGCCCGAGCTCCCCGCTGCGCGCCGGCTCCGCTTTATGTCGGAGCACGGCCTGTCGGCCTACGACGCGGGCGTGCTCTCGGCCGCGCGCTCGCTCGGTGATTACTTCGAAGCCGTGGTGAATGCCGGCGCCACGCCAAAAACGGCATCGAGCTGGATTCAAACCGAACTGTTGCGCCGGCTCAACGATTCCGGCCGGCCCATCGAATCGAGTCCGGTCGCGCCAGCGGCTTTTGCCGCGTTGCTTGCTCAGGTCGATGCCGGAACCATTACCGGCGCGACGGGTAAAAAGGTCTTCGCGGCCATGTTTGAGACCGGCAAGTCGGCCCAGGAGATTATCTCTGCCGAAGGCTTGGCGCAGATCCAGGACACCGGCGAAATCGAACGCATGTGCCGCGAGGTTGTCGACAAAAATGCCGAAAACGTGGCCAAATATCGGGCCGGCAACGAAGGCGTATTCAAATCGTTTGTCGGGCAGGTCATGAAGGCCTCGCGCGGCCGTGCCAATCCGCAGATCGTCAACGAAATTCTGAAGCGGCTGCTCGGATGAAGGCGCACAAGCCTGCGGCTAGAAAAGGCAGGAGTAAAAAGAAAATGCTCAAGGTGGGCGACAAAGCTCCCGATTTTCGGCTTAAGGCTGCCGACGGACAGGAGATCTCCCTCTCCGCTCTAGGCGGCAAGCCAGTAGTTCTCTATTTTTTCCCCAAAGCGCTGACTTCGGGTTGAATCAACGAAGCGTCCGAGTTTCGTGACGCCAAACCGCAGTTCGACAAATCAGGCGCGGTCATCCTGGGCTGCAGCGCGGATAAAGTGGAGCTCAGCGATCCTGACTTCAAGGCCATCGAGGCCTATGGCGCGCGGCGCATGAAGCAGTTCCTCGGTAAATCTTTCCTGGGAATCGTGCGCTCCACATTTCTGATTGGCCCGGATGGACGCATCGCCAGAATCTGGGATAAAGCGCCGTCCAAGGGACACGCTCCCGAAGTTCTCGCAGCCGTGAAGCAGCTCGGCGCGCAGCCCAATTAGCCATC
>JABDGM010000252.1 GCA_013286045.1 Planctomycetota bacterium | reverse complement strand
CGGCCGTAACGATCAAAAATATCGAAAACGCAATCATCGACCGCGGCTTTGCCGAAGGTTGGGTTGTGCCCCAACCACCGGCGACGCGCACCGGAAAACGCGTGGCCATCGTCGGCAGCGGGCCCGCAGGGCTCTCCGCGGCCGCTCAGCTCAACAAGGTCGGTCATACGGTGACGGTCTACGAGCGGGCCGATCGCATTGGCGGCCTGCTGATGTACGGCATCCCGAACATGAAGCTCGACAAGGGAGTCGTGCAGCGCCGCGTCGACCTGTTAGCGGCCGAAGGCGTGACATTCGTTACCTGCGCGCATGTGGGTAAACAAGAAGATTTCCCCAGCGGCCACATGACCCAAATCATGCAAGAGCGCGGCTGCCCCGTGAAGTTCATCGATCCGCAACAGCTCGCCCAGGAGAATGACGCTGTGCTGCTCGCCACCGGCGCGACCAAGTCATTTGATCCCACGGGCCGCTGCCCGGGTCGCGAACTGGCGGGCATCCATCTCGCGATGGATTTCCTCACGCGCAATACCAAGAGCCTGCTGGACGATGAGCTCAAAAACGGCCACTATCTTTCGGCCAAGGACCTCGACGTCATCGTCATCGGCGGCGGAGATACCGGCGCTGACTGCATCGGCACCTCGCTTCGCCATGGTTGCCGTAGCGTCGTGAATTTCGAACTGCTCGATCAACCGCCGGCCGACCGCGCTGGCAACAACCCCTGGCCCGAATGGCCACGCATCTATCGCGTCGATTACTCGCACGCGGAAACGAAAGCCAAGCTCGGAGCCGACCCGCGCGAGTACAACATCCTTACCAAGGAGTTCGTGGGCGAAAACGGCCGGCTGACGGGCGTCAAAACGGCTCTAGTGGATTGGTCGAAACCAGGCGAGAAAGCGCCGTTCACCGAGGTTCCCGAGAGCGAAAAAGTCTGGCCCGCGGACTTAGTGCTGTTAGCTACTGGCTTTCTGGGCCCCGAACTCGGCATTGGTCAAACGCTCGGCGTGGAATCACAGCGCCCGCGCGGTAACTGGGAGACATTCAAGGCCGAGCATGGAAAATATGCGACCAACCTACCGGCAGTTTTCGCCGCGGGAGATTGTCGCCGCGGCCAATCGCTCGTGGTGTGGGCCATTAACGAGGGTCGCGGTGCCGCTCGCGTGATTGATCAATTTCTAATGGGGAGCAGCACCCTCCCCGCGCCGGGAATAACACAGGGCATGCTGGCCAGCGTGTGAACGCCGACTAGCATGCCCTGCGATTGGCGCAAGTCGCGAACGACTATGCGTAGTTCAAATTGTTCGTTGCTATTACCGGCCGAGCATTTTGGCAACGATGAAGATCAGCACCGCGCCGCCGAGCCCACCGCCCATGAGCAGGTAGAGTAGCGAATAGCCTACGGCCGCAAACAACATAGGGGCAAACAACATCGTGGTCATGACTAACTCCTTGAAAGGGTGATGGCTAGGAGTTGCCCAGCCGATTAGGCGGATCCGGAAGTTAATTCCGGCATCCCGCGCTGTCGTAACATTCACGACACTGCGATAAGCAAACTGCGTGCCGCATCACTTTTGGCTAAAAAAGGCCCACGATTTTAAGCGGTTTGGCAATGTGTCGCCCACACCGCGTCACCGTTGGTCGTTTTAAGACCAGCCGCGCTTGGAAGAGCAGCGTCTTCGGCGCTTCGCCGCGCGCGGAACCGGCAGCCTTTTGAGAAGAAATCACTGCAACGGCACGCCGGGCACCACCACAGGGGCCGAATGATGCTGCGTGTTGTCGTGTACTAGCACGCCTGTGTCGCCAACGAAGTACGTGTTGAAGTTGGCGACAATCAAGTTGTAGGCCTTGGCCTCTGCCTCCGGCTGAACCGAATGGACGCGACTCAACCCCCCGACGCAGTGAACCAGCGCGTCGTCCCCAAGTTCCTTGGTCATTCGCCAGCCCACCCCCGGCACCCAAAACGGATGCCCGAGCGTCGCCACAAGCTGGTCCTTATCCAGGGTTAATTTAATCACCGGGCTCGGCGGCCGTACGGTGGTGCCCAACACCGGCTGATATTTCAATTCCCCGCTGTCGACGTCTTGCGAAAGGACCAACTCGCCTAGCTCGACTTGTTCTATGGGTTTTTTGCCCGTTTTGGTCCACACAAGAGTTCCTTGCACGAAGCAGGAATGTGTTCGAAGAGGATTTGGCTGGAAGCCTGATGTAGTAGACGGGTCGAAGCTCGGATAACCGTAGTAATAGTCGTTTCGCTCGCTATCGTAGTGCTGGTCGACAGGGTGATCGGCAGCGTAGTATTCGTTCGCGCCGCGCCACCAATCCCACCACGCTTTGGGGTTGTCGCCAAAGTCCTTGCCGGTTGTGGCCGCCAATACGGGGACGATCCGGGCATTGAATTCCTCGGCGGCTTCGTTTGCCTGGGCGACCTTGGATTCAGTCACTGCGGCGCGATTGCCATATCGGCTCTCAGCGAGCGAAGCGGTGCGAGCTTTTTTCGCCGCGGTGATG
>JABDGM010000251.1 GCA_013286045.1 Planctomycetota bacterium | reverse complement strand
CCATGCCGACGCGGCTGGCACCAAACGTGTTCGTCTCAACGATGTCCGCCCCGGCCGCCAGGTAATTGCGGTGGATCGTCGTAATTTTGTCGGGGTGCGTGAGGCAGAGGATATCCGGAAAGTTTTTGAGATCCTTCCCGTGCTGGGCAAACCGATCTCCGCGGACGCCCTTTTCGTCCAACTTGAGAGCTTGGACCTGCGTGCCCATGGCGCCATCGAGAATAAGAATCCGCTCGGAGAGAAGCGAATTCAGCTGATCGGTTTTATCAGGATTAGCAGTCAAATCGATTGGTTGCGGTCGACGCGTGGAAGCATCGAGCGAGAGGTAAGCGATGGCAGCGTTCGGCTCGCCGTAAAGACAGCGAATTCGTCGGCAGGTTCAGGAAGGTCTGTCGACACCGCCGACGGGAAAGACCCAGCCCTACTCCATAATAGGCCGTAAGCAGGCAGCCTGACAACACGCGGGCGCCAGCGGCCTTTGAGCAGGTTTATGGCTTGCCGGGTGAGTGAATCATGCCACCGAAGGCACCACCGACCATGCTGGTCATCGTCCGCCGCACCAGGACGATGTCCCCCTCGGCCAGTCGGAGGTTTTCATCGTCATCGTGCTTCGCGCGAGCCAAACTGACGGAGATGATGATCGGCTCCTCCATTTTCGGCAGCTGCCGAATGACCAAAACCAGATCGGCGAGCTGCGACGGCCTGGCCCCGGCCATTTCGATGGCGTCGAGCACGTGCGTGTCTTTCGCGGCTTTGAGCTCGATATCCGCTGGCGATTTGGCGAGACCTTCCATGCGGAACGTGCATTTGTCTTTCGGTGCTATCGTTACGGTGTCGCCGTCTTCAAGCGGACTGGAACTGGTGGTGGCAGCGGCGATTGTTCTGAGATCGAGTTTTGTTTTCTCCGCAGGGGAAGCCTGGTCCGGCTTCGTGTTCTCCGTGAGCGATGCGAGCTGCACGTCGCCGCCCGCGGTTTTATCGGAATGTGAGTCGCGAATGGCTGCCAAATTTGTCTTTTCGCCACGGTGCACGATCTCGACTTGCGTGCCGGCGTTGTCGCTCAAACCGCCGGCGCTGCGAATCGCGGCAACCAGGTCGTTCGAACCGTTTTGAAGTTCAATCGGGCCGGGATGCACCACGGCTCCAGCGACGTTGATGTGACAGGTGCCTCGCATTGTGACGGCGACATCCACTTTAGGCTGCTCGTAGATTCCTTTTTCGATGACCGCGGTCGTGATTCGCCCTCGGGCTGTTTCTCGGTCCGATCCGCTGATAGCTACTTTGCCGATTTGCGGTAGAAAGACCGTGCCATCGTTCGCAACGCGTGCGGTGAGTGGCTCGACCGGCCTGCTGGCATTGTTGCCGCCGATCGTGATTGCTAACAAATCGCCGGGACAAATCGGCGAAGGAGGATTCTCGCTCGCCGAGGCGGTCTCGAACTCGATGTTGGAATGCGGTGAGACGAGCGGGGCCTGATACTCGATCGGCAAGCTTCGCGTGGTGTAGATCGGAGTTTTGCAGCCGGTCAGAATTCCGCATGCGACCAACGTGATCAGCAGAAACGACCGCGCGCAGCGATGCACAAGTTTGGCTGAGCGGCCAAACGGACTTGAAAACGGATTGCGGCTCGAGATTCGAGGGCAGAGCATCGTCGGCCCGAGGTGATGAGGCTTTGGCGTACGCGCAGAGCGAACGCAGGGCCGCGAGGCGGTCGCGGCCTGGCGGGTAGTACATCAAAGCAATGGGAATGCTCAAGCCGAATTCCGCGGGACACGGAAATGGGCGCATGCACCGCAGGCAGTGGGCGGCGATGCAAGCTAGCAATTTTGCTACACTGTTGCGATGCGTCGGCTGATCAAAAACGCGAACGTTGTGCTTCGTGAACGCATTCGCGCCGTATCTGTGGTGATGGACGGCGGGAAAATTGCGGACATCAATCCCGCGGCGCAACTTCGAGTTGATGAAACGATCGATGCCAGCGGCCTGCATCTGCTGCCCGGGGTGGTCGATGATCAGGTTCACTTTCGTGAGCCAGGGCTGACCCACAAGGAAGACCTGGCGACAGCGACTCGAGCGTGTGCCAAAGGCGGAGTGACGACGTTTTTGGAGATGCCGAACACTGTGCCGCCGGCCACGACGCAGGAGCGGCTGAACGAGAAGCTGGCTTTGGCGGCGGCCAAGTCGCTCGTGAACTACGGCTTCTATATGGGTGCAACGCCGGAGAATGTCTCCGAACTGAAGCAGGCGACGCGGACGCCTGGGATCAAGATTTTTATTGGGTCGAGCACAGGCGATTTGCTGGTCGATGAACAGCAGGCGCTCGAGCGAATCTTCGCAGAAACGACGCTCCCAATCACGGCGCATTGCGAAGACGAAACGACGGTGCGCGCCAATGCTGCCCGGTTGGCCGGAACGACCGACGTTGCCGACCATTCCCGCATTCGTGATCACGCAGCGGCCATGATCGCGACTCGGCGAGCGATCGACCTGGCCTTCCGGCATCACCATA
>JABDGM010000250.1 GCA_013286045.1 Planctomycetota bacterium | reverse complement strand
TTACGGTGGCGTCAAATTGGACGAGCGGCGTGCCAGGCAGCGCGGATACGGCCGTGTTTCGCCGCGGGAATTCGGCGGCGTACACCGTATCCGTCAACGGCGGCGGACTCATGGCCCCGCTGTTGGACCACAAGGTGGATCGACTCGTCGTCGGCGGGAACACGGTCACTTCGCAGCGCAATCCGCTGCTTGGATCGACTTCGCTTACGGCTGGCAATGCCACGACGACTCCGACGGGGCGGGGGATCGTTGTCGGCGAACTTGCGGGTGATACGGCGGTCTTGAATTCGTCGGTGTTAATGACCGCTGTTGCGGCCACGATTGGGGATGCGGCGAATTCGACGGGCACTTGGAATGTATCTGGTAGTAAAGTTACGCTCACCGCCCCGAACGGGCTCAACAGCAATTTAATTGTTGGTAACGGAGGCACCGGCACGCTAAATCTTACGAATGGCGCCTCATTCGTGGCGAATAGTTCGCTACCACTTGGCCTGCTCCCTGGCAGCAACGGAACGCTTTCGCTTAGCGGCGCTGGTACGAATTTGACCGGAGATGGGATTGGGTTGATTGTGGGTGATGACGGCACCGGCGCCCTGGTCAACGATACGATCGGCGGTGTCGTCGGCCAGGCTCAATACAATGAGTGGCGGGCGAATTTTGGAATGACCGTTAGCGGCGGCGCGGCAGTGTCACAAAGTACAGCGGTTCCAGAACCTTCGTGGGTCATGCTAACGCTAGTCGCTTTTAGCGCTCACGGTGTCGTTGGCTGCCGCGTACGTTATTCGCTCGCCCACCGCGCGTCGGAGTAGCACGAACAGCAGCACGCCAGCCGCGGCGCCGCAGGAATCGGCGGTCCAATCCCAGAAGTCGCAGTCGCGGTGGACGGGGATCTGCGTGATTTCATCGGCCGCGCCGTAGACGATGGCGACAAACCAGACGATCCACAGGTGCCGGCTGTTGAGAATGCCGGAACCGAGTTGCCAGGTGAGCGCGATGCCAAAAGCGAGCAGGAAATAGGCCGTGAAACGGAGGACTTTGTCGTTGGCTTCGGCCGGTGCGATTGCCTCGCTGGGCGGTAGGTGCGTACCGGTGAAAATGATCAGCCAGTAAATCGCGAGGCCGATTTTGCTGAGGGTAACGACTAACGAGCGTCGGAAAGGAATCTGCATAACGAGGCACATGATTGCCAGTTTTAACGGAGCGAATTAAGTTGATTGGATAGTTCACTGTGCCGATCCGTCAACATCCGACGGCGGACAGGATCGTCTTATCGAGGTGCCGTATGAGTATGGGAAGTCCTTTTCCGGGTCAGGGTTACAACGATGGGTACAGCCGTCAGGGCAGCGGCATTGGGGGGCGACTCATCATCGCCGTGATTATTGCGTTGATCGCGGTTATCTCGTACTACGGCCGGCCGGGGGATGAAAACAAAATCACCGGCAAGTCCGAGCGCGTCGCGATGCACGACGAAGGCGAAGAGATCGCGATGGGTTTGCAGGCGAAACCGGAAATGGTGCAGCAGTTCGGGGGCGTCGATCCCGATCCCCGGGCCCGTGCCCAAGTCTCGCAAATGGGAGCGAAGTTACTCGATGCGCTCGACAAAAAACTAGCTGCAGAGGGACGCACGAATCCCTACCGCGATCACTTCCAATTCACACTCCTCGCCGATCCTAAGACGATAAACGCTTTCGCGTTGCCGGGCGGGCAAGTGTTCATCACCGAAGCGCTTTACCGCGATCTGGAGACCGAAGGTCAACTCGCCGGCGTGCTCGGCCATGAAATGGGGCACGTCATCGAACGCCACAGTAACAAGCAAATGGCCAAGAGCCAGTTGTTCCAAGGTCTCGCAACCGCGGGCGGCATCGCGGGCGGCGATCAGCAGAGTGCGCAGATGTCGCAGGCCATCGCCCAAATGGTGACTATGAAATATGGCCGCGGCGACGAGTTGGAAGCGGATAAATGGGGTGTGCGATTGATGGAAATGGCGGGCTACGACCCGAACTCGATGATCGGCGTGATGGAAGTTCTAGAGAAAGCGTCTGGCAATGGGCCGCCGGAGTTTTTCAGCACACATCCGAATCCGCCGCACCGTATCGAAGAGATCAAGAAAGACATTCAGGAACAGTTTCCGAATGGGTTGCGGCCGGGTTTGATAAAGTGATTGGGTGTAACGCAGGACCGCGAATTGATTCACGACCACCGCATTACGATCATCTCGGGTGGTCAAACGGGCGCTGATCGGGCGGCCCTTGATTTCGCGAGTGGGCACGGCTTTCCGCACGGCGGATGGTGCCCGCGCGGGCGCAAAGCGGAAGATGGTCTGATTCCCGCTTACTATGAACTTCGCGAAACGCCTTCGCGACGATACGCGCAGCGCACCGAGTGGAACATTCGCGACAGCGACGGGACGCTGGTTGTAAGCATTGCTGCCGAACCGCAAGGGGGCACACGGCTAACGCTCGAATTGGCGCGACGCTTGGGGAAGCCGGTGCTGCATGTTGCCCGAGAGAACGCGACCGATATCTT
>JABDGM010000249.1 GCA_013286045.1 Planctomycetota bacterium | reverse complement strand
TGTGCGTGTCGCGAATCTCGGCCGCCCGCCGATCGCGATTTTCGGTGATCTTCGCCATCGCAGTCGTATGTTTCTGCTTCGCGGCAGCGAGACTGGCATCCAACTCCGCGCGAAGCTGCGCAAGCCGCTGTGGAAATGTCTGGCCCGCGCGGCCGATTTCGCCCTCTTTCCATCGCTCGCGTTCCCCCACCAGCGAGCTCAATTTCTTTTCGGCCGAGCTCAAGTGCTTATCCCGCTCGGCCGCGAGGGCCAATGACTCGCGCTCGCCACGCTCCCGCGCGCCTTCCAACGCGAGCTGCAGCGCTTGCCGCGTGTCCGCCAACAACTGCCCAATCTTTTGATACTGCTCTCCACTTTGACGACGTGCGATCGGTCGCAGCCAAGCTAGCAAAAGCAGAGTCGCGACGATGGCAATCACGAAGCTGGCGGCCACCCAAATCCAATTCTGCCAGCCCAGAACAATCGCCGAGGGCACTGCAGTAACGAGCCACACGCCAAAAAACACACCAAACGGCGTGCCACCCTCGAACAATCGCGGCAACAATTGGCGATGAAGGGAAAGCGTTTCCTCGCGTACCGCCGAAGTCATTTCAGTCGATTGCGCGACCACCTCCTCAACGCTGTCCACGCCGTTTGTGGACGATGTCGCAGCTTGTTTTGCCGCGCTGTTCGGCAAAGACTTCCAACCACGACTTGAATTCCTAGGGACATTGCTCTCTGAGCCGTTTGATGCCGAATCGTCATCGCCATTCGAGCTTGAAACGGGCAGCTTGAACGCGGCGACGGCGGGCGGAAACTCGCGCCACTGCCGACGCATGGTCATGATCTCGACTGCGTCCCGCTCTAGAACGGCCAGTTCCTGATGACTTCGCTTCAGCCGCTGCACCGTGGCCAGGAATTTTTCGCGCGGCCGACCTTTGAGCGCATCGAAAACCGTGAGCGTTTCCCAGCTCGCCGTTTGCAGCTCACTTCGAGCTTCTTCGGTCGCCCGCGAAAACTCCGATTCCACGCCGTGGCGAAGCCCCTTGTATTCCTGTTGGGCAGAGTTGCGAACCGTCTCATATCGCTCACGTTCGGCGGTCGTCGCTTGTTCGAACTCGGCCGTGGCCGCGGATCGCTCAACGGTGAAACGCGAGGCGATCTCGGAAGTAGCACTTTCGCGGGACTTTTCCGCAGCTTCCAGTGCGGCCGCTAACTCCGCTTCGACACGCAGTTCCTCCCGCGCACGCTCGTTTGCCAATCGCTGCAAATCGCGAAGTAGCTCCAGCTCCCGCTGCGTAGAAAGTCGTTCTGTGGCGGTCGTCTCAGGACTCACAGTCACGCTCCACCTCGCCGATCATCAAACTCATTCGCCCAATCGCGTCGAGCGCCAGTTTCAGCCGCGGAATCATCGGCTCCAGGTGACGCTCCTGAAAACTTTGGCTAACCGCGTCGTTCCACTCCGCGCCGCTCTCGTTCCACACAGTCTCAAGTTGCTCGAGAGAATGGCGAATTCGGCCCGCACCAGTGGAAAGATCGCATTTACGCATGGGCTTATTCCAATTCGAGAGAGCCTAAGTTGGTAGATTCGATTTCTTCCGTTTTGTCATGATCATCAATCGGGGTGCCATCCGCCGCCGCATTCTCCTCGGCCGGCGCACTCTCTTCTGCGCTCCAGATCTCTTTCGCCATCGCCACATCGTCATACGAGCTTCGCGGATCGGCGGCTCGCACGGCACGGTATTCCTCCAAATTGCGAACGATCCGATTCAGCACACCGATTGCTTGCGGCACATCGATCTCGATCAACTTCATGAGCTGCGACATCCGCCCTTCGTATTCGAATAACTCGTGCCGCAGGGCTTGCTGCCAATGTCGCACGCGCTCACCTTTTTCGCGGCAGTACTCCAGTCGGGCTTTCGCTTTCTTCAGTTCCGCTCGCTCCTCGTAACAGCTCGGCCGTTCGTCCGCGATTGGAAACATCAAGCACCGATGCAATGCCTGCTGCGCCTGGTGTGCTTGATCCATCGCCATCCGAGTCTGATTCTTCCAATACTTCGGTCGGTCGTGCTCCAACCACTCCTGCACTTTCCGCATCTCCGAGCTCAGCTCTGCCAGCGCATCGGTCACTCGGTCGACGAACAAGATCAGCGCAAGCCGCACGGCTTCGATCGCGTCGGTCGAGTGAACTTTGGCAGGACCGCTCATAGGATTGCGGAATTTGGATCGCGGAATGCGGATTGATTTCTTCCAATCCGCGATCCGAGATCCGAAATCCGAAATAAATTAGAAAACGTCTCAAACATCGCCGCACTTATCTCTGCTGCAAATACTCTTCAATCCGCTCCGCTTTTCGCAGCAGGAACGGAGCGTGTTCGTTTGTGACTTCAACGTACCGGCCAATCACCTTCATGTGCTCTTCGAAATCCTCGACGAATTTTTTGTGCTCCTGGTCGCGCCACGTCGCGCCGAGTGAATGCAATTGAGCCCGAAGCGACGTAAGTCGCTCTTCCAATTCTTGGTTGAATTTCTTAAGGTTCTGCGCAAATCGCCGCAGCTCCAGAGGATCAACAACAGCTTGCGACATACCCACCTCGG
>JABDGM010000248.1:102-2578 GCA_013286045.1 Planctomycetota bacterium | reverse complement strand
GCCTCACCCTTTTCTTGACGTTCCGCATGTGCCGTGGAGCCCGCCTGATCGCTTTTAAGTTTTTCCGTCGAGCGAACTTTGGCCGTCTCGGTTGTGTCGGAGTTCGATGGGTTGGCTTTCTCAGCGGGTATCTGGGCGGTTGGCGGTGGACCGGGCCGCTGTTGATCGTCGACTTTCCCAGTGGGCGCCTCGGCAACCGGATCTGTCTTACCGTCGACCACGCGCGTGAGTTGCTCGGCGCCAAGCAAGCTCGCGAGCGGCAAGCTCACAAAAATAAGCGCGGCGATCATCGCGTGTGACGCGCACTTGATCACGAGAACATCTGTCATTTTGTTCATGGCAAGTGCTCGGTCGCGATCACGCTGTTATCAAATCGATGCTGATCAATTGGGGCGACTTTCGAGATGGCTAAAGTATTGATCTAATCCCGCGCGAAATTCCTCGGGCCAGACCACGCCGGTTTCGCCGACGGATTGCTCAGAACTTTGATGCTCGCGCACTTCGTGCTGATTTAGACCCGCGCCCAATAGGGCCAACGCTGTGTCCTGCGTCGTACCAGTGCCGCCACCGCCGGGGTTTGAACCGCCTCCACCCCCGCCGTTTGGATTAATTCGCTTTGACTTCAGCAGTAGCTCGATCGCCTCTGTTTCGGCGGCGATTGCCGGCGGACCCGTTTCTGAGCCGGCTAATATGGCCGTTGAGTCTTTCATCGATTTAGACACCTGCCCGAGAAGCGCGATGTCCTTGGCGAAATCTGACTCGCCATCCGGCAGCTCGCGGATTCGAGCCACGACGGCCACGATGCGACCATCGAGATCTTGTTGAACCTGCGAAAGTCTTGCTGCCTCGGTATGATGCTTATCAGCATTCTCTGCCGGCTTGGCTTGCTCGGCGACACGCGTCTCTTCCCGCAGGTTAATCTCTCCTTCGAGGACCTTTAGCACCTCGAGCACGATCGAGGGCGGTAAGCAGCCTTTGCATCGACAGCCAGGGCACGCGCCATTGCAAGCTGGGTCCACCAGGTCTTCAGCCCAGCGGTCGAGCGTGTCGGACCAATACTCGCACTGAGAAATCGCTAGGCCTTGCTTGATCGGAATGTCGTCCGTAACTTGTCGCAGGCCGCCAAGTACGTCTTGATGGCGCATATCGTCGAGCACACTCTTGAACTGCACGAGACGGCGGCGATCGAAGTAAGCCGCCAGATCATCCATGATGTAGGAGATTTTCTGAATGCCTTGGTCTTCTTGACGCGCGAGCTTCGCCAGCGTCTCTCCTACCTCCCCATCAATCGGGGTTCGCTCGGGTGGAGCGACCGCTGCCGTCGTGTAGAGGGGCGAGCGCCGATTCATGATTTCTGCGGCGTCCGGATCGAGCGCGGGAACGTACCTGGCAGCCCCGAAAGCCACATCGATATGATCGTTGATTTTCGTGCCGATGGCGTATTGTTGACGCGATGCCGCCTTGAGTCGCTTCATCAACGTGCTGCCTTCAAGATTCGCGAGCACCGTATTTAGCTCGTCAGCTACTTTCTCAAACTCGGCCAACAAGTCACGCTGCGCCGTTACAGCCTCCCCGACCGATTCTTGGGAAGGTTGATTGGGAGCATTGGGCTTGGGCAGTGCTTTGCCGACGAGTGTCGTTACCGGCAAATGCAGAGAGGGCGTAGACGGCTTGCCGTTTTTTGGCGGAGAGCCATCCAGCGAGCCCGGTGGCTCCTGAGAGGATTCGGTATCTGCGATGCGGGGGACCGCCCCGTGCGCCGCCGGTTTTTGCACGGAGGTATTCTTCGTTCCATTACCAGAGCCCTCTGCCCGGACCTGTCCCGCGGACGGCCTGTTTTCTGCCGGTAGCCCCGACGCCGCGATGCGCGGAGCTTGCGAGGCGGTCTTTAGCAGATCGGCCACCGACGGCATGCGATTGGCCGCGATGTCGGTAAGTATTTGCAGCATCTCGGCCCATTTATCGAGATGACCCACTCCAATTTCCGGATTGCGGGCCGCTTGGCGCAACAGCTCCTTACCGGACTCCGTCAGGTTCGCCAGACGCCGACCGTTGACACGCTCGGCGTCGGCTTGCCGTTCAAGTTGCTGCCGGGTCTCCGGCCTATCCAACTCGTCCGCCGATAAATCGCGAAGCTTTTTGTTCGCTTCATAAAGTTGCAACTCACGATCGCGGACCTCTAGCGACTGGCGTTGCCATTTCGTCAATTGTTCAGTGATCCAGATCGCATGCTGCTCTGCATTGAGCACATAGAATGTATACGGTGCAGTGTAGACCGGCTTTCGATCGGGATAATAATCGGTCGCAAAAATGCGAAGTTCAATCGGCTGAGGTTCGATCCCGAGCGATTTTGCGGTGAAGGTACCTTCGACATCAAGCGTAGCTTTGTCATAGCCGCCCGCAGCGAGATTGCTTTGACCGTCAGCCGGCTTATCGACCATCTCGCTGGGAATACCTTTCCACTGGATGCCGACGT
>JABDGM010000247.1 GCA_013286045.1 Planctomycetota bacterium | reverse complement strand
AAGATTGGCCTTATCGCTCATGAGCGTAAGCCCCACCTGACCAACGACGTGCAAAACGACGAACGCATAAGCCACCCCGACTGGGCGAAACGAGAGGGAATGGTGGCGTTTGCCGGTTACCCTCTGGTAGTCGAGGGACATTTGTTTGGCGTGTTAGCGATGTTTGCACGCAAATCCTTAGAACCGGCCGTTCTGCAGACGCTCGCGTTAGTGGCGGATACCATCGCAAAAGGCATCGAGCGCAAATGGGCGGAAAAGAAACTGCAGGATAGCGAGCGCAACCTGCGCTTGTTCATGGAGACTATTCCTCAGATGCTCTGGAGCGCCACGCCAGACGGCGCAATTGATTATTATAACCAGCGCGTTCTCGACTATGCTGCGCTTTCCATCGATGAGTTACGGGGCGCGGGTTGGATTAAGCTGATTCACCCTGACGAACGGGATGCCATGACCAATGCCTGGACGGTTGCCGTCGCGGAGGGAGTTTCGTTTAAGTTCGAGTTTCGCGGCCGACGCGGTGCCGACGGCATGTATCGATGGTGCGTATCGAGCGCTCTGCCGTTGCGCGATCGGGAGGGGCGCATCCTCAGATGGTACGGAAGCGTCGTAGATCTGCATGATTGGAAACAGGCGCAGGAATCTTTGCGAACGCGGGAGGCTGAACTGGCCCATACAACCCGAATTATGACCATGGGCGAAATAACCAGTTCGATCGCCCATGAGATTAATCAGCCACTTGGGGCAATCGTTAATTATGGGAATGCGTGCCTAAGACTGATCACAACCGGGTCCGCTGACCTAACAGATATCGCGGCCGCCCTGTCGGAGATCGTAAATGATGCCAACCGAGCGAGCTCTATCATTGCCCGGATTCGGGCGCTGTCGAAGAAGGACCTTCCTGAGATGGTGGTTTTGGAGGTCGCGGACCTAATCGCCGAGATCCTGCCGTTAGTTCGATATGAGTTAAATAAACGCCGGATAGTCCTAAAAACCGTTTTATCCGACAATCTGTCCCCGGTCGTGGGTGACCGCATCCAGTTGCAACAGGTCTTATTAAATCTGGTGATAAATGGCATGGACGCGATGCACCAGGTTCCAGAAGACCAGCGGCATCTGTCAATCGAAGCGGAGTCGCATGTCTCGGAGGAAAAGTCGTTTGTCCTGATCACCGTGACGGACTCAGGGATCGGTCTGAAGGCGGAGGACCTGCCCAGACTTTTTGAAACCTTCTACACAACAAAAGCGGAAGGCATGGGTATGGGTCTGGCTATCAGTCGTTCAATCGTCGAAGCGCACGGTGGACGACTATGGGCAGCGACCAATGCCGATTTTGGGGCAACTTTCCGGTTCGTTTTACCTGCGCAAACCCAAAGGGCAGGCGGCTGAGAATTTGGCGATGTTGAGTCATACGTCTTAGCGTTTAGCATGGCAGACTCTTGAAAAACCTGGCAGCTGTGTCTGCGCGCGAACAAAGGCGAAGCCGTGGAGCGTTGCCTCGCTTGCGAGGCCGATGGTGAGCAGGGGGAAATCGCGCGGCAACTCCTTTTCGATTTCTTACTCTATGACATTGCTTTGCGATAATTAGGATCTAGCTCTTCGAAAGACGCAAGGCATGTAAACCACAAGGCCGTTCCTAGCTACATTGCTCCGCTCGCCATCGGCCTCGCAAGCGAGGCAGCGCTCCACGGGTGGCATTATCCTACCGCTGCCGGACGGTACGCTTCCGGCCTATGACTTGATGCCGGTCGTTTCAAACCAATCTTTTGCATCCGGGCGAACAAAGTGGTTGGACTAACCCCTAGAAGCTCCGCGGCTCCGCCGGCGCCTTTGACCTTCCAGCCGGCCTTCTGCAGTACAGCAAAAAGGTTCTGGTGTTCGCGCAGTCGAATTTCTACGTCGGTGAGGTATCCCGGCTCAGTCTCACCAACAGCGCTGGGCACAAAAGAAGGTGGATCCGCTGAAGAACCGAACGCCGGAACATCGAAGTCCAAAACGCCACCCTGAGCCAAAATGACGGCCCGTTCGATGGCGTTTCGCAGCTCCCGGATGTTGCCAGGCCAGTCATAACTTAGAAGCGCTTTTATGCCCGCTTGAGTTAGTCTCGGTTTCGGACATCCGAGTTCTTCCGCCAACGACTCGACGAAATGCATTGCCAGAAGAGGGATGTCTTCTGGACGCTCCCTTAGAGGGGCAACCCTCAACTGGAAAACATTTAGACGGTAATAAAGGTCTTCGCGAAAGCGTCCCTCGGCCACCTCTTTCTTTAAGTCGCGATTAGTGGCGGCTATGATGCGCACATCCGCGTACCGGGTTCTATCCTCTCCCACTCGCTCGTAAGATTTGTCCTGGAGAACGCGCAACAGTTTGCTCTGTAGTTGCAGAGGGATTTCACCGATCTCGTCCAAGAAAAGAGTTCCACCCTCCGCAGCCTCGAAGCGCCCAAGCCGATCTTTGATAGCGCCCGTGAACGCCCCCTTCGTATGGCCGAAGAATTCGCTTTCAAACAATTCCCTCGGAATTGAGCCACAATTAACCCGGACCAAAGGTTTGCCTCGCCGCCGGCTACGCTCGTGCACAGCGC
>JABDGM010000246.1 GCA_013286045.1 Planctomycetota bacterium | reverse complement strand
CGATCGCGCGAAGCAAACGCTCGAGCGGATCGGAATATTGCAGAGGGTCGGCGCCCTGTGGCAGCTCGTCGATATCATGACCGGCCGACCAGACTTTTGCATCTTGGGCGGTACGAATGATCGCCACGCGTGCACCATCTTTCTCAAAGTCGGCCAACACGGCGATCAATTCCTCGACCAGCACATGGCTGAGCGCGTTTCGTTTTGCGGGCTGGTTGAGCGTAACCGTTCCGACCGAGTCGGAAATTTGACTAAGCGTGAACATAGTTCCCCTTCGCCGAACGATCGGGCTTTGCTTCCCTGAGCAGGGAAAGGATCGCCGCGCGATCGCCATCGACATTCGGAGGCGCCCTGTGATCTGTCCGATCCGGTACACCAGAAAGTTTGATCGGGTTTCCGGCGACCTGTAGATTGCCGATTACCGGATCCGGTATCGATACGATCATGTTGCGAGCAGCTATCTGAGGATCTTTTGCGACGTCAGCAACTGAATTAACCGGTCCGCAAGGGACGCCCGCCGTATTTAACAAATCGAGCCAATCCTTGGTCGTTCGCTTGCGCAAGGTTCGCTCCATATCGCCTTCGAGCTGGTCGACATGCGCGCGACGAAGAGCATTCGTCGTGTAGTCGTGGTTTTCGAGTAAGTCAGGCCGTTTGAGCGCCGTAGCCATGAGGCTAAATAGGTGATCGTTGCCTGCGGCAATGACGATAAAGCCGTCGCTGGTGGTATAGACTTGGAACGGCGCGATCTCGGGGTGACGGGAACCTTGCGGTTGCGCGATTTCGCCAAGGCAGAGGTAAGCAGGCAACGCGTCCTCCAAAAGCGCGAGCTGGCAGTCAAGCATCGCGATATCGACCTTCACGGCCCCGCCACCTTGACTTCGCTTGTGGAGAGCGCCAAGGATGCCGATCGCAAGATACAACCCAGCCGCTAGGTCACCGATCGAAACGCCAACCCGCGTCGGCGGAGAGTCGGGCTGACCGGTCATGCTCATAATGCCGCCCATACCCTGCACGACCATGTCGTAGGCTGCGCGTTTCGAGTAAGGCCCAGAATCTCCGAAGCCGGAAGCTGCGCCGTAAATAAGATTCGGGTATTTGGCGTGCAGCGTTTCCCAGCCAAAGCCGAGTTTTTCCATTGTGCCAGGTCGGAAATTTTCGACGACCACATCGGCAAGATTAAGAAGTCCCTCAAGAATCTCGCGGTCTGCTGGCTGCTTCAGATTCAGCGCGATGCTTTGCTTGTCATAGTTTAACGAAGAGAAATACAACGATTTGCCATTCGAAAACGGTCCAAATGCACGCGAGTCGTCACCGGTGCCCGGCATCTCGACCTTGATCACTTTCGCGCCGAGCTGCGAGAGAATCATCGTGCAATACGGTCCCGCGAGAACGCGCGACAGGTCAAGGATGGTGATCCCTTCGAGCGGCGGTGATTCCGTGTCTTTCATCGAGAGTTCTCCTTTACGCGGTGTGAGATAATCGAAATTCTGATCGCCACGACATGTTCGTGAGAGGCAGCATTTTCAGAGCTTTCGGGGCTGGTCGCTCGGATGTCGACCTTCGCCGGAGAATTTCGTCCGGCTCATTACTAAGCGTGGCAAGGGCGCACGACCCTGTGATAGAATTCGCCTTGGCGTAAACTCCATCTTGGTAGTAGCTTGCGTATGGGTGACGAACACACGACAGCCGCCGTCCAACAATTTCTCGACGACTTGGCCGAAAATTCGCCGGCTGAACCCATCGTTCGCGCACTTTTAGATCGATCGGTCCGCCGGCTGCATCTGCTTTGTGCGACGCTGCTCCATCGCAGCTACCCGCGATTGACGCAGCCGCCGTTGAATTTGCAAGTCGATGAGCTACTGGGGGCAGTCGCCGAGCGACTTCTGAAAGCAATGCGCGAAGTCCGTCCCGGAACCGTACGGCAGTTCTTTGCTTTGGCGAACCAGCACATGCGGTGGGAGCTCAATGACCTAGCCCGACGCTTAGATAATCAACCGGCCGCGGTCGAGCTGCGCGATGGCCTGGCAAACGTATGCAACAGTAGCGAATCCGGCCTCACTCCAAATGGATTGCGAATGCTTGATGCGATCGCCGAATTGCCAGAAGCGGAGCGAGAAGCATTTGATTTGGTGCGAGTCCAGGGTTTGACTCAGGCGGAAGCAGCGCAATTACTCGGAGTTTCGCTTGCCACCGTGAAGCGGCGATTAAACCACGGCTTGCGATTGCTCACGGAGCGATTGGCCGACCTTAAACCAGCCAACACCACGTCGGAATCCAGTTAGAGCGCCACTGGCAACTACATATTCAACGGTTGCGAAGGCCTAGTACGCACAGGCTTCGAGAAAGCGACCCATGGCTGGCGAACCGCGAGTCGAAAGATTACTCGATAACAGCTTTGACTCGACGCTGACGCCCGAGGAGCTCTGCAGCGAATGCCCCGAGCTGCTGCAAGAAGTTCGTGAGCGCTGGCAGCAGATGCGGATGGTCGAAGCCGAGCTTGATGCGTTGTTCCCGTCGACAACAAACCACGCGGACACTGATGCCGCCGCGAATACGTCATATCCCGGCGATGAGTTGCCCAAAATCCAAGGCTATGATGTCG
>JABDGM010000245.1 GCA_013286045.1 Planctomycetota bacterium | reverse complement strand
CATTTTTGCCAGTTCCCAGAGGATCTCCGGGCGGTTTGGCACGGTGGGCGCAAGCTCCAGCGATCGCCGGTAGCACGCGATCGAGCGATCGAACTGGCGAATCATCTCGTACGACCGGCCCAGCATTTGTTGCAAATGCGCGTCCTCTGGGTACAACGTTTCGGCCAGCTGAACAAGCTTCTCGGCATCGTCGTACCGATACCGCAACGCGTAGGCGCGGGCCACATCCACGAGCAATACTGGATTGTGCGGATCGCGGGCCAAAGCGCGCTCGTAAAACCAAATGGCCTCTTCGTACCGCCGTTCCTGCCAGGCGTTCTGAGCGCGGTCGATACGAACATCCGGCTTGTGGCGAAACCCGGTGGCTCCGTCGACTGCGTTACCGGCGGCCGCGGCACGCTTGGCCTGCGCTTTCATGCGCTGCTGCACCGAAGGCGGTTTTCGCCGTTGTGGTTTTTTGTTCGGCTTATGAGCCATAGGACTGCGTGGCTTTGAACCGATGCGGCCGCGAAAACAGGACGAATGCAACTAATCGCGAACTGCTCTATTTTCCATTGTAACTTCAGACGCGTGCGTCTGTACCGAAGCAATTAGCCAACCTTCAAAGCGTGCGCAAGAAACAAGGTGCCGCCGACGTACGCCAGCGGCACCTAGTTGTGAAGTACAGTTTCGAAATTCAATTGTGGGCAATTGTAACGAACGCCTTAGTCAGGTCCGCGCTTCTCATGCAGACGCCTACGCCAACCGCCCACGACGGCCAGCCCTGTTATGCCAACGAGGACGACGCTCGTCGGCTCTGGGACGTTTCCGTTAAAGACTTCGAGTGACGCATCATCCACGTTCGAGGCGTAAAATCCGTAAAATCCGACGCCAATCGCGTGGCCCACTTCAGGCGAGCCCGGCGCCACGTAGTGATAGAGACTTATTTGGGTCCACGTAGTATTCGTCCCCACGACCGAGGCGCCACGATTCAAAAAGTCACCTATGGGATGGTCGATCGTACAAGCTGCGTTGGATGCAGTCGCGCACGCTGGCTCGTAGAACCCTTTGGCGAGCGCCGTATCGTTCAAACCAGTGGTAACCCCGTCGTAGCCAGGATTGGTTCCATCGTAAATGTACAAGTCGACGGCGCTCGACCAGCCGCCGTACGTCGTTACATAAGCCCCGTAACTACCCGTATTGGCCGCGCTCCCCTGAGCATACATCGAAAACTTATAGGTCTTGCCAGCTTCGAACACGACGCCGCTAGCCGTTTGGCCGTTGTAATGATAGTAGCCATGCATCGCCTGGAGGCTGCTGCCGTGCGGCATCGGCCGCTGCCGGGTGCCAGCTCCCGTGCTGCCACTTCGATACAGGAAGTTGCTTCCGTGGTAGGCCTCGTCGCTGTCTTGATAGTAGCCGTTTAGTCCCTTGTAGCCCGGATCGTCGACCCACGCACTTTGGGTGTGACTGCCATCCGGAACACGGTAGCCGGTTGCAGCATTGGAGAACGCCGAGGTGTTGTAATCCACCGTTGCGAAGATCTCGTGGGCAGTACTTGTACCACTCAAGACGACCGCGTAGGCCTCAAAACCGGGGTCCGCCAGCGCGATCGAGGCGGCATGGCTCAAACTAGGACTTAGTGCTCCAGCAACCACGAGAGAGGTTGCGAGCCTTTTCCACCAATTCGTGACTTTCATTAGCAAGCTCCCATGTCGATCGACGCGAATTCAAACCGAGTATGCATTGATGCATCATTCGCGCAACTAGCCCTACTCTGCGGCCGCGCCCAAAGTGCAACAATTCTTTGCAAAAATCCCTTGTGTTGCTTCCGCCTGGCGCGGAGCGGGACACAATTTGGGCTGGGCAAAGCGTCATCCTGCGTTCGCCCTAAACATCGCGCCGATAGGCCGTTATGCCAATAGCGGCGATATCACGCGAGCGGGCTCGACGCCGATTAGCCGTTGGTCCAGGCCTTGGCTTTTGAATGAGAAGCTCAAGGGGTCGAATCCCAGGAGGTGCAAAATCGTGGCGTGCAGATCGTGCACGTGGACCCGATCTCGAACGACATTGAAGCCAAAGTCATCGCTTTCGCCGAGCGTGATGCCCGGCTTGATTCCGCCACCGGCAAGCCACATCGTAAAGCAATTCGGATGGTGGTCGCGGCCGTCGTTTCCCGCCCCCTGAACCATCGGCGTGCGACCAAACTCACCGCCCCAGATCACCAGTGTTTCATCGAGCAAGCCGCGTTGCTTCAGGTCGGTGATCAGCGCGGCACAGGCCTGGTCGGTCCGCTTGCAATTCTGCTGGATGTCGTGGCTCAAGTTGTTGTGTTGGTCCCAGGCTTCGTGAAAGATTTCCACGAATCGCACGCCGCGCTCGACTAGTCGCCGGGCCAGCAAACAGGTGGCCGCAAAGCTCTGCTTGCCGGCTTCCACGCCGTACATCTTAAGGATGTGCGCCGGCTCGCGTGAAATGTCGATCGCCTCGGGCGCACTGGCTTGCATGCGATACGCCATCTCGAACGAATTGATTCGCGTCGCGATTTCCGGGTCGCCGACTTCTTCCAGATGTTCCCGATTGAGTCCATTGATGGCGTCTAGTGATTCGCGTTGCAGTTTGTCATCGACGCCGCGCGGATTC
>JABDGM010000244.1 GCA_013286045.1 Planctomycetota bacterium | reverse complement strand
CTTGAGGATGTGGCTCGCGCTCTCGAGCGCAGTGCTCCCCAAATCCTGGAAGCCAACACCCAGGATGTGGCCGAAGCGCAAGCGTCGCTCGACCGCGGCCAATCGTCGAAAGCCCTTGTCGATCGTCTCCGGCTCTCCTCGCGGAAGCTTCAGTCCATGATCGACGGCGTGCGTGCCGTGGCCGCCCTGCCGGATCCCATCGGCCGCGTGCTCGAGCGCGTCGAACTCGATCGGGGTCTCGAACTCGAAAAAGTAAGTTGTCCCCTCGGCCTGCTTGCTGTGATTTTTGAGGCTCGCCCCGAAGCGGTTACGCAGATCGCCTCTCTCGCCATCAAATCTGCCAACGCGGTAATTCTGAAGCCCGGACGCGAGGTCGAACGAACGGCGCGCGTAATCGTCGAGAGCATTCGCGCGGCTTTGCGCTCGCCGGGAATCCCGGAGTCCGTCGTCACGAATATTCAGCAGCGCGCGGAAGTTCAGGAGCTTCTCAAGCTCGACGATCTGATCGATCTGGTCATTCCTCGCGGCGGGTATGAGCTGGTGCGCTACGTCCAATCCAATACGCGGATCCCCGTGCTTGGGCATTCTGAAGGTGTCTGTCACATTTATGTGCATGCCGCGGCGGATTTCGATATGGCTTTGGCGATCATCGACGACGCGAAGACCGATTATCCCGCTGCCTGCAATGCTGTGGAAACCGTCCTTGTCGACCAGGCCATCGCCTCGCGCTTTTTGCCGCTGCTCGCCGCCAAGATGCAGGAGCGCGGTGTGCGTTTACTCGGCTCCGCTCAGGCTGCCGGCGCGATCCGCGGCATTTCCGTGGAGCCGGTGGCCGACGACGAGTGGCACACCGAATATGGCGATCTGATTCTGGCGCTGAAAGTTGTCGGCGGTCTCGGCGAAGCCATCGACCACATTCAACGCTTCGGCTCGGCCCATACCGATGCCATCATTACCAACGATGCGAACGCAGCTCGCGTGTTCTTGCAGCAGGTCGATTCCGCCGGCGTCTACCACAACGCCTCCACGCGTTTTGCCGACGGCTATCGGTACGGATTCGGCGCGGAAGTAGGCATCAGCACCAGCCGGCTCCATGCGCGCGGCCCCGTGGGCCTCGAGGGACTTACTACATACAAGTATGTTCTGCGCGGCCACGGGCATCTGGCGCGCGATTATCAAGGCCCGCAGGCTCGTCCGTTCCTTCATCGGCGTCACGAGAAGTGTGATTCACGCGGCAAAACTGCTGGAGAATAAAAGGCGCGACATGACCAAAACCTCCACCGCTGAGCTCTTCGGCATGATCCGCGAGGCTGCCGACCGCATTCGCGATTCCATCTACTATTCGCCGTGCCCGTATTCCGCCGAGCTCTCTGCATCCTCCGGTCAGCAGGTCTATCTCAAGCTTGAGAATTTGCAGATGACCGGCGCCTACAAGGAACGCGGCGCGCTCAACAAAATCCTTCTGCTCAGCCCGGAAGAGAAAAAGCGCGGCGTCATCTGCGCTTCCGCCGGAAATCATGCCCAGGCTGTCGCCTATCACGCCACGCTTCGCGGAATACGCAGCACCATCGTCATGCCCACCACGACGCCGCTCGTGAAAGTGGCGGCCACGCAGAACTATGGCGCCAACGTTATTTTGCACGGCATCAATTACGACGAGGCCTGCTATCACGCCTTGAATCTTGCCGGCGAACAGGGACTCACTTTTCTTCACGCCTTCGACGACATGGCTGTAATCGCGGGGCAAGGCACTCTCGGCCTGGAGTTGCTCGAGCAGTGCCCGCAACTCGAAGCGGTGGTTGTTCCCGTGGGCGGCGGCGGTCTGATTGCCGGTATCGCTTGCGCCATCAAGGAGTCGCGCCCCGAAGTGAAGATGATCGGCGTCGAAACGGCTCGGCTGCCTTCCATGTTGCTGGCTCTCGAAAAGCATCAACTCGTGACTATTCCGGCCGCCTCCACCATCGCCGACGGAATTGCCGTGCGTCGCGCCGGTGAAGTCACATTTCCGCTGGTCTCGAAATATGTGGACGAGATCGTTACCGTGGAAGAAGAAGAGATTGCCAGCGCGATCCTCACGCTGCTCGAACGCGAGAAGACCCTTGCCGAAGGCGCAGGTGCCGCCGGCGTCGCGGCGCTATTACAGAAAAGAACTTCGCTGAATGGGCAGCACACCGCCGTGATTATCGGCGGCGGGAATATCGACGTTTCGCTGTTGAGCCGGATTATCGAGCGAGGCTTGGTGAAAGATGGGCGGCTCGTGCGCATCCGCATCTATCTGCCGGATCGCCCCGGCGCCCTCGCGGATCTCTCCTCCGTCATCGCCGGGCAGCGCGCCAATATCGTCGAGCTTCTTTTTAATCGCGCATACTACGGAGTCAGCCTCGGCGACACCGCCATCGATGTCACCGTGGAGACCCGCGGCGCCGACCACCTGGCCGGCTTGCTCGCGGCCATCAGCAGCGCGGGCTACACCCACGAACGCATTCTTTAGCTTCTAGTTTCTGGTCATTCTGAGCGTAGCGAAGAATCTCTCCGCCAAGTTTCCTTGAGCGACTACACCTTCACCGCCGGACGAACTCGCGTTCGTTCCGGCCGGTCCATCTCCTGCATCAGCAGCGCGAATGCCTTCAAG
>JABDGM010000243.1 GCA_013286045.1 Planctomycetota bacterium | reverse complement strand
AGGGGAAGGGGTCGATGTACTTGCCGGTCGGCAGCCAGAGCTTGGGTGTTTCCAGCGACGTGTACGAGTTGCCGGTGTTTCTCGGGCGTCGCTGGGTTCTTGTGAATGTCGAGCATGGGAAGTCGTGCGAGGTGACGCTCAATTTGCAGCCGCGAGGGACGGAGCAACTTGGAGATTGGGACAAGCTGGCGGGCGTTGTGTTTGGTTGCACTACGCGCGAAGGACGGCGGATTTGCGCGTTGCCGGAAGTTCAGAATAAGATGGCGGAGTTCGAGAAACGGTTCCGCGATGGGAAGAGCCGGCGCGATCCGCAGTTGCTTTCCGAGGCGTATACGACTGTGGCGGATGCGTTTGCTGGCATCGGCGATCAGGAGGAAGCGGCGAAGTGGCGAGCGAAGGCGGAGGTGGAAGCGGCGAAAGTGAAGAAGTGATCGCGAGACTTTCAGGGATTTGTAGCTGAAGTCGCAAGACTTCGGTTATGCCGGTTTCTTGCGAAACCAGCTACGAAGAATTCGGGACGCGCGTTTGCGTCGGCGCAAAATAGAAGGGCCGGCGAGGTGCGGGAGTCCTCGTCGGCCCTCAGGCGGGGAGAAATTGGGGGCCACCATCGGGCAGCCCGGTGTTAGGTTTCGGAACTCATCTGCTTTTGGACGTCGCCTCGCAATCGCGGTTGATGCACCCGCCCGGGACTGGTCCAGGTCGGCGTCCGACTCTTCTACCGTCGCGATAGAAAAGCAACCGGCGTGCCAGGGGCGGTGCCGAGAACCGAAAATTCGGTGCGTAGTGCGGAACCCGTTGGCGGATTTGGGTTTTGCGATTGAGACGCGGAATTCCGAGGAGAAAGCTCTTCGAAGAAGCCGGCTTGCTGGCATGTAAAAGCTTCCGCGGGGCGTTGTAGAAAGTGCCGAAACGGCCTTTGCTAGCGAACTGAAAGCGGTTGAGATGCGTAATTAGGGGGAGGTTGGCCGCAGGCGGCGAATGGAATGGCGCGAATCGCGAATGCGGCTAGGCCTTCCTGCCTCAAAGCGTTAGACTCCAACGCTTTACGATTCACCGCAATCGACTGCTGGTCGTCCCGATGTCTCACACTCTCCTGGTTGAAGACGTGAAAAAGGCTTACCGGGAGCCGGACGGCGAATTGCTGCCGATTTTGGACGTGCCCCGGCTGGAGTTGGAAGCTGGCGAGCAGGTGGTGATCCGCGGGCGGAGCGGTGGCGGCAAGACGACGCTGCTGAATGTGATTGCGGGGCTGGCGACGCCGGATTCAGGCCGGATCATGGTCGAGACGACCGATTTGACGCGGCTGCCCGAGGCGGCACGCGATCAGTTTCGCGCCCGGCACATCGGGTTCGTCTTTCAAACGTTTAATTTGCTCGCGGGTTTCACGGCGCTTGAGAACGTGCTGCTGGGGATGACGTTCACGGGGCAGCGGCATGATTCGTCGCGCGCCACCGATTTGTTGGGGCGAGTTGGATTGGGGCATCGGCTTTCGCACAAGCCGGCGGCACTTTCGGTGGGCGAGCAGCAACGCGTGGCGGTGGCGCGGGCGCTGGTGAATCGGCCCACCCTGCTGTTGGCGGATGAGCCGACGGCGAATATCGATCCGGCGCATCAGGCGCAAGTGATCGAATTGCTGCGCGAAGTTTGTCGCGCGGAGAATGTGGCGATGTTGCTGGTGACGCATTCGGATGATGTGTCGGAGCAGTTTGATCGCGTTGAGCAGTTAGAGAATTTGAATCGTGTGATTGCGAAAGTGCATTGACGTAGACCAAGAGCCCTCACCCTGGCCCTCTCCCGGAGGGAGAGGGAAATAGAAGCGTATGCCGTTTTGGAAAATAGCGTGGCGAAATATCGAGCAGCGCGGGCTGGCGTCTGCGCTGACGGCGCTTTCGATGGCGATCGGCGTGGCGGTGATGATCGCGGTGATCGTGATCTACTCTGTCGCCGTGAAGCAGTTCGAGCAGAACGCGCAGGGCTATCATTTGATCGTTGGCGGCAAAGGTGGGGCGCTGCAGCTGGTGCTGAGCACGGTGTATCACATTGGGCAGCCGTTGTATCCGATTCCATACAGCTACTACGAGAAATTCCAGCCGGGTGGCGAATTTGCGAGCGTAACGAGTGCGGCGATTCCGCAGTGCTTGGGCGACAGTTATCAGGCGCCCGATAACTCGGTATTTCGTGTCGTGGCCACGACGCCGGAATTGTTCGAGAAAATCCACTATGGTACGAATTCGGATGGGTCGCTCAAGAATTATGAGTTTCAGTCGGGTGGGCGGAACTTCAAATCGGACGCGTTTTTTGAGGGCGTGATCGGCTCGGTCGTGGCGTCGCGGTCAGGGTTGAAAGTGGGCGACACATTCCAGCCCAGCCATGGGTTGGCGGGCGGAAGCGACTTGCATCACGAGGTAAAGATCGTTGGCGTACTGAAGCCGACGGGCACCGCGGATGACCGGGCGCTGTTTATGAACATCGAAGGCTTCTATCTGTTGCCCGGGCACGCGCTCTCGCCGCACGAGGAAGAAGAGACGGACGCGACGAAGCAGGAGACGCCCGAAGAGAAGAAAACGCGCGAGGATAACGAAGAAGAGGAGGAGCACGCTCAGGAAGTGGAACTGGATAAGCAATTGGCGGCGGGGACG
>JABDGM010000242.1 GCA_013286045.1 Planctomycetota bacterium | reverse complement strand
TTTGAATATCCCACCCGTAGTCCGGCTCCTGAGGCATTACCCGGATCCCAAAGTTGTGCGTCATTTGCAGGAACGAACATCTGGCCATTGAGAGTCAGCATCGAAGAGGGTACAGAGGTCCCAATCCCGACGCTAATCGGCCCAAAGTTTGAAAAGATGAACTTCGAAGCAAGAAACTGCATCGGCTGCGTTGCGTTTATAGCGTCGTTCACCGTCTGCAAATACGCCGCATTTTCGTACGTCCCGACAAGCATATTCTGGTCCGTGCCCACATGCACATGGAGTGGATTAACTGGGGCTGTCGTTCCGATGCCGACATTGCCTGATGCCGCGCAAGGAAAGTTAGCATTGGTTGTGCACGGTTGCCAGCCTTGGCCCAACAGCGAGCTCGGCACGGCCCTTGAGAGGCTCACCGCCCAAGTCAGCACCTTTGAAGCAAAGCTGGATGAAGCGCGCAAGAAGAAGGAACGAGCTATTGCCCGCGCCCAAGTTACCAAGTCCGGATTCGTCTATGTCATCAGCAACGTTGGTAGTTTCGGAGAGAAAGTCTACAAGATCGGCATGACCCGACGTCTAGAGCCAATGGAGCGGATCATCGAATTAGGAGGCGCCAGCGTCCCCTTCCCGTTTGACCTCCACGCGATGCTGTATTCTGACAACGCACCGGAGTTAGAAACCGCGCTTCACCAATTATTTGCCGACCGGCGTCTGAATATGGTGAATGCCCGGCGGGAGTTCTACCGGGATGTCGAACTTGATGAGGTCGAGAGTTTTGTCAAGGCCAGAGGCCTCAGCGCCCAATTCATTCGAGATGTCGAAGCGCGAGAATATCGCGAAACCATGGCACGGCGAAGCGAGCTTCAGCCGCAAACACTGCCGGCGACATTTCCCGGGGAGCTATTTCAAGTGGCGGGCGGGGGAGTATGAATTGACGCGACCAGTTGCGGGAATCCACTCGGTGAAAACCGGAGAGCACCTGCCTTCCTCCGCTGGCCGGGCCCGTGAGCCCGGGCAACTTCCACAGAGATCAACAAGCCGGGCCGCTAAATCCTTTAAGATGTGTCTTTTGTGTAGTGGGGTGAATACCCGAGTCCGAGCGATCAGCCTGCGCCCAAGGAAAGGTCGCATCGATTCTGTCCTTTCGCACAACTAACTTCATTTCCAGTCAGTTAAAGGCGATCTATCTACAGCGCATATATCGCCTGTAGTTAATTCTGAGGCTGGTAGATTCTTCTAAGATCCGCAGCCTCCTATCCTGGCTTCCGAGCAACTAACTGAAGAATCGAAACAGTTTTAGACACTTATCGAAAGCAAGCCTTCGCGACGGCGCTAAGCGGCCAGCCGCTTGGCATGCGCCAGCAGCATTTCAAACACCGTGGAGTCACCCGAAATCCGGAGTTGCATCTCAATTGCGTCCCGCGTCGACCGCGCCGTCAGATGCATCATATTCTTCTGAAAAAGACACCCCGGCATTCGTCAGGTGCGTGAGCTGCAGCAGACTGTTGCAAGTGCGCGTCCAAGCAGCCGCTGTTTTATGAGAGCGGCAATGACCAAGGTCTACAGCCGGTCCTCCATGCCGGCGTATTCGCCCTTCCGGGTGTAACGGACCGCCCTCGTTGGCGCCCGGCTTCTGATCGCGAGTAGGGACCAGAACCGTTACTTACATATGAAGTTAAATCGTTGACTCATCCTGAAACGGGCCGCGATATTCCCGCCGCCATTTCTCACATTCGCGTCGTCACCCGTCTAGCCTGTTAGCAGGGTGCCTAACGGATTAATGTTTCCGAGTATGATCGGCTATGGGTTTAACCGGATGGGAGATCACGACGAACTCATTAGGTGGTTTGAAGTGCACAACGGCCTCGAGTTCGGCGGTTTCATCGCCTTCAACCAAGTAAGAGAAAACGATCTTTAGCGATCTTCCCTCGCAGGCTTTGGAATACCGGGTTTTGTTCTTTAAGTAGAAGCCAATTTCTATTTCCAGTGGTTTGGTTGGCGCGCGGAAGGAAACCGACGCAGCCTTTCCCATTTTTCCGACGAGCACCGTTGCCTCAATGCGGGCTGGCACCGAACCGACCAGAGTTCCATGCATCTGAGGCACCTCTATATCTTCTATGCACGCAAGATCCGCTTCATCAGCACGCGCTGATAGGGCTAACGCTGCAATAAGCGTCGCTGCGATTGTGAATAGACCCGTGTTCATTTCGCCGAAAGTGCCTTCGCACAATTAGTTTTGATTAGATCATCGTTCTTGGAGGAGAGTGCGGGGTTAACACCGTCGCTCGGGATTGCCCCGAGGAGGTGAGCAATCTCATGAATCACCGTAAGGCGCTGCTGGAACACCGACATTTGGTCATATAACGCCTCGTTGATGATGATCGGGCCGCCCTGAGCCGATGTTACATCTCCGTAGGTTGCGTCCGTATCGCCACCGGATCCTAATATCGAAATAGCTAGTCCAAAATACCCCGTTAGTGATTTAAGCACCGACTTCGTGTACTTTATTCCGTATTTCGTTGATAAAAATGTTAGGCAAGTATCATCTTGCAAGACGAGTCGCCCATCCTTGTTTAAACTCTTGGCGAGAACAGACCAGTTCGGGCCAGTCTTCTGGATGCAATCGTAGTTGTAAAGCTTTCCTTGGGTAACCGGACAT
>JABDGM010000241.1 GCA_013286045.1 Planctomycetota bacterium | reverse complement strand
CAGTGGCAACGTATGCTCCTCGTCGGCCCCCGTAAATTCGGCGAGGTCTATTACCTTGGCACCATGCCCTGGAAGTCGGACGACAATCTCGCCGATTGCCTGGTCGCCACCGCCGCAGGCGTCGAAACCCGTTTTTACTTCGACACTGAAAAATCAAACCTCATCGGCCTCGAACTTTTTACGTCGGATGACGACGACCCCTGCGAAATCACGTTCGATGACATCCGCACCGTCGACGGCCGCTCACTACCTCACCACTGGACCATCCGCCACGGCGACGACACGTTCGCCGACATCAACGTAACTTCGTTCGAATTCGGCGCCGCCGCGAAGCCCGAAAAGAAATAAAATAGTCGAATGCCCTCAGCCCCCAGTTCCCAGCCTGTAGCCTCCATTCGACGCGTACACGTCCGCGCCGTTGCACTAGCCGTCGCTTACCTCCTCGCCGGGGTGGGCGTCGCGCGGGCCAGCGACGGCGCGGCGTCTTTTATCGATGTCGCCCGCGAAGTTCAACCGAAGGTCGTCAAACTCTACGGCGCCGGCGGCCCGCGCGGTCTGGTCGCCTACCAAAGCGGGCTGCTCGTTTCCGGCAAAGGGCATGTCCTCACCGCCGCGAGTTACGTGCTCGATTCCGATGAAGTGACGGTCGTCCTCAACGACGGCCGCCATTTCATCGCTAAGTACGTGGCGTCTGACCCGATCACCGAAATCGCTGTGCTGCATTTCGACCCTGGTAAAGATGAAGTCCCCCACTTCGACCTCGCCGCCGCCAAAAAAGCCGAACCCGGCACGCGCGTGCTGGCGTTCAGCAACTTGTTCGGCATTGCCGTCGGCGACGAGCCAGTGAGCATGCTCCACGGCGTGATTTCCGCCGTGGCCCCGCTCGAAGCCCGCCGCGGCGCGTTCACCGCCAACTACCACGGCGATGTCTACGTCGTCGATGCGTCCTCGAACAACCCTGGCGCCGCCGGCGGCGCGCTAACTGATGCCGACGGCCACCTGCTCGGTATGCTTGGCAAAGAGCTCCGCAGCAACGTCAGCGGCACATGGCTGAACTATGCATTGCCCGTGTCCGCGTTCGCCGCGACTGTCGACGACATGATCGCCGGTCGATACACCCAAAAGCCCACAGCAGAAGCGGACAAGCCGACAAATCCCCTTGCGCTTTCCTCGCTAGGTGTAATCCTCGTCCCCGACGTCGTCTCGCGCACCCCGCCCTACGTCGACCGCGTGCTCCCCAATTCACCGGCGGCCGCTGCCGGTCTTAGGCCCGATGATCTCGTCGTGATGATTGATACGCAGCCGGCTCCATCATGTCGCGAAGCCAACCGCCTCACGGAACGGCTAGAGCGCGATGCAACCCTACGCTTGGCCGTACTGCGAGAAGAACAGCTCCTCGAGTTCACGCTTACGGCCAAGCCGACCGAACCATCGAAAGTTATCGACACCACGAAGAAATCGAGTGATGAGACCAAGTAGGCCGATTGATTGCAGCGCGAACAGACTTATCGCTGCTCTGGTCACAATTTGGATCGTGCAAGCCTCGGTCTTGTCGCTGGCCGTCGCCGATGACAATTCGCTGCCAGCCCGCGAAGAGGCCGCGCTCAATGCCGCGGTCACGAAAGTAGCTCCGTCCGTCGTCCAAATCCGAACGATCGGCGGTCTCGATGTCGTCGACGGCACCGTGCTCGCCGACGGCCCCACGACCGGCCTCGTCATCTCGGCCGACGGCTACATCATTTCCAGCGCGTTCAATTTCGCGCAGCAGCCGTCATCGATTCTGATCACGTTTCCCAATGGCAAACAGGCACCCGCCGAGCTCGTCGCCACCGATCACAGCCGCATGCTTGTGCTGCTCAAAGCGAACGGCATGGCCGATTTGCCGGTGCCTGAGATCGCCCCGGCAAGCGAAGTTCATCCCGGCGAATGGGCTGTCGCCGTCGGTCGCACTTTTCGCCCCGATCGCCCCAACGTAACGGTTGGCATCGTCAGCGCCGTCGGCCGCATGTACGGCAAAGCGATCCAAACAGATGCAGACGTCTCCACCGCCAACTACGGCGGCCCACTGGTCGACATCCGCGGACGGGTCCTCGGCGTCCTCGTCCCCATGTCGCCACAAGCTACGACCGAAGTCGCCGGCACCGAATGGTACGATTCGGGGATTGGCTTCGCCGTCCCGCTCGCGCCGCTCGCAGATCGCATCGAACGCATGAAAAAAGGCGAAAGCCAACGCGCAGGGCTGCTCGGCATCGGGATGCAGCCCAAAAATCCGCACTCGTCCCCCGCCGAGTTGTCCGCCGTCCGTCCCGATTCGCCTGCCGGCGTTGCCGGCCTGAAAAAGGGCGACCGCATCATCGAGGCGAACGGAAAGCCGATTCATTCACAAACCGATTTGCGTTTCGCACTCGGCACCCAATACGGCGGCGACTCCATCCAAGTCGTCGCTAAACGCGGCGACGAACGCCTCGAACGCACGATCACCTTGGTGGGGGAACTCTCCGCGTTCCGGCACGCCTTTTTAGGCATTCTGCCGCTTCGCCCGCTGGCTGAATCCAAAGAGAAGCAAGCCGCTGGGGCGACGCCTCCAAAAGAGTCCGCCAAGAAAGAAGCAGGCGATGCCGATGAGGCGCCCAAAACTCCATCCCATTCGGACGAAGGCGACGATTCCAAGG
>JABDGM010000240.1 GCA_013286045.1 Planctomycetota bacterium | reverse complement strand
CGTCATCGTCGAAGCCGGCTGCGAAATCGCCCGCGAGCTCTACCTTGGCATCGTCATTGATCGCGCCGCCGGTGCCCCCGTCCTCATGGCATCCAGTGCAGGCGGCATGAACATCGAAGACGTCGCCGAAAAAACGCCTGAGCTCATCTTCAAAGAAAGCTTCTGCCCAGATGCCGGCCTGCAGTCCTACCAGGTCCGCAAGCTCTGCGCGAAGCTCGAACTCACCGGCCCCAGCGTCCGCTCCGCCGAAAAGTTCATGAAGGCCCTCTGCAAACTCTTCGTCGCGCTCGATTGCAGCCTCGTCGAAATCAACCCGCTCGTCGTTACGAAGTCCGGCGACCTCATCGCACTCGATGCCAAAATCAGCTTCGACGACAACGCCCTCTTCCGCCACCCGCAACTCGCCGAGTTGCGAGACATCTCGGAAGAAGATCCCAACGAACTCCGCGCCGGCAAAGCAGGACTCAGCTACGTCCAGCTCGAAGGCAACATGCGGAAGGCTTCGGTGACTTGTTCGGCGTTGGCGCCGGCCTCGCGATGGCCACGATGGATCTCATCAAGCTCCACGGCGGCGAACCCGCCAATTTCCTCGACGTCGGCGGCGGCGCCAACGCCGAACAAGTCACCGAAGCCTTCCGCATCCTGCTCAGCGACAAAAACGTGAAGGCGGTGCTGGTCAACATCTTCGGCGGCATCATGCGCTGCACCACAATCGCGACCGCCATCCTAGAAGCCTACAACCAAGTCGGCTTCAGCGTCCCACTAGTCGTCCGCCTCGAAGGTACCGAAGTCGAGCAGGGCCGCAAGATTCTCAAAGATAGCGGCGTAAACATCATCAGCGCCACCGACCTCACCGACGCAGCAAACAAAGTTGTGAAGGCGGCTGGCGCAACCTGATTCTGATTCAGTGCGATATGACCGATGTTCTGCCCAACTTTAAATACCATCCAAATCCCGTGGCAACCGGCGTGATCAATGCCGGACAAACACAGTGCCCTGTTTGCAATCGACAGCGATCATACGTCTATGAAGGTCCGTTTTACTCCAGGGAAGAGGTCGCCGGTATATGCCCGTGGTGCATCCACGATGGGTCAGCCGCGCGAAAGTATCATGGCTGTTTCCAAGATGGGGCGTCTTGTGAGCCCGTCGACAAGGCCGAGTACCTGGACGAACTTGTTCACCGCACGCCCGGCTACTGCGGCTTCCAACAAGAAGTCTGGCTCAGCCACTGCGGTGATTTTTGTGCCTATGTTGGCTATGCCAAGCGGCGCGATATTGAGCCGTTGATGGACGAGTTAGAAAATGATGTGCAGCGTACAAAAAGAGATTACAGATTAAGTGATGAAGATTTCCTTAAAGCAGTTGATGGTGCGCTATGTGCATACCTTTTCAAATGCATTCATTGCGATCAGCATCGCGTAGCTTTCGATTCGGACTAATACGAGAGACCATGGCTAGCGAGTGTCGATCCAGCAATTGAAAAACACTAACGACTAAAGACAAACGACTAACGCCTTTTCATGAACTGCTTCCAGCATCCTCAAAAACCCGCGGTCGGCAACTGCACTTACTGCGGTCGAGGGTTATGCCAGGATTGCACAACAGTTGTCGATGGCAAACTCTCCTGCCGAGGCACATGCCAACAAGAAACTACCCGCGCTCGCCGCATACTCGCGGAAACAGAAGCCACCACCAGTCAGCGAAAAACCATTTATGAAACTTCGAGCAAAGTTTACCAACGGTCTTTTGTCTTTTTCGCCACGATTGGAATCTTGCTAATCGTACTCGGAATCATCTTGCTATTCAGTAGTGCGGAAGTCCCAGGTGCCATACTCATTGGACTCGGCCTGGTCCTCCTGATTAACGGCGTCGGCATGGGCCGCGCCGGGAAAAAAATGAAAGCTTTAGCGGCACAAGTCGCAACTCAAGGTACGCAATCATGAGCATCTTAATCGACAAAAACACCCGCGTTGTCTGCCAGGGCATCACAGGCAAAGTGGGAGAGTTTCACTCTAAGAACTGTCTCGAGTATGGGACAAAGCTCGTCGCCGGCGTCACGCCCGGCAAAGGCGGCCAAACCACGCTCGGCGTCCCCGTCTTCGACACCGTTTTCGAAGCCGTCGAAAAAGAACGCGTCGACGCCGCGATGATCTTCGTCCCGCCCGCCTTCACCGCCGACGCCATCCTCGAAGCCGTCGACGCCGGCTGCAAAGTCGTGATCGCGATCACCGAAGGCGTCCCCGTCGTCGACATGGTCCGCGTTTACAACCGCATCAAAGACCGCGACGACGTCCGCCTCGTCGGCCCCAACTGCCCCGGCGTCATCACGCCCGAGGAATGCAAAATCGGCATCATGCCCGGCTACATCCACAAGAAGGGCCCCGTCGGCGTTATGAGCCGTAGCGGCACGCTCACCTACGAAGCCGTCTGGCAGCTCTCGAACCTCGGCCTCGGCCAAAGCACCTGCGTCGGCCTCGGCGGCGACCCCATCGTCGGCACGAGCTTCATCGACCTGTTGAAACTCTACGAAGCCGACCCAAAAACCGAAGCCATCCTCATGATGGGCGAAATCGGCGGCACCGCCGAAGAAGAAGCCGCCGCCTTCGCCAAGAAGCACGTCACCAAACCAATGGCCGCCTTCATCGCCGGCCAAACCGCGCCGAAGGGCAAACGCATGGGCCACG
>JABDGM010000239.1 GCA_013286045.1 Planctomycetota bacterium | reverse complement strand
TTGGCCGACTCTCTACCGGCTTCGCTCGGAAGACCCTCTCGGGTCGCGGTCGCGCGGCGCTGCATCGCCAGGGATGGATGTCTACAGACAGAGATGCCAGAGTTGTCATGCGCTCGATCGTCCGGGCGTGGCGCCGGCGCTGGCCAGTATCGACGCGCGGTTCACCCTGAAGCAGTTCGGAAACCTGGTTCACTCGGGACGAGGAGAAATGCCCGCCTTTGGCGATTTGGATGATGCGGCGGTTGCCGCGCTGTATGGATATTTGAGCAGCCCGGCCGGCGTGAGCGGGAGGAACGCAACGGTGGCGGGCGGTGTCGAGAAGAAAGCGGCTTTGGGACCCGTTGTGGCTTCCAGCGGGGCGCCGGGGGGCACGGCTCGCGTCAGGAAGGGTCCGCGATACACGCCAATGGGGGGAGCGCCGTATCCCGACGGAGTCGATGCGCCCTCCGTTCGGTACTACACCGATTGGGGCCTTTTCCCCGATAAGCCATACGTCATCAATCCTCCGTGGTCGTCTCTAGTTGCGTATGACCTGAACAAGGGCACGATTAAGTGGAAAGTGCCGTTGGGTGAAGATGCGAAAGCTGCGGCGCAGGGCGCGAAAGATGCTGGAGCGTTCGGGGCTGAGCGTCACGGAATCGTTGTCACTTCGACGGGACTGATCTTTGTAGGGGCTTCCGACGGGAAACTTCGCGCCTACAACGAGGAGACGGGGAAGGTGTTGTGGACGGTCACGCTTCCGGCGGGCTCCGAAGGGATTCCGGCTATGTATGAAGTCAACGGCCGCGAGTACCTCGCGCTGCCCGCGTCATCGAATCTGAATCCGGGCGGCGGCCATCTGGCGCCAGGCGAGGTTGCAGCGCCTTCCAAGGTGAGCCGTGGATACGTCGTCTACGCGCTCCCGAACGGAAAGTAGGGCGCGCTCACAGCAATCCTTTGTCAAGAGGCTATTCGAAATATTTGAACTGCTTTTTGGCCGACAAAAGTCGCGTCGAAGACGAAATTCGCCCCAGTAAGTCGACGCATCGAAATTGATCACTTTTACGATTGACTTTTATCGTGCGAGTGATAGAATTGCCATATTACTGAGTGGGATTGCGTATTGTGCAAGCTCCGTTGCGCACGATGACGCCCCGCTCGGCGCGCTGGCTTCGGGTTGGCAAATGTCGGAGAAATCATTGACGCTTCGTCTCGCGTTACTCGTGGCAATCGTTGCCATTGCAGCAGCGCCTGTTTTTAGCCAGGCATCTTACCGATCCATCGTCCGAACAGCCACCGATCGATCCAGCGCTGCGGTGGTTGGCGGAACGGTCAGTCTGACCAATGCCGGAACTGGGGAGCGCCGCCAGAGTAAGTCCGGTACAGGCAGTAACTATCAGTTGCTGAACTTAGTTCCCGGAATCTACCGTGTGAACATGGAGCACACCGGCTTCAAGAAATCCGCGCGCGAAAATGTGATCTGCGGCGACCTCAGGAAACATGGCTCGACTTACTACGATGGCGTTCCGGCGGACTTGGCGCTGGGCGATCTTGTCAAACTGGCGCCCAGCCCGGACCCAATTTCCGAATTCCGCGTGGAGGCCGAAGTGGCGACTGCCGCCGACGAGGCCACTCGCCTGGACGTGAACCTGAAGGTCGGCGCGGTGGTGAGGAAGACGGTGGAAGTCGCGGCACAGGCCGCGCAGATCCAGCTCGACACCAACGCCGCGACCAACGGAACGGACGGCCAAGTCATCAACGATGTCCCCAATGTGACCCAGAATTTTTTTCTTACGCCATGCTGCAGAAAGGCGTCCGCCGAGCAGCGAGACGTCCACCAGCACTTTAGGAGATCTATAAATGATCGGCAGAGCGTTTCCGCCAGTTAAATTGGCTTCAGTTTTCAGTCTCGCGCTACTCTTTGCGAGTATCGCTGTATTGAACGTCCGGCTGCACGGGCAGGTTATCCTCGGTTCGATCGTTGGGACGATCGCGGATACTTCCGGTGGCAGCATTGCGGGCGCGAAGGTCAGTGTTACCAACAGCGGTACCGGGGAACGGCGTGCGGGGTCGTCCCGCGCTGGAGGGGAGTATGAGTTCCTCAACCTTGTTCCCGGACTCTACCGGGTGGAAGTGGAACAGGGCGGCTTCAAGAAAGCCATACGCGAGAATGTCGAAGTGACCATATCCGGGGCAGTGCGCGCGGACATTGTCCTTGAAGTGGGCGACGTGACCCAAAATGTCGAAGTACGGGCTACCGCGCAGTTGCTGCGGACCGAAAACGCCAACGTGAGTCAGGTCGTCCCCACCCGGGCCATCGAAGAAACTCCGGTGAATGGCCGCAACCTTATGGCCCTCACAACACTGGTGCCGGGCGTAGTATCGAATGGCACGACCGATGGAAATGCCATCACCGGGAAGAACATCTTCGCGGCTGGCAATTACCAGATCGGTGGCGGCATGGCGAACCAGGGGGCAACGTTTTACGATGGCGTTCCGAACAACTCCGTCCTGGGCAACCTTGTGAACATGGTGCCGAGCCCGGATGTGGTTTCCGAATTCCGTGTGGAGAGCAACAGCAACAGCTCCGAATACGGCCGGTACTCGGGCGGCGTGATCAATATCTCTTCGAAGTCGGGTACCAACGCATTCCACGGCGCCGCGTATGAGTATTTCCGCAACACAGACCTGGACGCCAACCTCTTCTTC
>JABDGM010000238.1 GCA_013286045.1 Planctomycetota bacterium | reverse complement strand
GCAACGAGATGATTCATGTCACCGACATGTTTACGACTTTGTTGGGATTTGCCGGTTGCAACGCGCCGAAGGACCGGCTGATCGACGGCGTCGATCAGGGTCCATTCTTCTTGGGCAAGCAGGAAACGTCGAATCGCGAATCCTGCATTGTTTGGCTGAAAGACGAATTGCATGCCGTCAAATGGAAAGATTTCAAAATCAACTTCAAACGGCAGCAGCATTTCCACGACCCGGAACTACCGCTCGGCTTTGCCCGTATTACCCACTTGCAGGAGGATCCTAAAGAACGAGAGGCGGTCAACCAAAGATACGTTCGCTGGTGGGTGATGCAACACGCACAACGCATCATTCGAGCATTCGAGGATAGCACCAAGAAGGAAGAGCTCATTCCGCCCGGGGCTCCAATCGACTTTGTGCCAAAAACCCAAGCAGCTTCCTAGCCGTGTTTGCACAGAAGAAAAGTAGTGTGCAGGTCACGAAAGTAAAATCCAACCGGTGTCACGAATCGGATCAACGTCCGCTCCGTGGCGGCAATGTGAAGGCGGCGTGCGCAAGTGATACCGTAATCCGGGAACATATGATTTGGGTGCCCGGTGGCAATTTTGTAATGGGTTCGAATAAGTTCTATCGCGAGGAACGGCCGGCTCGTCGTGAAACAGTTGACGGATTTTGGATCGACTCGAAACTGGTGACCAACACTGAGTTTCGCGAGTTTGTGCGGGCGACAAGATACCTGACCACGTCGGAGCGCGCGCCTGATCCTGCGATGTACCCCGACGCTGATCCTTTGTTTTTGGTGCCCGGATCACTCGTTTTTGTGAAACCACGCGGCCCTGTCGGATTAAGTGATTACCGCGCGTGGTGGGCATATACGCCCAGCGCGAATTGGCAGCATCCAGAGGGTCTCGGAAGCACCATTGACAATCGGATGGACCATCCTGTCGTTCATGTCACGTTTGAGGATGCAGCTGCTTATGCCGCTTGGGCTGGTAAAGAGCTTCCGACCGAAGCCGAATGGGAATTCGCAGCACGCGGCGGATTAGAAGACGCGACTTACGCGTGGGGCGAAGAATTTGCCCCGGGCGGGCAGGCGATGGCGAACATTTGGCAGGGCCGCTTCCCCTGGGAAAATCTCGCGGACGATAGACACCAAGGCACGTCGCCGGTCGGTGCGTTCCCCGCCAATGGCTATGGGCTGTACGACATGATCGGCAACGTTTGGGAATGGACGGCAAGCACCTATAGCTTGCCTCGCGCCGACACTGCGAAACAATCTTGTTGCGAACCGAAGGACCGCAGCGATCACGCTGCTAGCAAGGTGGTCAAAGGCGGGTCGCATCTCTGTGCGCCAAACTATTGCCAACGATACCGGCCGGCGGCGCGTCAGAGTCAGCCAATTGATACATCAACCACACACATCGGTTTTCGGTGCGTCATGCGTAGGCAAGAAACTCGCTTTGCTCCGGCCGTTTAACGTAGCAGGACCGATTCTCCACGGTTAGTCCTAACTCTTCGGAATCCTTTCGTGACAATCCTAGCTGCCCCAGTGCAGACGCGATTTGAGGACAATCCTTCCGTCGCCGTTGTGCTGCGCTCACCAAGTTTCCTAGTTCGCGAAACACTCGCCGGGCTCGTTACTGCGTTAGCCCTAGTCCCCGAAGTGATCTCGTTCTCGTTCATCTCCGGCGTTGATCCCAAGGTCGCTCTAGTCGCATCCATCGTAATGGGGCTCGTCATGTCGCTGCTTGGCGGACGGCCAGCCATGATTACGGCGGCCGCCGGTTCCATCGCTCTGGTGATCGGGCCGATGGTGAAGCTCAACGGCGTCGGATACATACTTCCTACGGTAGTTCTTGCAGGCACCGTCCAGATCGCCTTTGGTGCGGCCGGGCTTGCGAGGCTCATGCGTTTCGTCCCGCGCTCAGTGATGATTGGCTTCGTGAATGCTCTTGGAATTCTAATCTTCGCCGCACAGGTTCCTCACGTCATCAACGTTCCCTGGCTCGTCTACCCGCTGTTTGTTGTTTCGATCGCCCTCATTCTGATTATGCCCTCCCTCACCCAAGCAGTGCCGGCACCACTGGTTGCGATTATCGTCGTTACCGCGATCGTCATGATCGGAAACCTTACGGTGCCCAATGTAGGGGGCGAGGGTTCGATGGCGTCGGGGCTTCCTCGCGTCACGCCATTTTTGGTTCCGCTCAATCTTGAGACCCTTCAGATTATTTGGCCAACTGCGATCAGTGTCGCGTTCGTTGGACTCTTGGAAACACTCCTTACAGCAAAGTTGGTCGACGATTTGACTGACACTCGGTCACATAAAGGTCGAGAATCTTGGGCGCTCGGGGTTGCGAACATCGCCGCCGGCTTCTACGGCGGCATCGCTGGATGCGCAATGATTGGACAGACTGTCGTCAACGTAAGGATCGGCCACGCAAGAACCCGCATTTCGACGGCCGTCGCAGCACTCGTGCTGCTTCTACTCGTGACGGGTCTCAGCGCTCTAATGGCGCAGATACCGATGGTCGCTTTGGCCGCCGTTATGATGATTGTCGCAGTTCGAACGGTTAATTGGCACAGCCTCCAACCCGCAACACTTAAGCGGATGCCTATCCCAGAAACGATTGTCATGACTATCACTATTGCGATTACTGTTGCTACAGGGAACCTCGCGCTTGGAGTCGTCGCCGGCGTTCTACTCGCGATGGTATTGTTCGCGCGCCGCGTTGCGCATGTCATTCGTGCCGA
>JABDGM010000237.1:2607-2751 GCA_013286045.1 Planctomycetota bacterium | reverse complement strand
GTGCATAACGCGAATGGGCACGGGGTGGCGCAGCTCGTGCAGCAGCAAATTCACGAATTGCAAATCGCTGCGGACGGCGATGATTTCGAGTGCAGCATTCGGGGCGTCCGTGTCGCGCAGCAGATCAACGAGCCGTTCCATGAT
>JABDGM010000237.1:0-2597 GCA_013286045.1 Planctomycetota bacterium | reverse complement strand
TTCCATGATTCCGGAATCTTGGCTCGTCGATAGTGTTTGGATGGTGGCGGAATGGCACGGATGTCTTGGATCGCAAAGAATTCTAAGAAACGTCGAGTTGTCGACGGGAGCGAGCAGCAAGAAAGCGTCCAAGATTTCGCGCCGCTGGTGCTGCGAGTAGCGCCCGATGGACTGCTCGAGCGCATTGAGGGCTTGGTGGCGGGTGAACGATGGGTCGTGCGCGCCGGGCGTGCGAATGCCGCTGGCCCACTGGGCGAGGTCCTGGAACAAAACGTCGATGAGGCCCGATATTGCTTCGAACAAGTCGGCGGCGTGACGGTGGTGTTTGTTTTCGGCGGCTCGAATCAAGATTCGCAGCATGTCAAAATCGCTAGAGCCTACGATGATCTCGCAGGCGGCCGCGCGGTCTGCTTCATCTCCTTCGAGAATTGCGGATTTCAGAGTTGGCGCGGCGTGATGCGGCAGGGAGCGGTGGGCATCGCAAACGGCCGCTTGATCGGCGTCATCTAGTGCGGAGTAGTGGCGGACGAGTTGAAGGTGGGTAGCCGCATCTCGGCGGCGAATTGCGGCGCGTAGGACCTCTAACCTCACGACAGGATCGCTCGACTTCATGCCGGCCAATATTAATGGCAGCACGGCACGGTTGCGCGAGGTGGCGAGCAGTTCGGCGGTGGTCTTCAAGCGGCTGGTCACGGTATGCTCCGCCTAAGCAGTAAGGCCGCTAGCGTTGGCCCAATTTGCCTTATCGACGCCTTCGGCGGCGGGGGTCAAAATAAACGCTGGCAACGCTATAAACGGTGCAGCCGCACGAGTTGAGCCATCGGTACGGTTGTCGGAGCGTTGAAATCCGAGGTCGTTGCAAAGATTTCGCTGGCGAGCGAAACTGAAAAGCTGGGAAGGCGTTTGGTAGGCCGGTTCAAACCGCAGCGGTTATATGTTTAATTCGCGTCGAAGTGCCGAGGTGCTTGAACAGGAATTCCTGCCCATTCGGGCGAAGGTTTTGGAAGTTGCGGCTGCGCTCGATCGACTGGATCGCGGCGCGGGGTCGCTGGCGTCGGATGCTCGGCGGGCTCAAATCCAGGCGGCGATTCAGATCCTGTTGCGGCCGGATGACGACCGTGCGGAGCAAGTTCAGCTAATTTTCAGTCGCCAATTTAGGGACGATTGGCGAGAGGAATTTGATATTTAGGACGAGAGAGGCAGCGGCGAACTGCGATGTACTACATCGACCCTCATATTCACATGGTGTCGCGGACAACCGACGACTACGAAACGCTCGCCAAGATGGGGTGCGTGGCGCTAAGCGAGCCCGCGTTCTGGGCGGGGTATGATCGCGGCAGCGTCGACGGATTTCGTGACTATTTCGAACAGTTGATCGGGTTCGAGCCGAAGCGGGCCGGATGGTACGGCATTCAGCACTTCTGTTGGTTGTGTATCAATGCGAAGGAAGCTGAGAACGTTGCGCTGGCGCGGGAAGTGATCGCCATGATTCCGCAGTTTCTCGATCGGCCCGGGGTTCTAGGGATCGGCGAGATCGGGCTCAACAAGAATACGAAGAATGAAGCGACCGTGTTTTTGGAGCACATCGATCTCGCGATTCGGACGGATGAGCAGATCCTTATTCACACGCCCCATCTGGAAGATAAGTACCAGGGAACGCGAATGATTTTGGACATGCTGTGCGATGACGGGCGGGTCAATCGCGAGCGCGTGCTGGTCGATCATGTTGAAGAGCACACGGTGCGGCACGTGCTGGATGAAGGATTTTGGGCGGGCATGACGTTGTACCCGGTGAGCAAGTGCACTCCGGGGCGAGCGGCAGATATCGTCGAGCTGTATGGTCCCGAGCGGCTGCTTGTGAATTCAGCCGGGGATTGGGGGCCGTCGAAGCCGACGGCGGTGCCCGACTTCATTCTGGAGATGCGCCGCCGCGGGCATTCGGAGAGCTTGATTCGCCGCGTGGTGTACGACAATCCGGTGGCGTTCTTTAGCCAGAGCCGGAATTTCGTCTTCAACCCGCCGGATGTTACTGAGGCTGCCGGCGTCTAGCTTCGATTTAAGCCTGCGAGATCGGCGCTAGCGCGGTTGGCAACAATCAATCGTCGTCGAACTGTTTGAGGACAAGCTCCGCCACCTGCGTATCGGCGAGCTGCCCACCGAGGAAAACACCGGGCTCGGACGTGAGGAGCACGCCGCGTTGTGCCGGCGTTTTCGCGGGGGCTCCATGGGATCCGCGTACGAGATTCGCGTTCAGCGGGATCGTTTTCGACCGGGCGTCCACAAAAAGCTCGACGGGGTCATAGCCGGGCTTGCGGTGGATATCGACCATTCGCGCGTACGGCGGTGCTTTGGCGTCATCCAGCCAGAAGTAATACGCTTGCCAGCTGTGCGGATCGGAAACGAGCACAAGGTCGCCGGTGCGGGGATTGTCGATCTTGTTGGAGGCCAAAGCGTCGCCGCTTAGCACTTCCGCAATTCCGGGCATCTTTCCAAACAGGCGGGCGACCTTCTTGATGATCTTCGGGTCGGAATCTTGTACGTACACATGCGAAAATTGGTGATCGGCGAGCGCCCAGGCCTTGCTGTTGGCGAAGTCG
>JABDGM010000236.1 GCA_013286045.1 Planctomycetota bacterium | reverse complement strand
GAGAATCACGAAGTTCCTGAGAAGAATCTAATCGCGTTCGCCGCGGGCGGCCGCGAATCGCTAGAATGAGCGGCATTCAGAATCGCGCCGGAGATTCTCTTCGAATCACCGACGAAACAGAATCTCTGTTAGGCAACAAAACCATGACACTAAAAAACAGCCGACTCCATATCGTCTCGATACTACTGACGGTGGCGGAGGCAATATTAGCCGCCGCGCCAGCGCACGCACAGCAAATCACCGGAACGCCGGGTTCGCCCAGCGCCACAGAGACGATTGACGGCAAGCAGCTGCCCCCGCCTCCAGGAAAGTTTGGCGGCGAAATTAAGGAAAGCTATAAGGACTCTAAGCCGTACTGGCAGCCGCGCGTCGTTCCGCCCAAAGGCGCGCCGAACGTGCTGCTCATCATGACAGATGATCAAGGCTACGGCGTTTCGGGCACGTTTGGCGGCGTCATCCCGACGCCATCAATGGACCGCATCGCGAACGCCGGTTTGCGCTACGGCGTCATTGGCGAATTGTCTACCGGCTATCCGGGCTACGATTCGGTCATCGGACCAGAGAGCGCGACGGTCGGCGAAATCCTCAAAGAGAATGGTTACGCCACGTCATGGTTCGGAAAGAACCATAACACGCCCACCTACCAGTACAGCGTGTCTGGGCCATTCGACCAGTGGCCATCCGGTATGGGCTTCGAATACTTCTACGGATTTATGGGCGGTGAGACCGACCAGTGGACGCCGTACTTGTACCGTGACCATACCCCGATTTTCCCGTGGGTCGGCAAAAAGGGATACAACCTCACCACCGACCTTGCGGATGAAGCCATCAAATACATGAGCAGCCTGAACGCGGCTGCGCCCGATCAGCCGTTCTTCCTCTACTACGTGCCGGGCGGAACGCATTCGCCACATCAGCCGAAGAAAGAATGGATCGACAAGTTCCACGGCAAGTTCGACATGGGCTGGAACAAACTCCGCGAACAGATTTTCGCGAACCAAAAGCGGCTCGGCGTGATCCCAGCCGATACGAAGCTCACCCCCTGGCCAGATTCTCTGCCGAAGTGGGACTCGCTCACACCAACTCAAAAGAAACTCTACGCCCGCGAGGCAGAAACTTTCGCCGGCTACGCCGCCTACACCGACAACGAGATTGGCCGTGTCATTCAAGCGGTCCAGGACATGGGCAAGCTCGATAACACGCTCATCATATATATCAGTGGCGACAACGGCACTAGTGCCGAAGGCACGGTCGAAGGCACGTTCAACCAGATGACCGCGTACAACGGCATTCTGACTTTGCCCGAGGCGGTGCAAATGGCACGCTATGAGGACTGGGGGTCAGAAAAGACCTATCCACACATGTCGGTTGCTTGGTCGTGGGCATTCGATACGCCGTTCAAATGGACCAAGCAAGTTGCCTCACATTTCGGCGGCACCCGACAAGGCATGGCGATCTCATGGCCCGGTCACATTAAAGACGCGGGCGGCATCCGCACGCAGTTCCATCACATGATCGACATTGTTCCCACGATTCTGGAAGCCTCAGGCATCCAAGCGCCGGAACTTGTCAACGGCATCAAACAAAAGCCGATCGAAGGCGTGAGCATGGCCTACACATTCGACAAAGAAAATGCCAAGGCCCCATCAAAACGCGATACGCAGTACTTCGAGATGTTCTGCAACCGCGGCATCTATCACGACGGCTGGTACGCTTGTACGACGCCGTTCGCCCCGCCGTGGCTAATGGCGACGGGAAAATTGCCTGATGTGAATGACTACAAGTGGGAACTCTACAACATTGAAGAAGACTACTCGCAGGATAACGATCTCGCCGCAAAGAACCCCGACAAGCTGAAGGAATTGCAGGCGTTGTTCCTAAGTGAGGCCAAAAAGTATCAAGTTCTACCACTGGATAACACACTCCTCACGCGACTCGTCACGCCGCGCCCGAGTGCGGTCGCCGGCCAATCCGTTTTCACCTACAAGGGCCCGAATGCGGGAATTCCTGTTGGCAATGCGCCGAGCATTTTAAACAAGGACTACACCATCACGGCCGAGATTACGGTCCCTGAAGGTGGCGCGGAAGGAATGCTCGCCACACTGGGCGGCCGTTTCGGTGGCTACGGCCTCTTCCTGCAAAAAGGGAAGCCGGCCTTCGTTTACAACTTCCTTGATCTGGAACGCTTCCGTTGGGACGCAAGCGGCGATGCACTGAAGCCGGGGAAACATAAGGTGGTATTCGACTTCAAGTACGACGGTCCGGGCCCAGCCAAGGGCGGCACGGGAGTGTTAACGGTCGACGGGAAAGAACTAGCTAAAAAGACCATCCCACACTCGATACCGTCGCTCATGGCCATCGACGAGAGTTTCGATGTTGGGAGCGATACCCGCACGGGAGTGGACAACAGTTACGAACTCCCGTTCCGCTTTACCGGCACGATTGACAAGCTGACGTTCAAACTCGGCCCGTCGCAGATGACAGCAGAGGAGCAGCACGCCAACGCAGAAGCGACCAAGAAGGCCACAGACTAGGCAAGTATACGGCGTCGAGAACTCGTTAACTCGTAAGACGCCAGCTTTTTTAACGCTCCTTTCATCGGGGAGAAGGATGAGCGGCGCTGCGTGTGGAAGATTGTGGCGATAGCATGAGACCGCGCTGAGGTATGGTCGCGCAACCTATATCGCCCTGATGGGGCTCTGGTTTTTATGGCGTGTCCGGGGCTTTTCACCCTCGGTTATTTTCTGTCGCCGCTTTGCGGCTGGGGCAT
>JABDGM010000235.1 GCA_013286045.1 Planctomycetota bacterium | reverse complement strand
TGCAGACGGCTATGGCGATGCAGTCATTACCTTGCCATCGAGCCCGAAAGATGCCGCTCCGCAGGAAGTCACGCTCGAAAAAACACAGACTGTTGCTGCTCAAATTGTAGATGCCGATTCCGGTGATCCGCTCCCGAATGTCACGGTTGCTCTGGTCAGCCCGCAGGATCGCCTGCGGATGGATCAATATGTAAATTTCAACGAGCACAATCTGGCGCTCGACAGATTTTCTGGTTTCCGGGTAGTCACGTCGGCTGATGGTAATTTCCGAATTCCTGCGCTCGGTAAAAATGACGCTTCGGATTTAGTCTTGCTCCGCAAAGAGGGCGGCTTCGCATTCGTGCCGGGCGCTGCCGCTCTTTTCGCCGCGCCCGACCTCAAAATTCCCTTTCCGAGGCCGGGAACTATTTCGGGAACTATGTCTGCGGGAGGTCAGCCGTTGTCGGATGAGCAAATCCACCTCAGTTGGATGCCGCCGGGGAATCCTCAGAACCCTTGGAATTTTCCGTTTGGTTACGGAGGCCAAATCAGTACTGACCAAGAGGGGCATTATAAATTCACCGGCTTGGGCCCCGGTCGTTATCAACTCGCTCGCATGAAGTCAATGAAAGATCCATCCGGCCGGATGAGCATGTCGACGTATCTCACGCAAGAAGAGGTCGTGGTTCTGCCAGGACAGACCCTAGTTCATGATTTCGAACTGCCCACCGACTGCATCGTCACTGGACAGGTTGTCGGCGCCGATGGCAAGCCGGCGGCCAGTTGTATGGTCTCCGCGCGAAGCAGCATAGGACTTGGCCAGTCGGCAGACATGGCCCAATCCGATGCCGACGGCTTCTTCACTTTGACATATCTCGCGCCGGGCACTTACACGCTGCAAGCGCAGCAGTACGAAGGGAGCCCGAACCGAGGTTTCATGCCGGGCGCGATGGGCACCAAGACCGTCAAAGCCGAAAAGGGAATCAGCCCCACGATAAAAATGAAGCTCCAACCTCGCGGCCAAATGGGAGCGCAAGGGGTATTCGCCGCGCGCGGTGTACCGACTGCTGGCGCCGTCGCGCCGGATTTTACAGGTAAACTCTTCGAACGCGATCAGTCGTTTACGTTATCGGATCAAATCGGCAAGGTAGTCATCGTGAATTTCCTGGTCACTGCGATGCCCTCTGGTAGCGGATTGTCCTCTGAATTCCAGAATAGCTATGAAAAATATAAGGATAACCCGGACATCGCGTTCGTTGCGGTCAGTCTGGATTCAGACGCCGCTGCTCTGCGGGCGGCCATCAAAGAACAAAAGCTAGAATTTCCCGTCATTTTCGAAAACCGCGACGCAAGCCAGAAAATTGCTATGTCGTTCGGCCTGCGCGGTCTTCCGATGACCGTTGTCATCGACCGCGAAGGCAAAATCGCCGCACAAACCACGCGCGGTCAAGATTTTACGGATGCGGTCGAGGCAGCCCTAAAGAAATCGGTTTCCGCATCGACTAATGGAAAGAAGCCCGAGCGGCTTGCGATTAAGTTCACGCTCGACGACGAATCGGCGAGTCCTCCAGGCACGAAGATCACACTAAGAGCAACCGACGCGAAAGGCACACTCGTTCGGGAGGACAAGATCGAAGTAGTCGGACAGGCATCCCATCTTGTCTGGAGCTATCCGTCGCTGGGTGACGGCGGCCAAATTCGGGTCGCAGCAGAGGCGGATGATTGTCCAAAGCAAGAGACCGTCGTTTCCAATCCGCAACCGAAGGCGGAGGTCACGTTCAAATTTACGAGCCCAAGGACTATCACAGGTCGGGTCGCCGCAGGCGATGGCGCCGCTGTTGCTGGCGTCAACGTTGTCGCTAATTCCAATGATGGAAAACACCGCACTGCGAAGACCGATGCTGATGGGCAATTCAAAGTAAGCGTCTTTCCGGGCGCGTATTATCTCACCTTTGAAGGCACAGACGAATTCGCGCCTATCAGCTCTGGGCGTGAAGAAATCGACGTCGATGCCGATGAAGACCCGCAAGCAGTCAATTTAGAAGCCTGCCCAACCATAACCGTCACCGGTACCGTCAGAGATCCGGATGGCAAACCTGCCGCGGGGGTTCAAGTTCGCTCCACTTCAAATGCGAAACCTGTTCAAAGTGATGCGCGTGGGCACTTCGAGCTTCGTGGCGTGGCATCGCGAGGACAGGCAGCCATCTTCGCTTTGAAACCGCCGCTTGTCGCCCAAGCGGTTCTAACAGATATCGATCCTAAACAACCAATCGATCTCACGCTGCAGCCGCAAAACGTCAACGGCGCGCAGTCCACAGCGCTAACCGGGAAAGTACCCCGACTCGAACTGCACAACATCGTTCATGACGAGCCCGTCGATTGGCAGCCCGCCCCTGACAGTGACACACTGATTGCGTTTTGCGCGCTGTGGCACCCAAGTGGGCGCGAGCTTGCACAGCGGGCCCAGAAATGGGCCGATGCTCATCATTCTTATGTCACAATCGTCAGCACGGATTGGTCACTCGCTGACGCTCGCCGCCGTTGGGACAGCCTGGGTCTCAAGCCGGCCGGGATTCGAAGTCCCCTCTTCGCCGGGCCGGGCGGACTCGAGATTGCCAATGACTGGAAGCTCGGCTCCCCCGCACAAGCGTATTTGATTTCGCCGCACGGCAACATTCTTAAGACAGTTGCACCGGAAGAGATGCGGTAGCGGATTCTGAAGTGCCACGCGCCGCTCGCAAAATGACCGGCGCGTATCACGGATGCGAATCTTCCAGGCTCAAAACTCGACCACCCCAAT
>JABDGM010000234.1 GCA_013286045.1 Planctomycetota bacterium | reverse complement strand
CCAAGATGAGCCCGAGAGATAGACCGGAAACGAGTTCCCGGCGCAGCACCTTCCACCAGTCTTTCAATAGAACTTCGCCGAGTGCGAGCGCGCGAATGATAAGTGAAGTGGCCTGCGAGCCGGAATTTCCACCGCTGGAGATGATTAGCGGCACGAAGAGGGCCAGCACGACGGCTTTGGCGATTTGGTCTTCAAAATGGCCCATCGCGGTGGCAGTGAGCATTTCGCCGAGAAAGAGCAGCACCAGCCAGTTGGCGCGTTTGAGCACGAGAGTTTGCCACGGCGTTTTCATGTAAGGGTCATCGAGAGCTCCTGGTTCGACGGCCCCCATCCGCAGAACGGTGTTCGTTTGCTCTTCGACCATTACGTCGATGATGTCGTCCACAGTGACGAAACCAACGACGCTGTCATTGGCGCCAAGCACGGGAACGGCAAGCAAGTTGTATTTGCTGATTTTGAGGGCCACGTCTTTTTGCGACTCTTCGAGTCTTACGGTCTCGGGTTGAGTGCGCATGATTTCGCTGACTTGCTGATCGCTGTTTGCCATCGTCAGGTCGCGCAACGACACGGCCCCGAGAAGGTGCTTATCGAGATCGAGAACGTAGCAGGCGTAGATCGTTTCGCGATGCTTTGCAACCTTGCGGATATGAACCCGTGCTTCGCGAACCGTCATAGATGGTTCTAGACGAATAAAATCGGGCGTCATCAGATCGCCCGCCGTTCGTTTGTGGTATCGCAGCTTGCGCTTTACGGCGCGACGACACTCGCCGCTCATTAACGGAAGGACTAAACGGATGGAATGCTTGCTCATGCGCCGCAGTATCGTCGTCCTGACGTCAGGCGTGAGAGCAGCGATGATTTTCGCGCCCAATTCAGGTGGCACTTGTTCAATAATTTGAGACCGGCGTTCGAGGGTTGGTTCGCCGCCTAATTTGATCGCTCTATCTTGCGGTAAGAGCGTCAGGACTTCGGCGACTTCACCAACAGAAAGTGCATTGTTCAGAAGTTCGATAACTTCGGAATCTTTCTTCGGCTCCAGCGTGTCGCGAATCGTACGATGGTCCTCTTCGCGAGGGGAATGGATGAGGGCTGCGATGTCGAACGTGTCCGCCATATGACGCTCTTTTCTCTGGTGGCAATCCAGGGGTCGGTCGGTTAGCGCTGAACGTGCCAGTTTGATCACTCGATCATAGCAATTCGAGCGATGTCGAGCGGCGTCCGCTTTTGCTGTTATGGAGCGGGCGCAACGGCCATCCACAGATAGTAGGCGCCGGCAATCGAGATGGCGGCGGATCCATATCGTTGTAGCGCCGTCGACCAGGCTGTGCGCCGAAGTATATCTGGGTGCACACGGCGTGTTACTTTTAGCAGCGTGAAGAGCGGAATCACGATCAATTGGTGTCCGATTTCAACACCAATGCTAAACGCGAGAATTGCGAGGAGCATCGCCCCGCCAGGGAGCTCACGCATGGCGTCCAGCAGGCCGCCGGCGAAACCGAGACCGTGGAAGAGCCAAAAGAAGAAGGCCGCCGTCAGCCGCGCCCAGCCTTTGGCTTGGCTAGGCCAAAAAACGTTCTGCAGCGCGACGACGAGAATGCTGGCGGCGCTCAATGGTTCGACGATTCGCTCGGAAACGTGCACGACACCCAGCGCCGCAAGTGTGAGAGTGATCGTATGGGCGATCGTGAAAGCTGATACGACCTTGATCAGGTCCCAAAGCGTTGTTGCCGCAAGCACTAGGGCGCAGACGAACAGCAAGTGATCGTAGCCGGTGAGAATGTGGCGGATGCCGTGGCCGATGTAGCTCTCGAACAGAGACCAGGAGGTAGTTTGCACGCGGGGTGTTGCTAGGTCGCCGATTGATTGCCCAATCGCCGTAACATCCTGCGTGTAGTCGACGCGATACTCGGTTTGATCGATACTTCGGTTCTGGCGGTCGATGTGAATGCTGGAATCCGTCGGCACGAGGCAATTGGCGAGATAAACCGAGACGTCGCCCAAATGATGATTCTCAAAAACTAGCACTCGGTTATGGTTTCCGGCCGGCACATCGGAATCGAATTGCAGGGCGATCGTTCCCTGCCCTTCCCTCATTTCTGCGAGGTCCGGATATTTGAAAGCGCTGAGGCGAAGGGTCGCGGTTTTGCCATCGACCGTTAGCGACAAATCGTCCGCCACCTGAAGAGCGTATGCCTGCTGCTCGGCGGCAGAGACTTCGCCATCGTAGTCGCGGTCGATATTCGCAAACACCCGACCGAATACCGCAACACCGGGCGTGAGATCAAGGTCGATGCGCACATGATCTCTGCCGATCGAGACCTTGGTCGCCTGTAGATATTCGTCGAGCCGATGCGCACGTGCCGGCTGCGCCAGGCCCGCCAGCGCGAAGAGGAGACACAGAGATGCGTTCCTCATTTTTGCACCGGCGATCGTCCGTAGTCGTTGGTTGGGTCGCGGTAGATGGTGTGGATATGTTTCGTCAGATCGCCCCCCAGGCGTTGTGGGGCGAACTCGATAAAGACCGTCGGCCCTTGGATGCGGAAGTAAGCGGCCGCATCTTTTTCCGTGGGGCCGCTCCAGGCGAACCACGTCGCGTCGATGTTCTCTTTCATTTCCTCCATTTTTGCGTCGGCAATGGACTCGTTCATGTTGCCAGTCCATTCGCTGGCGAGGTCTAGCAACATATCGCGCTGCTTTGCTGTTAAGTCGGAGCCTTTGATACCCTCGGGCTGAATCGTTTGACCATCTCGACCTGGGCCCAGGACCAAATCGTGAATTTCAAAGCCGAGGATAGCCT
>JABDGM010000233.1 GCA_013286045.1 Planctomycetota bacterium | reverse complement strand
CGTGCTGGAGGCGATGCGGTGGCAGGTCCCGGATTGGATCGTGGTGCCCGGTGGTAACTTGGGGAACAGCAGCGCGTTTGGCAAGGCGTTTTACGAGCTGCACCAGCTCGGACTCATTGATCGCATGCCGAGGCTGGCGGTCATCAATGCGGCTGGGGCTGACACGCTTTATCAACTTTATGAGAAGCGCGGCGTACGTTGGAACAACGGTCGGCCGGATGCGAGCGCCATTAACAACTATTACGCCGAAATGGATGACGCGAATCGGCGGGCATCGACGATTGCCAGTGCGATCGAAATCAATCGGCCGGTGAACTTGTATAAATGCCTGCGGGCGCTGGAGTGCTGCAACGGTGTGGTGCGCGAAGTGACCGACGAACAGATGCTCGATGCAAAAGCGCAAGTGGGTGCCAATGGGCTCGGTTGCGAGCCGGCAAGCGCGGCGAGCGTTGCAGGCGCGAAGATGCTGCGTGAGGAAGGCGTCATCGCGCCGAGCGAGCGGGTGGTGTGCATTCTGACTGGGCACCAGTTGAAGGACCCGACGGCGACGGTGGCTTATCACACGCACGACCAGAATGAGTTCAATCGCGTGTTGGGCAGCCGCGGAGTAAGCCGGGCAGCGTTTGCGAATCGCGCCATTCAAGTGGAAAACAATCTCGAAGAGATCATTCGAGCAATTGAGCTGAATTCTTCTTCAAAATAGCCGGGGCATCTTAGCCCGGTCGATGCACTTTTCGTGGAGCAATGCCGAGCCAAGATGGCTCGGCTCTATTTTTATGAAACTTGCGATTCATGGGGCTGCCGGACGGATGGGGCAGAGGGTGACGGCGCTCGCGGCGAACGACTCTCGGTTTAAGATTGTGGCGGCGCTTGAGTCGGCCAATCACCCGATGCTGGGGAAAGACGCTGGGGCGATTGCCGGCGTCGGGGAGATTGGGGTACCGCTCGGAGTCGTTGGGGAATCGAGCGCAGACGTCGTGATCGATTTTTCGGTGCCGGATGCGGCGATCGCAGCTATCGCCCATTGCGTGCAGTCCAAACGGCCCATAGTCATTGCAACGACGGGTTTCGAGAAAGAGCAGCAGGCATACATCGCCGAAGCTGCGAAGAAGATTCCGATCGTTTGGTCGCCAAGCATGAGCACCGCGGTAAACGTCGCGATGAAGCTGACGGAAGTCGCCGCCAAAGCGCTGCGTGGTCTACCGAGTGGCGTGGATATCGAGATCATCGAGTGCCATCACCGCTTCAAAGAAGATGCGCCGAGCGGCACCGCGCTGAAGTTCGGCAAGATCGCGGGCGACGCGATGGGCATAACGGAACACACGCATGGCCGATCGGGACGGCCTGGTGTCCGGCCACGGAATGAAATTGGCTACCACGCGGTGCGCGCCGGGGACAATGCGGGCGAACACACGGTGCTGTTCGGAATGCTGGGTGAAAAGCTCGAACTGCGCGTCGCGGCCAGTAATCGCGATTGTTACGCGCAGGGTGCGCTGCTGGCGGCGGAGTGGCTGGTGAAGAAACCGGCGGGACTCTATGGCATGGCGGATGTGTTGGGGTTGTAGCTATCAGCTGTTAGCTCTTAGCTTTTAGCCAAACCTTTGGAACTAACTGCTGGCGGCTAATAGCTAAAGGCTAACAGCTAAGAGCTTTCCAAATGGCAAAGTGCGACGAAGGCTATCTTTGCGATGTATGCGGCCAGGACGTGGCTGAGCTGAAGGATAGCGATCTGTATTTGCGATACGTGGTCGGGCTGCTCGACCCCGAGGTGCTGCACACGACAAGCGAGCGGCATATTCGATGCAATCCGACGTTGGCACAGTACATCGTCGCCGACAACTTCGAGCCTGTGATTGTCGACGGTCCGTTCGATAAGCGGCAGTTGGATGCGAGGTACGTCGCCGAGCGCGAGCAGCTTTTCACGCGCGGTTGGAAGCGGCTCCAAGAAGTAATATCGCTCGGTTTACCGATTATCGAGTATCCGCTGCCGGAGGTGATTGCGCAGATCAAAGAGCGAAGCATCGGCCCGAGTTAGCAGTTTGCTCATGGCGCAGCACTCCGATTGATCTTGTCCCCACGTTCCGTCGTCCGTCATAATCCCCGCAAATGGCGGCTGCTAGCGAAAAAACGTTGCCTGAGCGAAATCGTCCGGATCTGCGGGTGATCTCGGCAGATGGCACGATTGTGAATGATCGGCAACCGGAATTGAACCGCGATCCCAGTTTCTGGAGTATGGCGGTAACGCAATTTCTGGGAGCGTTCAACGATAATCTTTTCAAGCAGTTGATCTTGCTGCTGGCAACGCCGACGTTGGTTCAGGTCGAGCAAGGTTCGGCCGTCGATCTGCAGTCGCGAGCGCAATACATTTTTGCGGCAGCGTTTCTGCTTTTTTCGGGCGTCGCAGGCTTCCTTTCGGATCGTTACAGCAAGAGCCGGATTGTTCGCATCTGCAAAGTTGCTGAAATCGGGATCGCCGCGCTGGGAATGATTGGCTTTTATCATTTCGAGCGGATCGGCGTGAACGGAATGTTCTTCGTGCTGTTCCTGATGGGGATGCACAGTGCGTTCTTTGGCCCCGCCAAATATGGAATCCTACCGGAGCTGGTTCCCGGGGAAGATTTGCCGCGGGCTAATGGCGTGTTTTTGATGCTCACTTTTCTGGCGATTATTTTTGGGATGGCTTCGGCTGGGGGGGTGCTCTTTGCGTTTCCGGACCGAATTTGGATCGGATCGATTGCGTGCGTAGCCATCGCAATCGCAGGCACGATCGCTGCGCAGGGAATACGGAATCTGCCGCCGGCTCGAAGCGACTTGAAAT
>JABDGM010000232.1 GCA_013286045.1 Planctomycetota bacterium | reverse complement strand
TCGCACCGCGTGAATATCCGAATCGCTCGCTGATAGAAGTGCCGGCGAACGCGATCTCGAATCAAGTCGAGTCGTATCGCAACGAAGTACAGTCGATGTCGCGGCAAATGGCGTCGGGATTGAGAGCCGTCGCTGGCCTGCAGCCTAGCCAAGAAGGGAATCAGGTTAGCGAATCGCATGTTGTCATCAACGGGTGGAATTTCGAGAGCAGTTATTTCGTCGGATTCGACCCGTCAGACGTTTGCGGTGATTTCGTGAACGCCGTCAACAATGAAGTAATGCAGGTGCCCGGCGTGTTGGCATGCGGATACCACGCCGTGCTGCCGACGCCGGCATTCGCATCGGTACCGCCTGCCAAAGACCCGATCCTGCGCAACGACCGGCTTGAACTTACTGTCAGCAAGAAGACCGGGGGCATTCAATCGCTTCGATTGCACCGCGATCGCAACACGCGCGCTTCGCAACGGCTGGTATTCCACGAACAGCGCGCCGGAGAGACCTCCGAGTCGCAGATGGTGGCAGGCCGCGTGGAAATCACGCGGGATGACGCCCTGCTCAGTGAGATTACATCGCGTGGCAAACTATTGGATGCAAAGGGCCGACTGCTCGCAAATTTCACGCAGCGGGTGCGCCTGATTCGCGGCGTGTCGCCTGTGTTTGTAGATGTTGAGTTTGACGAGCCACAACAACTGCCGCAGGGCGATGTGTGGAAGTCATATTTTGCCAGCCGCATTGCCTGGGCCGATGACGCGCTCGACATTCGCCGCGGCTTCGATTGGGGCGCGCGGGAAACGAAACGGGACCAAATCGAATCGTGCGAGTGGGTTGAAATCGACGATGCGATTGGCCGGATCACTTGCTTCGGCTTGGGCCTGCCCTACCATCGTCGGGCCGCTCCAAACCGATTAGATACGCTGCTCATCGTCGCGGGTGAGGAGCGGCGGCGATTTCAATTCGCGATCGCTCTCGAAGCGACGCAACCCACGCAAATGGCAGCCCGCCTGCTCACCTGCGGCCAACCGTACCTGGCTGAGTTGCCGAACGCCGCAACAGCGCCGCAGGGGTGGTTTCTGCACGTCAGTGCGAAAAACGTGATCTTCACTCACATCGAGCCGCTGGGCGAACCCGCGACCGGCGTGCGAATTCGCATTCTTGAAACTGACGGCAAGAATGTGCGTACCCAGCTCAGCGCTTTCCGGCCGTTCCAAACGGCGCGTATTACAGATTTTCGTGGCAACACGCTTGAAGTATTATCGGTAAGCGAAGGGGCGGTGCCGTTCGAGCTCGGGCCGCACCGCTGGATTCAAATTGAAGCGGAATGGTGACACGGGTTCCGTTACGTTGCCACAGTGAGTTCTTATGATTGTCACCATTGATGGACCCGCCGGAGCCGGCAAGAGTAGCGCGGCGCGGTCGCTTGCGCGTCGGCTCGGCTTTCGATTTCTCGATACGGGCGCCATGTACCGGGCCGTCACGTTGGCTGCCCGAGAACGCGGCCTCGACCTGACGGACGGCGCTCAGTTGGCCGAACTTGCAGACCGGATACACGTCGAACTCGTAGATGACCGTGTTCTGTTAGATGGCCGGGACGTTACGACCGCGGTGCGAAAATTCGAAATTACGGACGCTATTCATTACGCCGCTGATAATCCAGCAGTGCGCACGCAGCTGGTCGGATGGCAGCGGGCTGCCGCCGCGAATCATGATGTCGTGACGGAAGGACGAGACCAGGGAACTGTCGTGTTTCCAGACGCCCAGTGCAAAATCTTCCTCACGGCTGATGAAGAAGAACGAGCCCGCCGTCGCCATGCCGATTTGCACTCTCGCGGCGAGCAAATTCCGTTCGACGAGGTGCTTGCCAACCAACGGCTCCGCGATCATCGCGATCGCTCACGGTCCGTGGGCGCGCTGGTGAAGGCGGCCGATGCGATCGAGTTTTCAACCGACGGCCTGACGCCGGACGAAGTCGTAGCTCAGCTGGAAAAGATCGTGCGGTCGAAACAATGAGCCGAAGCCAGCTCGCGACTTACTTGTGGTACGGAATTCTGTGGTGCCCATGCTTCGCCATCAGTCGCCTGTTGTTTCGCTTTAAGTATTCCGGCAAGAACTTCGTCCCGCTCAGCGGGCCGGTGCTGTTGGTGTCGAATCACCAAAGCAATTTGGATCCAGTCCTGGTCGGCGTTGCCTGCCCGCGGCAGTTGAAATACATGGCGCGGAAAGGGCTTTTTTTCTTTCCGCTCAATCTGTGGATTCGTGCACTCGGCGCCGTTCCGATCGACCAGGAAGGAAGCGCCCTCGCGGGCATTCGGATTACGCTCGATTTGTTGAAGCAAAACAACGCACTGTTGGTTTTCCCAGAGGGTTCGCGATCGCCCGACGGAAAGCTCCAGAAAATCATGCCGGGCTTCTGCTTGTTGGCACGGCGGAGCAAGGCGACGATCGTGCCGCTGGCGCTCGAAGGCGCTTTCGCGGCGCTGCCGCGCGGCAAAGCCTTGGTGAATCCTAATTCGATCGGTTTGAAGTTCGGCGGTCCGATTACGCCGGCAGAATATTCGAAACTGTCCGATGCCGAACTGACTGAGCTCGTGGCGAAGCGCATCGCCGAATCGCTGGCCACGGTGCGACAGGAATTGGCGGCCGGCCCGTCACCTTTGCGTTTTTGGCGAAGGAAACGCGAAAACTCGTTGCTAGCGAGCCGCGTAGAACCTGCTTGGGCGACCGAAACCGCGAGCTGAGCCAGCGAGTTGGCCTATATTTCCGGCCCGCTAGCGAATAACCTTGGGGCGGCCCGGGACCTATTGCTATTCCGTGCTACTGCTGCCTCGCCTGACCTA
>JABDGM010000231.1 GCA_013286045.1 Planctomycetota bacterium | reverse complement strand
GCCCAGGCCGCCATCGAGGAGCATCTGCGCCTCGCTCTTTACACTGCACTAGGGCTGGAATATGAGCGGGCTCTCGTGACAAAGGGCCTCATCGGCGATGACGATTCGCCGGGCTTTCTTTCGTTTTCATACCAAGCGAAGTTGGCTTTCTGCCTCGGAATCATCGACGCCGACGAGTTAAGAGACCTGTCGCTGCTCGCCAGAATTCGCAATAAGTTCGCGCATGCCACCACGCACTACACATTTGATCGCGACCCGATCAAGGGCATGTGCCAATCGCTAAAAAAGGCGGACGAAGCCAAGTTAACGGACGGCTCGCCGCTTACGATGAGATTGCGATACCAAATGACCGGGGTAATTGTCGGCCTCGGTCTGAGGAAATGGTGTGATCGTCGATTAGACGCCCGCGATAAGGAAATGGCAAAATCTACTCGACGCGCTCGCAAGAAAGCAGCTCCTCGCAAAAAAACACGATAGCCAGTCGTGTTTCACGAGGCAGGTCAGACCAGACCGCCCTGAGACTCTCCGGCACGTATGCCATCCACGTTTGGTAGGTGTCCCGCCAATCGGGCGCATCGACCCGATCTGCCAGTGGAACTTTGGCCACCAGATGCTCCAAGACTTCAATCGCCCGTCCGTTCGTGCCAGTCATATTCACCTCCGGTTCGTTAAGGGAGGTGCGCAAAGAAGAGTGCCATTAACGGGGCTGCACACTTCTTCACACACCACCGATTTCTGACCTTCACCCCCTTTGGCACATCCACACCATGAACATCGCCGATAAACATCGGCTGCTTGGCATCTGTCTGGCCATTCCCCACGATGAGTTCGACTGGGAGTTGATAAAAAATGAGAACGTGTCCTTGATCGCGTACGTCGTCACTAGTGACTTTCATCTCGACTTCACTAAGCCTGTAATTGACGCAGTAATGATGCAGTGGGGAGGCGTCCCAATTGATGCCAACAGGGAGGTGCGCATGGATTGCGATCTTACCTTTGAGATAGTGTTCGGAGACGGCGTAGCGTTTTGCCAGCCAATCATTCCACACCTGCATCGCCTTTGCGATTTTGTCGCAACCGGCGTCATCGACCCCCTCTGCGAATTTCTCTGAACCTGAATAATTCAAAGCTCAGCCCCGTTTCCGAGAGTGAGTTGCGGCGACTCGCAACCAGGTTCGCCCACAAATACGGCACCACGACCCCCTCTGGCACGCTGCTTGCATTAAGTCGGTCGTCACCTGACGATCCCTGTTAGTGCAGTCGAGTGGGCCGGAAGAGAAGACGGGTTATCTCACTCGGGGCCGGAACAGATAAGAGGGGCCGGTTTGGTGAAGAGGCACAACAGCACGTGATTGAAACCACCTTGCAGAACAGAAGTTAGCGAGATATCTGCCCACCTCCCACAGAACTCGCAAACTAGGTGATTTCCGCACGTCTAGGGCGGGTCTGGGTTCCAAAGAACAGTTGGAGCCCAGGCTCGCCCATCTTTTTTGGACTGTTGCAAAATAATACAGTGTTTCAAAACGCTACAGCAATTCGGTCGCATTTTGGGTTTCGGAGCCCGACCGGTCAGACCGCTGAAAAATAATTTCTAAGATTTTTTCGAAGCCAGGAGAGGGGACTAACCACAGAGACACAGAGGGCGCAGAGAAGAATTTTTTAGACAGGATTTACAAGATGTACAGGATTCAAATCGATTTGCATCCTGAAGATCCTGTTAATCCTGTCAAAACTGAATTGCCTTTCTCTGTGCCCTCTGTGTCTCTGTGGTAATTTCTTCTGAATGCGACGCATCCTGCACATCATCGATACGCTCGACTACAACGGCGTCGCGTCGCAGCTACTCGTGTTAGCCAAAGAGCTGGTCCAGCGGCGTGCGATCGTCCAGGCGGACCTCGACGTTCACGTGTGCGCACTTAGCGGCACAAATCCCCGCCAATCCGACTTTGCCGCCGCCGGCATCAAAACGCACACGATCGCACGCCGCTGGACGCTCGATCCGCTCGCCGATTGGCAACTCGTACACCACGTGCGCAAACTTAAGCCAGATGTCGTGCACACGTGGGACACCGTACCCGGCATGTTCGGGCCGGTCATGGCCGACCGACCGTTCGTCGCCGGTCACTACCGCATCGACCGTTGGAAGCCCGCTTGGCAGTGGGCTCTCGAGCGCCGCTTTTTGCAACGCACCGCGCGCCCCATCGCGAATAACAGATCGGCACAAGCCTGGCTCGCTCGGCACGGCATCGCAAACACGGCGTCCCCTATTCTTCCAACGAGCACAGAACTGGGTCGTCCCAGCGATGTTTCACGACCCGACCTGCTCAAAACGCTGAATCTGCCGCCAGACGCTCGCCTCATCGGCGTCATCGGCGAGCTGATACCCCAAAAACGCGTAAAAGATCTCATCTGGGCCGCCGACCTGCTGCGCGTGTTGCACAACAAGTTGCGAGTTCTCATCATCGGCGATGGTCCGCTCCGCTCCCAGCTCGAAGAGTACGCACGCCTCGCCAGCGATCTCGACCACATTCGCTTCCTCGGCGCCGGAAACGACCCGTGGCGGATCACGCCGCACCTCGATGTCCTCTGGAACGGCAGCGAAAACACCGGCCTTTCCGCCGCCATTCTCGAAGCAATGGCCGCCGGTGTCCCTGTTGTCGCGAGCGACACACCTTCGAACCGCGAGCTCGTCGTCGATGGCGAAACCGGCTACTTGATCCCGCTCGGCACGCGCGCCGGCCGCGCCGCGCGGGCCCGTCTCACCGATCGCATCTTCACCGATGCCGAGCTAGCCTCGCGCCTCGCCAAAGCTGCCATCGAACGCGCAGCCCGCTAC
>JABDGM010000230.1:0-2798 GCA_013286045.1 Planctomycetota bacterium | reverse complement strand
AACAATGGCTGAGCATCCGCGTACAAGATGAGTCTTCAGACTTGTTATCGCGACTAAGAGGCCGCAGTATTGGCTGCAACTTCAGAAGCGGTTGACGGATTTTTTGTGAAATCATGCTTAGGCCCAGTCTTGGCTATACGCGAAGCGCAGGGTATTTGGTTGACAGCATTGCTACAATGTCAGTTTGTCGACTCCTCGCAGTTGCCAGCACGGGAACGACCGCCCTTCGATTAACCGAAGATCCTTCCGGCGTCCGCGCTACCGAGAATGGACGTTGTCGATGGCCGGTCACACAACACCTATGCCGCATGCGGATGATTGACGTCGCTCAATTGATGACTCGATGGACTCGAATTAAATCTCTCGATAACGGCAAGATTCCAGCCGTGGGGGAGCATGCATTCAGGAAACCAGCGCGCCTCTGCAACTAATTCTGGAGTGAAGCAGTGCGCATCATGGATAAAGATGGCGTGATTTTCGGCCAGAAACGGGCGCACCGCTTCTAAATCGCGCGTCAATCCTGCGTCCGTATGTTCGGCGTCGATCATCACATAGTCCAACTTGTCGACGCCGTATTGAGCCCTGACTGTCGGCGCCACGCCCTCGGGGCTACGACCAATTTGTTGACTTAGGACTGTCTCTAATCCGAAGACGCGACTGATGTACTCGAGTCCCCGGTAAGCATCCGCGGATTTGTCGTACACATCGGATAGCTCGGTGTAGGCAAGGTAGTGATTGTGACTCTCTTCGATGTAAGAATCGAAGGTGATCATTCGGCCGCCAGTTTCGCGCATCGCCAAGCTGGCTGCCAAGGCAGAAATTCCTACCCCGGTACCGATTTCGAAGCCACGCCGCAGGCCGTGAGCGATGATGTAATCATAAATCGTTTGAAACTCGATCGGCTTAATCGAAAATGGGTGATAGTGATTCACCATTTTCAAACATCCGCCGGGCTCCCATTCGTATGGAGTTGGCCCCGTCAGGCTCGCCGCAATGATATCGTCGTAGGTGATCATGGCGCTTGTCGTAGCGTGGTTCCTTGGATTAGGGGTGCACGATGACATCCTGGCCGAGAAACTGGACAGGTATCTGCAGCGTCTCCATCTGCGCTTGAAAATCGAGAATGGGTTGGCTTGCCGAGCCGACTTTGCCAACTCGGCACATCTCGAGGAGGTCCTTCCGGAAGCGGTCACCATAGGAAGTTTGCGTCATGAACAGCTTGTTTCCTACGAGCGCCACCGGGGCTAGCGATGCACTCGATTGAATGGAATGGCGGACCACCGCTTCCACGACGCCTGGGCACGTGCCGTTCATGATGTCGTCGACGGCGATGATGCCGCCGGGAGCCAACATTTTTTCAGCCAAATTCAAATCGTGGAGGCAGCCAGGCATTGTATGATCGCCGTCCACGCTGATGAACTGGAACTTCCCGCCCGCCAAGGAAATCAACTCGTCTGCAGTCACATCGCGTGAATTCTTTTGCACGACCCTTGCCAGCTTCGGCCGACGAAACCATGCATTGATATTCTTGTACAGGCGACCAATCTGCCGATCTCGGTCGGGAACATGCGTAAAGCAGTCGACAGCAATCACCGGACGCGGTTCGGCGCTGACGAATGATAGCAGCGCCAAATAGCGGCCTTGCCAAACTCCAATTTCGCACACGGGTCCGGGCTCTGTGCACGAACGCTGAATCTCTGCAAGAGCAAGGGTTACTCGTACGGCCGGATCCAACAACCAGCCCTCAATGGCCGAATACCCACGCGCGAGATAATTTTCGAGAGTATTTTCACGGTCGGTGAATTTCGATAGCCCGGGGATCGACAGAAACGGCAGGCTGGCTACTTTTGAAAGCATACAAGGGCTCCATTATGGCAATACGGGAGGCGCATGTTATTGAGTTGGCAGCACCGCTTCAATCCCACTTTATTGAACCCTCACAGCCACTGCCGGCGGCGCTGCCGCACTTGATCGACGCCACGCCGTATCAAAGCATCAAGCGGCCGTTAGATTTAACGCTGGCATCGTGGGACTCAACAGTCCGTTCGGTTCGGCTTCGACCAAGTCTTCTACCTGAAAGCGGGACGACTTACGGGCGTACATGATGCCCAGCCACTCGCGAAAGCTACAAAGGGCTTCGTTTCTTCGGTGATCGTCGAGGCTGTAGCGGTGCTCCGAGGCATAACTGTGCTTTGGCCAAAAGTGTTCCAGCGACGTGCGGTCGACCACCAGAAACAAGTCGGCCAAGCATCGCCACCAGCTCTCGACCGTCGGTTCAAATGGATAATCCAATTTGTTCAGATAATGCCGGCAGAGATAAACCTCCGGCACCAATGGGCACAGAAGTTCGCTAAAACGAGTGCAGGTCTCGCGGGGGACATATTCGGTCGCTTCGCACAGCGGGACGTCCCAATAAGTGGCCATATCGTCGGCGTATCCGAACATCATCAAATCTGCCAGATGGTGCGGGATGAAGAGCCTTGTCACCAAATCGAGAGCTACCAACCGCCCGCGCGCGCGTAAGCCGGAGTCGACCGGAAAATGCCCGATTAAGCTCGCTAAGAAATCCGGGATGTTAGGGGCGTACATGCGCGTGTCGGTGCGTGTCTTGAGGACGTACCGGCAGCCGGCATCGCGCGCAGAAGCAACGCCGGCGTGCGTCGAACGGATCTGATAGTTGACGTTACTCGGTCCCGGCACCTTTGGTGGATCGTTCAGTAGAACTACGGCACCCGCCCGTTTCAGCGCATCAAGAACTAAGCTGGATTCGTCCTTCCACGTGGAGACGTAGATGGGAC
>JABDGM010000229.1 GCA_013286045.1 Planctomycetota bacterium | reverse complement strand
AATACCCATCATGCCGACGCGACCGTTGTTGTTCGGCACATGCTTCACGAGCCAATCGATCGTGTCATAAGCATCGGTAGACTCGTCGGTGTCTTTAGACCCGTCGTGCTTTTCCAGAATCGGCCGAACGTGCACAAACTTACCTTCCGAAGCGTAGCGTCCGCGAACATCTTGCAGCGCGAAGATGAATCCTTCCTTCGCATAATAATTCAGCGGACCGTGCGGGTTCGGCGGGTCCACATCCGCACCGTAAGGCTTGAGCGAGTACGGCGTACGCGTTAGCAGAATGGGATATTTTTTCTCGTTGCTCTTGGGTACATACACCGCCGTGAAGAGATGAACGCCGTCACGCATCGGGATATCGTATTCGTATTTTGTGTAGTGCTCCTGCAAATAGGCGAGCTCGGGCGATATTGCAGCATTGGAAGGAGCGACTCCGAAGAGAACGATCGCAGCGGCCGCCATGACGCTTTCCAGCAACAGCGAACTGACGAACGAATTCAATAATTGCGGTCGGGTGATCATCGAAATGTGATCCGAAGGGTGCACAAGTAAAGCACGATCCGATGAGATTAGCTTAATCTAGGCTTGGCTAAAGCTCCAATCCGCACTTCGAGACAGACGGCGACCGCATAGATGGGAGGAACCAGCGTATTTGAGAATCGGAAGAGCGAGTACGCTCAGCATAGACGAGTGGATACGCCACCTACCCGCGCCAGTTCGATTCGCGACGAGAACAGCGCAACCGCAGCGACAATCACGATCTGAAGCATTGGAGATGGCTCGGGCACCGCCGCACTGCCAATGGCGGCTCCGCTAGCCGGACCCGTCGTCCCGAAGTTTGATCGCCACAAATCGTAGTCGGAAGAGTCGACCACTCCATTCAGGTTCGCATCGGCGCGCAAATCGGTGGTTGAACCGACCGTGTCGCGCCAAATTGCATAATCAGCCGCGTCCACGACGCCATTGTGGTTGAAATCGCCAGTAAGAGGCGCGGTCAAATTAACAAGCCGCAAATTGTCGAAATAGACAGACGCAGCCGATGATCCCCAATTGCCATTCAGCGCAAACCATATATTGTACGAAGGAGAGCCCGCCGTAAGCCCGGACCAGCTGGTAAGCGGGATCACAACATGCAGCGTTTGGTTGGTGCGCCCATTCGTCCCTCCCACACCGTCGACTTGCGACCAGGTTCCAGCCGCATTCTGGATCGCGATCGATTCATTGATGAACGTCACGCCCGCATTTTGTGGAATCGAAGCCGTGTTGTACGTGACATCGAATTCGATCCGATAGTTGGCATGATTGTCGGTCAATGCCAATGCAAAGGCGCTCAGTTGAGAACCCGTGAGCGTGATTCCGGCATCCCAACTGAAGCCGCTGCCGGTTTGGGTGATCGTCAAACTATGCGAGCCCGCAGTTACGCCCGTCGTTGACTGGCCGACAGACGCGGGTTTGCCGGCAAAACTTGGAACTGCCCAACCTTCAACGCTGTTCTCCCAAGAGAACAACGTTTGCGTTGGCGACCCATGAGGCGGCGGCAATGGCCCAGGGCCACCATAGTATTGCTGCAAGATCGCTTGCGCCGGCTTGCTCTGCGGCGTAAAGCCAGTGTCACCTGCGCCACCTGCATAGGGATTCGTTTCCCAACTCCACCAGAAGGCGCCATCCCACCAGGGTTTGGTGGTCATTACGGATAGCAACGCGTGATACGAGTCGGCCTGTTCTTGCAGATCTAGCGTCGGCGTACCGGAGACACCGTAGGGCGCTTGCGCCGCGCCATCGGCCGATTGGTATCCCGTTTCGGTGAATAACACTTGCTTGTTCGACAGCCCGCCATTGGTCCGCCAACTATCGATCGCGTTGGCCTGGTTCTGCCACGCTGTCGTGAGTCCAGCCAGCGTCGTGTTGTTCTGCGTGGCGATAGGAAAGTAAGCATCGATGCCGATGTAATCGAGCTGATTCCACCACGGTACGTTTTGATAGCCGCCAATATTTGAACCAATCGCACCCCAGTTTGCCGCATACGTCAGCTTGCCATCGTAGCGCGACCGCATGTTCGAAATGAGGTTCGACCAGCGCGTGTTATTGGCAGCCTGCTCCATCGTATTCATTTCGCAGCCAATCGAGAGCAATTCGACATTCTTCTGCTGAGCCAGGTCCGCAAAGGCGCCAATGTAATTCGTGTAGTTCGTAAACCACTGGTCCTTGTTGCTCGGATCGATGTAAGCTCGCCACGTGCCAGCCGCGTCGGAAACGTCCAACATCGGCTTCAGCAGTACTTTCATACCGAGGCTGTGGATCGTGTCGATCGCATGGGAAACGGAGCTCATTGTCGAGCTGTATCGACTGAAATCTGGCGCCATCGTGGTAGCTGTCGTGGAGCTCTGGAACCACCAGAAATTGAGCGCCACCGTGTCCGTTCCCACCATCGACATGTTGAGAAGCGATTGGTCGGAGTCGGCGCTGGAGAGGACGTCGGTGCCGAACGACGTGTAAGACATGCCTTTGTAAGCAGGCGCAGCCCACGCCCCGGATGTGAACGTAACGACCGCCGCCAGCACAAGGATTGAGAATATCCGCCTTATGATGTCGCACCTGCTCAAATGAATTCGCTTCGGGACAACCAAGCGATCATTATAACGCGATCGCCGCGAGATTGCCTAAGGAGAAAGCCGCGTCGCAACGAATTTGCGAGTCCGCTCGACCTACACCGGCTCAGCGGGGCTCGGCGCATTTGCAGATTCGTGCAACTGTTGGGGCGTGATTATGGGCTTATCTCCCGTGATCTTGCGGATGACTGTGTAGAACACAGGCGTTACGAAAAGTCCGAAGAAGGTTACGCCAATCATTCCGTAAAACACCACCGTGCCAAGCGCCTGTCGCATCTC
>JABDGM010000228.1 GCA_013286045.1 Planctomycetota bacterium | reverse complement strand
GAATAAGCAACTTCAGTTGAGTTGAAATGTAATATTGATATGCCTGTGAACGCATCCGGACGGTGCGCGTTCATGCCAAAAGGAGTGGCGAAGATGGAAAACGGTGAGGCGCCCGCTATGTCTCGCTATCAAGCAGAGCAGAATCTAAATGATTGGGTGGTGATGCTCGATCGCATATACGGCGACACGCAAAACTACGCCAAATCAGCATTCGAGATTCACGCGCATCTGACGGAAGTTACCGGCGCTTTCGGCAAGCATCTTTTCAAAAAGAACGACGTCCCTCGAGCGCGGGACTTCTTGCCGAAAATCTTCGCATGGGCAGTTGCTCTATTTCGCAAGGTTAAGCCCAGCGATCCAAATCTGGAGGACATAATCCTCCGAAAGTTTCCGACCGTCTGTTCATACTGCCTGGAATCGCCGTGCAAGTGTTGGGAAACGCAGAAGCCCACTATCGAGGAAGCCAAAGTTCGCGAGACGTTTTACTCCAGGGCCGGAGCTCAGCGAAGATCCGTAAATGACTATCAAATGATGTTCCGTCGGATTTATGAGGAGTCATGGCTTCGAAAGCGTAAGGATCCGAATACGAAGGCAATTGACGCTCTTCGTATTCTCCATACTCGAATGATAGAAGAACTTGCGGAGATTGCCGAGGCAATCCGCTTCTATCACCTATATCCTTCTAACTTTGAAAACGAGCTTGCGGATTTCATTGCGTGGTGGTTTGCCATTGTGTCAGTGTTGAACCGCGTTACCGACGAGTCTGCTGCGCCAATATTGGCCGAGTCACTATTGTGGACAGCCTATCCCGGCTATTGCATAGACTGTCAGATGATTCCGTGCTTATGTCGACCCGGACCGGTCCGCGAACTAATGTCTAAGCCTGCACCGGGCGATTCAAGCCGCCTAGACGGACTGACTTTGCTTCACAACCAAGCCGCATATCTGGGCGACCTTAATGACATTAGTTCAGGTCAAAAACCAGTCCCGGCTCCGATGGCATGCGTCCGTGTCGATGTGGATAGTTTCAAGTCTATAAATGACTCGTTCGGTCACAACGGCGGAGACGCCGCGTTACGACATCTTGCGGGAATCTTGTCTCGAAAAGTAAGGGAGCGTGACAGGCTTTATCGCGCAAGTGGCGATGAATTCGCAGTATTGTGTTCTGATTTTTCAGTTAATGAAGCTCAGGGCATGATGAGTCGAATCGCAAATGAGCTAAAACGTGATCCCGCGATTTACACGGATTCCGACGGGAAATCTCATGAAATAAAGATCACTCTCAGCGTAGGAATTGCGGACGCGCCAACCGCAGCGAATGTAAAGGAGGCATTCGACCGAGCGGACAAAGCTGCGTACGCTAGCAAAAAGGCGGGTAAGGACAGGATATCCGTATGGGACGAATCTATGTTAGACGGAGACAAACGAGAGTAAATCAAGCGCATTTTGTCTGATCTGTATTACTGATAAGCACTTGCGTCATCAGCGAGTTGCATCCGGTGCTGCTGTTGTAGTATCATTTTTCGTATGACTTATGGGAGCGGCGCTGGAATTCTGATCGCCGTCGACGGGATCGACGGCGCGGGTAAGACTACGCAAGTGGGCCGAATTTGCGATGCGCTAATTTCAGCCGGTGAAGTAGTCGTAGCATCTAAAGAGCCAACAAATGGAGAGCACGGTCGTCGTCTTCGAGAGTCAGCTCGCACCGGGCGACTGTCTCCGGACGAGGAACTAAAAACATTCGTTGCTGATCGCCGTGAGCATGTCGCGACGGTCATAATGCCGGCACTTGCGCAAGGTCACGTCGTATTACTTGACCGTTATTTTTATTCGACTCTGGCCTATCAAGGCGCACGTACTGGCCAAGATCCATGCCAACTCTACGAGTTAATGCGAGAGTTCCCGACCCCAGACATAGCATTTTTGGTCGATGTACTTCCAGAAGTTGGCCTTCATCGGATCGCTGAACTTCGTGGAGAAATTCCGAACGAGTTTGAGCGATTGGAGGCGTTGCGCGAAATACGGTCTCTGTTTCTTCAATTGGAGACGTGTGCGCCAGAGATTTGTCATATTGACGGCAATGCGCGCGTTGAAGTCGTTTATCACGACATCATTCATCAACTTCTGAATGTTCTTCAACGCAAGCGCTGTGTTAAGCCTTATCAATGTGACATGCTGTTTTGCTCATATCGACAAACGGGGGAATGTGTCTGGCCAGCCGAGCGAGCGAAATTGCTCGCCTCTGCCGATAGCTGAGGTCGGCTTTTTTTCTAGAAAAACATTACCGGCACATGCGGTCCCGGTATTCCATGCGGCAAAAAGATTTGTCGCACTGTCTTGTGTTCATCAACCCGAATGTAAAGTTTCGCATCGCTAGGTGGGATCGGGTCGCAGTCATCCCGCACGACGATCTCATTCGGCCCCACGTGAGAGAGCGACAATGTCATGTCTGTCACTCGCAGCGATAATTCGACGTCCGCAGAATAAGACATGAGTGATCTCCTAACCACCTGCGCCAGCGAGATAACATCTGCGCCGTCGTCCCACTACCTCACAGCATCTCCGGCCGAAACCCCTTTCGCCACCGCCCCGTAGTCGGTCCCGCGATCATGAACAGGCCTTCGCCGCGGTAGTGGATTGTTTTCGGGAACTTCGGCCGCGTCGCCACGTGGGCTTTCACCACTTCGAATACGAACAAGCTAAACTTCTTGATGAGGCTGGCGTCGACGAGGCGGCATTCGAAGTTTGCGAAGCATTCGGCGATGAGCGGCGCGGCCACTTTTTCGCCGGCGACGGGCGTGAGGCCGAATTTGTCGAACTTGTCGGGCTTCGGGCCGTGGTAATTGCCGATGCCGACGACCGTCTTGGCGATCGTCGTTTCCGGCACATTGAT
>JABDGM010000227.1 GCA_013286045.1 Planctomycetota bacterium | reverse complement strand
GCCCGCACCCCGGGAAACTTGTTGGCGGTCATCGAGGAGCCGATGCCGGCCCCGTCGATAATCACGCCGATATTGGCCCGGCCGTCCGCCACCCGCTGGGCAACCTCGGCCGCGATCTTCGGGTAATCCACCGCCTCGGTGCTGTGGGTGCCGCAGTCTTCGACCGCAAACCCCCGCGAGCGAATGTGCTCGGCCAACTGCTTCTTCAGCTCAAAACCGCCGTGATCAGCACCTATGGCGACGGTTTTCATCGAGTCGAATAAGAGATGCCGCAACCGAACAGGGAACCGCTGGAGTACCGGTCTCCATCGTAATTCGGGCGGGCTAGGTCGTCAAAGGGGGTCGAGACCTATAGTCAGGTGGCGCAAAGTGTTACGGTTATGCGGGCCGCCCAAGTGTAGGCGCAAGAAAAAAGGGAGGGCGAGGCTCCTGCCGAGCCGGCGTAACGCCAAAGACTCGGGTCAGCGGGAGCTTCGCCCTCCCAAGATGCGTCTTTAGTTCGAGGGCGGAATGTCATCCGCAGCGCGTGTGATGCCCGAGATGAACACGTCGGGGCTCACGGTGTCGGTGACGAACGAAACGCTTCCGTCTCCCAGCCCGATATTGCAGCCGCCCGAGTGGAAGCTGTAGACGTCCTGGTAGTTGTCGCAGTTCATTACGGTGGTCATCGGGCAGGCCGTGGCGATCGCCGACGGCTCCAGGCCCCAGATGTTCACGGTGCGATCGCTGTTGTTGGCAGCGAATCCGCCGTCGGCCCATTGGTAGTCGGTCGGGCCACCACCTACCCCCGGCTGCTTCAAGTTTGAGTTCTCATCCCACATCTCGTTTTTGAGCTGGCGGTTTGCGGTGTAATGGTGCGGGCGACCGGCCGATTCGACCATCAGGTATGTCTTCGATGTACCGTCTGAAACCTTGCGAAGCGTGGTCGCGGTGTCGCTGATCATGCCGAGCAGGCGGTCGGTCGACCGTTTAACACTCACCGTGTTGGCAGTTTCTAACTGGCAGTACTTGTTTCCGTCGATGCTCGAAATGAAGCTGTAATCGGTTGTGTAAGATCCGGGACGATTTTCCGTCGACGGGCACAACAGCCCGTCCAGGTCTTTAGCGACTACTGTGTTGTTAAACGCACCACGCGAGTTGACGGTGGTGCTGTTAAACCAATCGATCTTTTGGTCGATTTGATCGTAGAGCGCCGACTCTTCGATGTACGGCAGGATGAACGTGAAGAACGAGTGGTGCGCCAGGCCGGTGGGTGCAGGAATTGGCGCTGTGGTGCCGTTGCAAGGCCCTTGCAAGAATGCGGTGGCAGTGTAGTTCGGCGTGTATGCGAGCGGCAGTGTCTTCTTGGCCGACTCGTAGTTCAGCACGGCCAGGCCGAGCTGCTTCAACTTATTGGTGCACTGCGTCCGGCGGGCGGCCTCGCGGGCTGCCTGGATTGCGGGAAGCAACAGGGCGACCAAGATGCCAATGATGGCGATGACGACCAACAGTTCAACCAGCGTGAAGCCGTCTGAACGGCGCGATTTGGCACTCATTCCATGTTCCTCTTCTACTGATCTTAGGGTGGGAATTAAGGCGGATTGGTGAACGCCTGGGCGCGAAGTCCAAATTAGCGCAAAGACATTCGGGCGGGGCTAAAGCAGGCGCGGTCGTGGAGCAAAAATTGCCGCAACGACACACACAAAAACTCGCGGGCGGGCTAGTGAGGCGGCCGTCCGTGAATATTGGACGGGATCGCGTGGGAGACGGCGCCGATCAGAGGCCGCACAGGTGGCGGCGTACTTACGGGCGCGCGGACAGACACACTAACACGAGTGCGACGCATCTTCTCTTGCTCCTGTTCCACACCGGCCGCGACAGCCCAGCTTGTTCCGCGCGGTCGGCTTGTCACTAGCAAATTTTATAGTGCGACGACAATGCTGTCGATGACCCCCAATTGGAGAAGTCATCGTCTGGAGAGTCGGAGAACGTCTAGGACGTTCGATTGAGCGCGTCGCAACGCAAAGAAAGAGCCGCCCTTTCAAGGAGGCGGCTCAAAATCTAACGAAGTGCTGTCTCCGTTATAGCGAACCGATGTCATCGGCAGCGCGGGTGTAAAGCGAAATGAAGACATCAAGGTCGACGTTTTCATTGACAAACGCGACGCTGCCGTCGCCAAAGAGTTCATTGCCGCCGCCCGTGTGGAAGCTGTAAGGCGCTTGGTAATTATCGCAGTTCATCACGGTCGTGATTGGGCAGGCGGGATCGGAGCTAACACCGTTGCCCCAGACGGCGTATACGTTCATATCGGCCCACTGATATCCAGTGCCGATATTCTGAGAGATGATCCGCTTGTTGGGGCCAAAATTGATAGGACGGCCCGCGGATTCGAAGAACAAGAAAGTCTTCGACAAGCCATCGGTGCACTTCTTAAGCGTGGTCGGCGTATCCTGGAGCAACCCCTTCAAGCGCTCAACCTGTCGCTTTTGCCGTTCTAGGCCAGTCCCGGCGATGACCGCACAGTAGCCATAGGGCGTATCGGGCCGAATGGCCACCATTGTGTAGTAGTCCGTTGTATAGGTGCCTGGACGAGCTTCGACGGAAGGGCAAAGGAAGTCTGGAATATCGACTTTTACCACATCGTTGTTAAACGTATGCAAAGTCGGGCTCGGAGTAATGCTCTGATTCCAATTCTGCCGTAAAGTAACAGGCAACAAGCCCGTACCACCCGTGGTGTCGATCTTATCATAAAGCGGCTGCAACTCGAGATAGGGCAATATGTACGTCAGAACGAAGTGCTGGGGCAAACCATTATCAACTGGGGCCGACTGGCCCGCCTGCGAAATTGCAGGACATGTACCAACATAGGGAACTGCGGCATTCCCGCTGAAGTTTGGCGTAAACGCATACGGAAGTTG
>JABDGM010000226.1:2322-2899 GCA_013286045.1 Planctomycetota bacterium | reverse complement strand
TGCCGTTTTTCGAGCGTCCGCACAAACTCCGCTGCTTCCAGCAGACTGTCTGGCGTGCCCGTATCAAGCCAAGCAAAGCCACGCCCCATGCTTTGAACATGCAGCTTGCCACGCTGAAGATAGGCGCGATTAATGTCCGTAATCTCCAATTCGTTGCGCACGGAGGGCTTTAGATTGGCGGCGATGTTGACGACATCCGCGTCGTAGAAATATAGCCCCGTCACCACCCAGTTGGAGCGTGGCTTTGCCGGCTTTTCTTCGATTGAGAGGACACGCTGATTGCGGTCGAATTCAATGACGCCGTACCGCTCCGGATCGTTGACGTGGTAGGCGAAAACCGTTGCGCCATCGGATTGTTCTTTAGCTTTCTTAACGAGGCCGACTAGATCCTGGCCGTAGAAAATATTGTCACCCAACACCAAGGCTGAGGATTGTCCGGCGACAAAATCGGCTCCGATAATATAAGCCTGCGCCAACCCTTCAGGACGCGGCTGCTCAGCGTAGCTGATTTGCAAACCCCATTTCTCGCCGTCGCCCAGTAGGCTACGAAATGCCGACAGATCGGCCGGTGCCGTAA
>JABDGM010000226.1:1500-2312 GCA_013286045.1 Planctomycetota bacterium | reverse complement strand
GCCAGCATCAGGAGCGACAACGGGTAGTAAATCAGCGGTTTGTCGTAGATCGACAGCAGCTGCTTCGACACTACTGCGGTTATCGGGCTCAGACGTGTGCCGCTGCCGCCCGCCAGAATAATACCTTTGCTCACGGTCATCTGGATTTCCGACGATTCAAGACTTCAGGGCGAGTTCAAACGCACATAGGCTGATCAATAACACGCATGCGATCATTCGAAGTATGCCGGCAGCGAATTGAAGGCAGGCTGCTGCCGATCCCTATCCGACAAGATGGCCTCGCTCGGGGACGCCGGCCATTTAATTGCAAGTTGAGGATCGTCCCACGCCACACCTAGATCGTTGGACGGGGAATAGTATTCCGTCACTTTGTAGAGAATCTCAGTGTTCGCTTCAAGCGTGCAAAGGCCATGTGCAAAGCCGATCGGCACGAACAGCTGTTTGCGATTCTCGGCCGATAATTCCTCGGCGACCCAGCGGCCGTAGGTTTGGGATCTTCGCCGCAGATCAACAGCAACATCGAGGATGCGTCCGCGGATCACGCGAACCAACTTAGCTTGAGCTTTCGGCGGACTCTGGAAGTGCAAGCCGCGGATCGTGCCCACAGCGGCCGACCACGATTGATTATCCTGGACAATATCCAAATCGATGCCGTGCCTAGCAAACGATACCTTATTGTACGTCTCGCTGAACGATCCCCGTCCATCGACGAAAGCGTCCGGCGTGATCACTTTAACGTCGGCAATGGCGGTGGGAATAACTTTCAACGTAGTGTCTCTCAGTAATTGGCCGGCAGAAGTCTTTTATTACAC
>JABDGM010000226.1:0-1490 GCA_013286045.1 Planctomycetota bacterium | reverse complement strand
AGGCGCCAGAGCGAACACGATCCCACCAAGCCCTGTTGTCAAGATACCATTGTACGGTCTCGCGCAATCCGACCTCGAAGCTACGCCGTGGCCGCCAACCTAGATCACGCTCGATCTTTTCGGCGTTGACGGCGTAGCGGGCGTCGTGTCCGGGCCGGTCAGTGACGAAGCTTATGAGGCTTTCATGGCGACCGATTGAAGCGTTCGGAGCCAGCTCGTCAAGCAGCGCGCAGATTGCTTTCACAAGCGCGATATTTGTGCGCTCGTTGTGAGCGCCAATATTATAGGTCTCGCCTAATCCGCCATTTTCCGCAACTAACAGCAATGCCTTCGCGTGATCGTCAACGTGTAACCAGTCACGGATATTCTCGCCGGTACCGTAGACTGGAAGCGACTTACCTTCGATCGCATTGATAATCGTTAGTGGAATAAGCTTTTCCGGGAATTGATACGGTCCATAGTTATTGGAGCTATTGGTTATCCCCACCGGCAGCCCATAAGTATGATGCCATGCACGCACCAGGTGGTCAGATGAGGCCTTCGACGCGGCATAGGGCGAATTCGGCCGATAAGACGTTTCCTCGTCAAAAAAACCATCGGAGCCGAGCGAGCCAAAGACCTCGTCTGTGGAGACATGAAGGAAACGAAAACTCTTTTTGCGTTCAGCGGCGAGGCCTCGCCAATGCTCCAGAGCTGTCTGTAGCAGAACAAAGGTGCCGACCACATTGGTCCGAATGAAGTCATCGGGGCCGTCGATCGAGCGGTCGACGTGGCTTTCAGCGGCCAAGTGAACCACAATGTCCGGAGAAAACTGTGAGAACAGATTTTTGATCGCAGGTTGATCGACAATGTCGATTTGCGAAAAAGCGTAACGAGAATCCTTGGATACCGGGCTAAGCGATTCCAGGTTGCCGGCGTAGGTGAGCTTGTCGACCACAAGCACTTGATGCGGGCTGCTGTTGATCAGCAGGCGAGAGACGGCGGAGCCAATGAAACCGGCTCCACCGGTTACAAGGATTTTCTTCATTATCGGCTCGGCCTTCTTTTCAAGCCTAGATTCAGCATGTTTCGGAGCATCCTGCCAGCCATAGGCGGCGGCGGCAATCGTTCAGCAAGTTGCCTAATGACCTTGCCCCCTCATATCGTCTATGGCTTTTCGCTATAGCCGAGTCTGCGTCGCGGGCGTGTCCAGGATCAAGCCAATGCCCAAGTCCACAATTCATCGCGCAGCGGACTTCACACTGAGCCAGGCAACCAAGAGCATTAAACGGCCATCACGGCTGTTCTTGGTATCCCTGTCGCTTTTTCCGCGTCTTGCAGGATTTGTCCTGCGGATGTTGCCGGAGCGCTGGGTCAAAACGCCCAATGGGAAGGCATCTTGTTTTGAGACCGGCTCTCACCTTTTTCAACGCGACCGGCCTGCTGAGGCGTGGGAGTGGTTGAAGCGGGCGCTGCATGCTGGCCACCCGTCAATCGATGAATGTCTTTTG
>JABDGM010000225.1:2634-2901 GCA_013286045.1 Planctomycetota bacterium | reverse complement strand
GCGTGGCAAACAGCACGTCGTTGCGGCTGTCAGTGGCCGGAGTCTCTTCTTCGCCGGCGTAAAGCACCTCGAAGGAATCGCCGGGCTGTACTTTGCGCTGGAAGTCGACGTCGTACGAATAGATGCGGACTAAATCGTCGATGATCGGACGCGGAATCTGATTGCGCATCGCGGTTTCGTAAACGCTTTGATAGAGCCGCACGCCGGACGTATCGTTGGGATCGTTGCCGTCCTCGGAGCCCTCGGCCACCTCAGTGTCGACATTCT
>JABDGM010000225.1:0-2624 GCA_013286045.1 Planctomycetota bacterium | reverse complement strand
CGTCCACGGAAACATATTTGCCGGTATCGGACAGCGCCACCACCGCATCGATCGAAGCATCGTTGGCTACGATTACACGGATCGGCTGCAGCCGCTGCGTGCCCGGCAGTGGCGCCATCAATACACGCAGCTTTTGACCTTCCTTGATGCCGCCATCGCGGCCACGCGGGCCGAGCACTTTCGTGATCGCGCTGGTATCGTCCGGATTGGCGCCGAGATCGCGTAGAATCGTCGAAATACTTTCGCCCTTCTTGGCCACGATCGCGCGCTCGTTGAAAGCATTGCCGCCGGTGGCCTGACTGGTGGTTTTCGGCAGCAGCGTAATGTTCTCAGGCACGATGCGCGCTTCGAAGCCGGCGTAAGGGTCGGTATTGACTACGCCGGCATAGGCCAGCTTGATGCCGGTGATGTCGGCGGCAACCGGCATATGATTGGCGGCTTTGTCGCTCCACTCGGCGGCTTGTTGCACGCGTGCCACCACATCGTCGTTGGGCGTGAGCAATGCGATCTTGAGCTTCGGCATCATTGGTGCGAGATCGCGCATCACGAACGCGACTTCGGCGTCCGGCTCGGCAGCCGGCGCGTCGTCGGGTGCAGCGTTGCCATCTGGTGCTGCTTCGGCGAGTAGTCGTTGAGGATTGAAAGCGGGGATATTGGCGGAGAGATCGGAGACGGTGAGCGAAAGATTGCCAGCGATGCGCACGAATGGGCGTACGCGTACGACCTCATGATTGCCCGCGCGCGTGATGGTGGAGACGCGAATTACCTGGCGGGCAAACGACGGCTCTTCCGCGGTCGGCAACCGGTCGCTCTTGCGCGCACCGAGTTTATCACCCACGGCGCCGATCGCGCCACGCAGCGCGACTTCGACGCGTTCGGGCAGCGATGCGAAATTGGTCTCGCCATCGAGCGATGTAAAAACGGCGCCGCCCATCAAGGCAGCGCCGCATAGCGCGGTCAGAATTGTGCCGGCAAACCATTGTACGGAAACGCGGCGGCGATCGACAAAGCCGCTGGTGCCGCCGTCGACCGACAGCGGCGGCTCATTGCCGAGCTCGATAGCGTCGGCGTGCCTCGATCGGTATGCGCCGCGCGACCGTGATTGGTCCAAGCTCGCCGTCCCCTGCGCTCGCGATCGAAGATGGCTTGCCGCAACTGAGTAAGCCTCAGTTGTCGTCCACCAAGCTTTTCAAATCAAGGCCGGCACGATGCCGGTTGGCCCGTAACCCGTCAATCACGGGTCGAAAGCCTCGTTAACTGCCTGGCAGACGGTGGCTTTTATGCCCCGGAGTGCGATTCCATCCCTCGAACTAGTCCCCAAGAACGACCTAGGAATATGGCCTGAGTGCGGCGCGGCAATGATTAAGACTTAGTTTTACCGACGGCCTGGAAACCTCGGTGCCACAGGGGTATCTCGACGATCCGAAGTTCAAAAAGCAGGCTATTTGCGGTTGACAAGGCAATAAGCCGAAGCCTATATACCGGCCATCGGCGCGCTGTCCGCTTACAGCGCGATTGCGCGCCTCTGAAGCTCCTCACTGGAACAGTGAAATGGTATCCGATTGTATTCGGATGCATGGACTTCGACGACCCTCCGAGCGATCGGAGGTTGGGGGTTTCCATGATCCCCGGGCTGTTTGAAAAGTGAATCGGAAGAAAGAGAAACGTGGACGGCGGGGTCCTTGCGGGCCGCAGTCTCGTGGCGAAGCAATTCAACACGAGGCTACGGTCGGAAGAGACTTCTGACGGTCTACGTTTTTACAAAGGTACATCGCTGATCAAGCAATTGATCAGTGGGTGGTACCTCGTCAAAACGTGAAATTTTGCGCAAGCGAGAAGACCAGTCAGGGATAAATTTCTCATCCAACTTGAGAGTTTGATCCTGGCTCAGAGCGAACGCTGGCGGCAGGCCTAACACATGCAAGTCGAGCGCCCGTAGCAATACGGGAGCGGCAGACGGGAGAGTAACACGTGGGAACGCGCCCTTCGGTTCGGAATAACTCAGGGAAACTTGAGCTAATACCGGATACGCCCTTACGGGGAAAGATTTATTGCCGAAGGAACGGCCCGCGTCCGATTAGCTAGTTGGTGAGGTAATGGCTCACCAAGGCGACGATCGGTAGCTGGTCTGAGAGGATGACCAGCCTCACTGGGACTGAGACACGGCCCAGACTCCTACGGGAGGCAGCAGTGGGGAATATTGGACAATGGGCGCAAGCCTGATCCAGCCATGCCGCGTGGATGATGAAGGCCCTAGGGTTGTAAAGTCCTTTTAACGGGGAAGATAATGACGGTACCCGTAGAATAAGCCCCGGCTAACTTCGTGCCAGCAGCCGCGGTAATACGAAGGGGGCTAGCGTTGCTCGGAATTACTGGGCGTAAAGCGCACGTAGGCGGCTTTCTAAGTCGGTGGTGAAATCCTGGAGCTCAACTCCAGAACTGCCTTCGAAACTGGAAAGCTTGAGTCCGGGAGAGGTGAGTGGAACTGCGAGTGTAGAGGTGAAATTCGTAGATATTCGTAAGAACACCAGTGGCGAAGGCGACTTACTGGTTCGATACTGACGCTAAGGCGCGAAAGCGTGGGGAGCAAACAGGATTAGATACCCTGGTAGTCCACGCTGTAA
>JABDGM010000224.1 GCA_013286045.1 Planctomycetota bacterium | reverse complement strand
TTCCAATATCTCGATTGCCCGATCGAACAGAGATTCGGCACCCGCGTTGTCGTTTTGGTGCGTTTTTACCGATCCTAGGTTGATAAGCTCCGTAGCCAACAAAGCTTGATCGATTGCCGACTGCTTTTCCAATATCCCGATAATGCGATTGAGCAGCGCCTCGGCTTCGTCGTACTTGCCAGCGTCGATATAAGAAAGTGCCAGGTTTCCTGAAGTTGTGACAACTTCCAGGTGATCTTTACCGAAATACTGCTCTTTAATTGAGATGGCGCGTTTGTAAAGCGATTCGGCCTCGGCGGATTTTCCTTCATTTCGGTAAAGAAGGGCCAAGTTATTGAGTGAGTTCGCGACGTCCGGATGCTGCGGTCCTAGCGCTTTCTCGTTAATTGCGATCGCTCGCTTATAGAGCGCTTCGGCCTCAGATGGTCTGCCTTCGGCGGCATAGAGCTTGGCAACATTATTTAGCGCTCCGGCCACGTCTCGATGATTTGGCCCGCTTTGCTTTTCTTCAATCGCCAGCGCTCGCTTGAAGAGCAATTCCGCATCGGCATTTTTCCCTTGGTCGTAGTATAGCTCGCCCAGATTGGAAAGTACGCCAGCGACACCCAAGTGATCGGGGCCGAGGCTTTTTTCGCTGATCTCTAGCGCGCGCTTGCAAAGCGGTTCTGCCTCGGCGTATTTACCTTCTTCGGTGTATAGGGACGCAAGCGAGCTCAACGTGGAGGCCAGACTAGGATGGTTAGCGCCCAGGTTTTTCTCGTAGATGGCGGCCGAGCGCTGATAGTACCGCTCCGCCTCAGCGTATTTGCCCAATTCGGCTTCAAGCGTCGCGAGGTTGTTAATAGTGTTTGCCAGGTCGATGTGATCTGGCCCAAGTACTTTTTCCCGTATGGCGATTGTTCGGACGAACATCTTTTCCGCCTCGGCGTACTTGGCTTGATCTGTATAAACCACGGCCAGATTGTTAAGTACGGTCGCGACTTTCGGATGATTTGGTCCCAACTGTTTCTCGTAAATCTTCAGCGCGCGGTTGTATTGCGAAGCCGCGTCGTCGTATTTGCCTTGGCGTTGGGTAAGGTCTGCAAGGTTGTTCAAATCGCCGGCGACTTGCAGATCATTCGCGCCCGAGTTCTTTTCATCTATAGCAAGCGCTCGCTTCAAGAGAGGTTCGGCGGCGGTGAATTTGTCCTGAGCTACATATAGCTGGGACAGGTTGCTCAAGCCGACGGCTACGAAGGATGCGGCGGTACTCGAGTTATCCGTTTTTGCGTTTTTTTCGTAGATTGAAAGGGCGCGTTTTTCGAGCGGTTCTGCGTCCGCGTATTTGGCCAAGTCCTTATAGATTGAAGCCACGTTACCGAGTGCAATCGCGACATCCAAACTGTCCGGCTTAAGTTGCTTTTCTAGGATTGCCAGCGAGCGCTTAAAATAGGGTAGCGAATCGTTTAGTTTGCCTTCGTCCGCCAGCACGTTGGCCATCGCCGTGCAGGCAGTTGCGAACTCCACGGTATTGTTTCCACCGAGCTTTATTTCCGCATCTAGGGCGCGTTTGCAGAATGATTCGGCGTCGGCATAACGGCCGGCCTTTCGATACAGTGTGCCCAGCCGTCTGAGCGCGGTGACCGCGTCGCGATCGCTCTTCATCTTGTCCGCGAGCGATAACGCCTGCTTGCCGACCTTTTCTGCTTGGTCGTAATTTCCCGTGGAGGAGAGCTTATCGAACTGCGTAATCAGATTCGAGTACGTTGCTGCATCGTCGCCCCGCGCGCTCGAGTACTGCCACGATAGCGATATGAGGAGAAGGAGCAGCACTTTTGCATCGCAAGCCATTGATCGCATGATGGGCTCACAGGATTCGGATGTTTGGAAAATGCCGCCGAGCAGAAGAAAAGTTACGGCTTGATCAGCACGGGGGCGCTGCAATGATTGAATAGATGCGGCTCGTACGGCGCCACTTCGTTGCCGTGATTGCGGCGCTGCAGCGCGTTCAATCGTTCGAGATATTCTTTCATCCCGCGTTGGCAATTGGCGAAGGTGTCTTCGATTTTTGTCGGTTTAGGGCCTCGCAGCAGGCTGTCTCCGATGTAGTAACCAAGGGCCGAGAGTTGCTCATCGGGCTTCAGCTGCGCTTCGACGATGTTGGCGGGATCGTTGATGCCATCCGCTAATACGCTATCGCGTAATCGAAACGAGAGAGTCGTTTGCCTGGCGCCGGCAGCCGCGATTAGTGCCGTATCGGATTGGCCCAAATCCTTGAGGCGTGACATTTCGTTGGTGAGAAAATCGAAGCTCTTTTCGCTTGGGCCGAAGTCCTTTCCTTCCTGGGCGAAGCCGGACGAGTGGCACGCATTCAGGAGCACAACGATCTGCCGGCCGGCGAGGCGTTGCAGCCAGTGACCGAACAGCTCATCGGTTATGCCGGAATGTTTTGCGAGCGCTTCGTCGACCTGCGAGAGTTCGAGCCCTTTGATCCACGTTTGGTAAGTTCGGAGTTTTTTGGCGTCGTCTTCTGACAGCTTCTTGTCCTTTTCCTGTTTGACCATTCCGACGATCGACCAGTAGGGCACAAAATCGTAAGGGAGTAGATAACTGCCTTTTACGTGCGGATCATTTTTCTTTTTCGATTCGAGCGCGTCGCCGTGGCCGCCGAAATAGATGAAAACCGTGTCGCCGGGTTTGGTGACGGATGGCAGCCAGTTCGTGATGGCATCTTGCATCTTTTGGCGTGAGGCATCGGCATCGAGGAAGACCTTGCCATCATCAAGTTGACCTTGCTCGCGGAATAGACGCTCGAGCACTTGGGCGTCGGCCACGTTCAGCCGGTTGAGGCTATCTTTGCCGACCTGCAAGATCCCGCGCTACGGGCGAAAATTTTCAATCCTGTATCCAAGACGCAAGTTAAGGAT
>JABDGM010000223.1 GCA_013286045.1 Planctomycetota bacterium | reverse complement strand
GGGCCGTGGCTTCGCGCGCTCTTCCCGCAATGCGATTACCGTTACGCGACCGCGGAGTTCGGCACCTATTCGGCAATTCGCGTGATTAGCGCGCTCGCGGAAGAATCTCGCTGGCATGGCGAACTGGGGCACAGTTCACTGGATCATGACGCTCGCGTGCGATTGGAAGAAACATTTGCGCCCCGCAGTCGCAGTTGGCGGACGAAAACGCTTAAAACCGCTTTGGAGTGGACTCGGCGGGCGGCCGGCGCGCTGTGGAAGCGCGACTACGCTGCGTAATCGGTCGGCTGCTCGATCTTTTTAACTTTCGCGTCAGCCGACGGCTTCTTGACTTTGCACACAATACGCTTGAACTTTTGATCGCTGTTCGGCGCAAGCCGGTCGACTATTTCGACGTCCACATGCAGTTTGTCGCGTAGGCCGTATTTGTGTAATTCCTCATCGAGGGCGTCCTTCGCGCGCTGGGCATCGACCTTTTTTCCGGGCAGTGGTTCGAGCCGGGCCCGGAAATGCGTGGGGTCGTCTTGCACAAGTTGGTACTCGCGCGCCTCCAGCACGCGGCCGACGGCGAGTTCGAAGATCGTCGGCTGCAGCGCGCGCGTTCCATCTTCTGTTTCGATGTAGAACACATCCGAGTCGCGCCCTTCGATTCGCGCGATCAGTGGCAAGTTGTTTCCGCAGTCGCAGGGTTTGGTGGCCATGGTCACGACGTCGCCGACTTCGTAGCGAATGATCGGCTGCACGTGATTGGCTAGATTTGTGAGCAGCACCTTCGCACCGGGAGCACCATCGGGCACAGGGCGATTGTGCTCGTCGACGACTTCCAGGATTGCCCAATCGGCGTTCACGTGCATACCGCCCGAGGTGCTGCAGCCATTAGTGAGAAACAGGCATTCGCCCATTCCGTAATCGTCGAAGATCGGCGCGCCGAAGATTTCAGCGTAGTGCTCGCGCGCTTGTGGCATCAGGCGTTCGCTAATGTTCACAACTTCCTCGAGCGATGGTTTGAGCGTGAGTTTGCCGTCCTCCACCGCCCGTGCAATTTCGTGCAGCACGCTCGCGTAGGCGGTTAAATGTGTTGGGCGGAAATCGGCGAGTCGCTCCAGCAGGTCATCGTCTTCGACGCTGAGGCGCAGCACGTCGATATAATCCTTCGCTCCATCGGGCATGTATTCGAACGCGCACGACGAGGGATAGAAACCTGGTTGCAACAAAACTACGGCCAACCTTACTGGGGATAAAAGGTGCTTCACCACTTCGCTCACGCTGAGCGCGTTCGCGTGCCCGCGCGATGCCTGCAGTGCGAACAGCAGTTCGATCGTTTCCTGCGGTTGGACGAGAAGAAGCGGTTGGCCCTGGCTGCCAGAGGTGTGGCTAACGGCGTACTTGCCGTGAAAAAGTTTGCCGAGGTTGGACTCGTCGTCCATGTATCCTTCGATGTCGTGGCGGCGAACGTCGTCGACCGTTAGCGAGGCGTCAAAGTTCTCCATCAGTTCGCACTTGTTCGAGGTTGGCAAGTCGCGGAGTTCGAAACGGTCCGCTGGAAAGCCGGCCAATTTGTCGTGCCAGAACTGCGAATTCTCACGGGCGTGTTCGAGCAGGGTTTGCAATCGCTCGCGGGCGATTTTTTCGACCTCGTCGCGTGGCTTCGTCTTGACCTGTTTGAGCGCGTACGCCTTCGCGCCAAATTCGAGTGAATGCCACAGATGCATCGCCGTTTGCTCCCAGTCCGCGCGACGAAAAGTTTAGCCCACGAAACGGCGAACGGAGCAGGTTTCGTGCCAGCACGGTGCTGGCAATGCCAAGACTCAAAAATGAAGAGCGGCGGCCGAGTCCGAGTTTCTCCACCGATGGGCACTTGGTGATGACTCGTGCACGAACCGCCGCTCTTATCCCAGGAGAGAGTCAGTTCCCGCCTTATCTACGACGCAGAGATTGTGCGAGTGCTGCGACGCGAGTTGCGATGGTGACCGATGAGCTTCGCGTCGAGCTCGTCGTGGTGGAGGTCGTCGACGTGCTGGTGCTACCGGTGCCAGTTGTACTGGTGTCACCGGTGCAGCTATGGCCGCTGCCGGCGAGAGCGCCCGAACCTCGATTGTCATCACCGCCGCCATGCTCGCCCCCGCAACCGCCGTGTCCGTGGTCAGTCTGTTGGCCGGGGCCAAGTGTGGTTGTGCCGGCGACGGTGCCGGAGTCGCCGACCGTGATGCTGTCGTCTGTGTTTTTGCTCACCGCTTTCAAATCGCCATTGATTGTGCCGTTGTGCAGGAACACGTTTACGCCGTTGCCGAGCGCGGCAAAAACGTCGTCGGTGATCGTGGCGCCCTGCTCGATGGTGACGGTGTCGTCTCCATCGCGGCCGTTGTAGCGAAGTGACCCGCCGATCGTGCCGGCGATTGATGCCGTGTTGGTGCCACCGCCAAGATCGATTGTCGCGTTCTTGGTGATGTTGGATGAGCTGGAGAGCGTCACGGTGTCGGCGCCGTCGCCTGCGGAGATTTGCAGGCTGCTGCCTACGCTGCTATTGAGCGTAAGGGAATTGTCGCCGTTGCCGAGGCAGGCTGCGACACCGTTGGTGACGTTGGCGGTTGTGGCAAGCGTCACCGTGTCTGCACCCGAGCCACCGCGAACGGCGAGGCTGCCGAGCGTGCCGTTGACCGTAAGGCTGTTGTCGCCATTGCCGAGCTTTACGTCCGCCTTGCCGGTGACTGGCGAGTCGAGTTCGACCGTGTCGTTCCCGCTTCCACCGGTGTATACGAGGCTCGCGGCCGTGCCGTCTGACACGGTGAACGAATTCGCGCCGTTGCCGAGATTCGCGCTGACCTGGTTGACGGTTTGACCGCCGAGGTCGAGCGTCACCGTGTTATCTGCGCCGGCAGTGGCATCGATGTTGATTTTGATGTCTTTGGTGACACCCGTAAGTGTCGTGCTGCCAGTG
>JABDGM010000222.1 GCA_013286045.1 Planctomycetota bacterium | reverse complement strand
CGCGTGATCACCGCCGTTGGCCCCACGGAGCATGGCGGAACGGTCGCGATTCGCGCCGATGGCAAGTCGGTTCTTTACACGCCCGCGGCCGGCTATGTTGGCGAAGATCATTTCACCTACACGGTTGACGGAGCGCTAGAGGCGAACGTCGACTTGCAGGTTGCCGCGTTAGCGCAAAACGATTGGGTCCACTTTTATCCCGATCCTCAATCTCGGCCATACACGATCGACGTACTCGGCAACGATAATTTTAATCGCGGCTACGCGGGCCCAGGGGTGATCACGTCGGTCGAAGTGGTGGATGGCGGCGGAGAAGCGTCCGTCGTGAACGGCCAGATTGTTTTTGATCCTACGAGTGCCGGAAGTTACACGCTGCGCTACATCGTGGACGGGCATTACCAGGCGACGGTCGGAGCGTCGATCGAGAACGTCGCATTTTCCGACCAAGCGGTCGTCGATGAGAATTCCGGCCCGCAGCAAATCAACGTCCTCGCCAACGATTTTTCTATTACCTACCCGCCGTATTCGTACAACGGTCCACGATTAATCACAAGTGTTACGCAATCGCAGCACGGGGGTGTGGTAACGTTCGCGGCGGATGGACAATTGTTGTCGTACGCGCCACCGGTCGATTTTTTTGGAACGGACACATTCACATACACCGTCGACAATTTCATGACGGCCACGGTGACCGTCAGCGTCATCCGCCGCGTGCGGGACGATCAATTTCGCGTCGACGCGGCCGACGGCCCGCAAGTGCTGCCAGTGCTCGTCAACGATCCGTTCGGCGCGGACTACACGGGCCCGGGTCAAATCACAGCGGTGACGCCGACGTCGGGCGGCGGAACGGTATCGATCTCGGGCGACGGGCATTCGATCACTTATCAACCGCGGGCGGGTTTCGCCGGTACCGACACGTTCACGTATACCGTAGATGGCACGCAAAAAGCGCAGGTCAGCGTCGTCGTGGACGCGCCGCAAACCGGTCTGTCGAAATTCGCAAGCGTGAACGACTACGTCCAGTTCCTCATCAACGATGCATTAGCCCGCTATGCGAATCTATTCGGGCAACCAGCTTGGAACTATTGGTTACTCGACTATAACGGTGTGGGCACTTCAGCGGCGGGATTAGTAGCCGATGACGTTGATGTCCAAAATGTGCATTCGGATACGAACGTGCAAGTCGCCGGAGTCGACGAAGGAGACGTCGTTGAATTCGACTCGAACTACATTTACATGCTGAGCGGCAACGACGTGGTGATCGTCAACGCTTGGCCGGCCACGCAGCTTTCGATCGCATCGCGTTATACGGTGGAAGGCCAGCCGATTGCCGAGTATTTGAATGGCGATCGACTGACGATCATTTCCACGGTGGGCGGGGGCTTTAGCGGCTTAGGATATTGGAACACGTTGCCAAGTTCGACGATCGTCACCGTGCTGGATGTCAGCGATCGGACCGCGCCGACGGTCGTGCAAAAAACCAAGATGGATGGTCAGTACGTCGACTCCCGCGCCGTCGGCGGCTTCGTATATGTGTTGGTGAATCACACGAATGCCGTCGCCCCGGCGCCGCTCTTAATTGACGATGACAACGATCCATTAACGCCAGCACGCTATGAAACTCGCGATGCCTATTTGGCCCGCGTCATGGCCAACGTGGGCGAGCTAGTCGAAGGGGCCCTCCCAAGTTACACCGCCACGGCCCCAGATGGCCAAACGGTTCGCACGGGCCTCTTGAATTCGCCTGAAGATATTTATCAGCCCTTATCCGATGACGCCCGCAACCTTCTGTCGATCGTTTCCTTCAGCGTGATGGGCGACGAGCCGGGAATAGCGCATTCGTCCGCCGTATACGACACGGGGGCGAGCAAAGTCTACGCGTCGCTCGACCACTTCTATGTGCTGGACGCAGCGACGACTCCCGAAGATGGCGCGGCCACGCGGATTCTGAGATTCGAATGGCAGCCCACCACGGGAGGCATCGAATTCAACGCGACCACGACCGTCCCCGGCACCATCATCGATCAATTTTCTATCGACGAGAGCGGACCCTACCTGCGGATTGCCACTACTGTTCGCAACTTGCATGCTTCCAATTGGGAGAACAACCTGGAAAACGACCTGTTCGTGCTGACCGACGATGACGGGGTGTTCGAATACGTCGGTGGGATGCACAACCTCGCGTTGGGCGAAAGTATTCGCTCGGTGCGTTTCCTCGGCGACCGGGCCTTCCTCACGACGTTTCGAAATGTTGACCCCCTGTTCGCGATTGACCTATCTGACCCAACGCATCCGGAGGCTGTCGGTCACATCACGATTCCGGGCTACACGACGTACATGCAACTCATCGATCAGAACCACTTGCTCGCCGTGGGGAAGAACACGCCCGTCGGAATGTCTGGGCCCACGGAGGTGTCGCTGTTCGACATCAGCAACCTGCTGCAACCCGAGCGAATTGCCGAGTACACGTTCGAGCAGTTCTCGATGAGCGAAGCGGAAGTCGACCACCACGCGTTTGGGTACTACAGCGATTTCGGCCTACTCGCGATGCCGGTGAGCACCGCCCACACCGAGCGAGTCGATCTCGATGGCGATGGGTACGCCGAAACAAGCCAATTGGTGAACGACTTTGAACTTGCCGTGTTTTCAATCGATGTTAACGCGGCGAATCCAGCGGACCGGCTCACGCTGAAATCCGAAATCGAACACGACGACACCGTCCGCCGCAGCGGTTTTATCGGAGACAAGCTGTATTCCATTGCCAACGGCTCGATCAAGGTCGTGAATATCGCGGACCCGGAAACCGTTATCGCGCAGCTGACGATTCCGCAACCGGAGACTCCGCCCGGCATCGGCATAGTGACGCCGATTGGCGGCTGGCCAATACTCGTTGGCATCGGCAATCCTCTGTCACCCTTGCTTGTCACGCCGCCGCCGGAAGATCCTCTAACAACTGCCATTAC
>JABDGM010000221.1 GCA_013286045.1 Planctomycetota bacterium | reverse complement strand
TTCTGGAAAATGAGCCCTGGGACTTCGCCGCGGTCTATTACGAAACGATCGACATGGTTGGTCACCATTTCATGCCCTATCATCCTCCCCGCATGTCGGCAATCGATGAGCGGGACTTCGAGTTGTACTGCGACGTGATGACCGGAGTCTATCGTTGGCACGATATGATGCTTGCCCGGCTACTGCAATTAGTCGACGACAATACGACGGTCATACTTGTCTCCGACCACGGCTTTCACAGCGACCACTTGCGGCCGTTATCGGCGGTAGCGAACGAAGCGGAGGAAGCCGTCGCCTGGCACCGCCAGCACGGGATTTTCGCAATGGCAGGCCCGGACGTACTTCGCGACGAACGCATCTATGGCGCGACACTCCTAGACGTTGCACCAACCGTGCTCACGATACTTGGGCTCCCAGTCGGTGCAGACATGGACGGAAAGGTGTTGGCCCAAGCATTCGCCGAGCCCATTGCAAGCGAATTCATTCCCAGTTGGGACAATGTTCCTGGCGACGCCGGGATGCATCCCGCCGACTTGCGGATCGACCCCTTGGACGCCAGCGAAGCTATTCGGCAATTGGTTGACCTCGGATACATGTCGGCCCCAACAGGCGAAGAGCAAGCTTTGGCAAACACTGCTCGGGATGAGTGGGAATATAATCTCGCCGCATCACAATACGACGCCGGGCGACCCGAAAAGGCGCTGCCAGTCATCGAAAAATTATACGATGCGCCCCGAGAGAATCGGCGCTATGAGATGCTGCTCGCACAGTGCTACAGCAACTTGGGGCGAGCCTCCGAATGCCGACAGGTTGTTGAGTCGTTGAACGCCGGTGGCATCACGACTCCCGAAACTGACCTGTGGCTCGGTTGGGCACTGTTCGTCTCTGGCGAGCGCGACACCTCGCTGGTTCACCTACGGCGCGCGGAACAGGCGACACCCGACTCGGCGGTGATCCATTCCATGATTGGGCGGGTGTACATCCAGCAGAGACAGTGGGCAGACGGGGAGCGGGCGTTCGCTCGCGCGCTGGAAATCGACCCTCACAACGAAGTCGCTCACGACGGCATGGCCGCGGCACTGCTCGGCGTGAATCGTAATGAAGAAGCGGCGGAACATGCGTTACGGGCCGTCGCGCTGCTGCACCATTTTCCGACCGCTCACTACCGGCTTGGTGTGGCGCTGGTGCGACTCCGGCACTATGAACGCGCCGTGCAAGCGATGGAGGTGGCCGTTTCGATGCGTCCTGGCCTGCGCGATGCCCATCGCTATTTAGCCGCCCTGAATATGCAGCTTAACAATCGCGAGAAGGCGAACACCCACCGTAAAATTGCGCACGAGCTTCGAGCACCGCGCCGCGAACGAAATGTTCGCGACGGCGAATCGGTCGACGCGGCCGGACCGGATTAATGCTATTTGCCGGTAGCGGCCGGCTGATTTTAGCGGTTTTGAAACTGCGTCTTCCAACCGATTCTGCTATTTTTCCAACTCGTACAGCAGTCCCGTCTTGTTGGCGTCGACGTCGATCTCGTACGGGGTTTGAGCTTCACTACCGTATTTGCCGGGTATTAATGACTTTCCACCCATCGGCTTGTCCATCACCACGAACGTGACGGCATACTTGCCGGCAATCACTCCATCACCGGGTTTGCGCGTGAACATTTCAAATGATCCGTCCGGGGCGATTTCACCGGTGGCCGCCTTGCGGATTGTCGCCGTCGAGCTTTGAGTTGGTTCGAAGTGAATGACACGGACGCCACCGGTTACCGGTGAGCCGTCCTTGTATTGCACTCGTCCCGAGGCTTGAAAGGTGCTGCGCCCACTGCAACCAATCTGGCTAACGAGAGTCGCACAGAAAACCAAAGAAATGCATCGTTTTATCGACAAATTTACCACGGGAAGAACTCCGGCGAGCGAATTTACGCCACAGATGCTTTTTAAGGACGACCCGGAGGTGGTGTCTGTCCATTGTCCTGACTTAGCCAGAGCTGATCCCAAACCCTGCAGCAAGTTGGCGTATTGACTGCCGTCGTTTCAATGTCATCGCTGATGAACTGGACGCTGCCGTCACACATGGCGACGTACACGCCTCCCGTATGCGTGCTGCGAGTAGTTTGCTGATCAAACGACCCTGGGTTGCACGTCATGCACTCAGTAGCTCCGAGTTGAGTGCATAAGAAAGTATTGGTTAATGCGATGTCATCGGCCGATGCACCGCACCAGTTCGGACCACTATCGTCACCGCCCCAGCCATGAAAGCCCAGCATGTTACCGCCGACATGGCCGAAGGCCCATGTGCCACGCGGATCGGTTTCATCCAGCCCAGCTCGGACTTCACCCAGTAACCCGGTCTTGCTCGTTCCATCGGTGATTTGCTTAAGGGTGACTGCGCAATTTGGCCCCATCACGCCTTTAGCCGTGCCACTTCTCCAGGCGGTGCTGCCGGGACCCTGAATTGAACCCGGAGGAGTCGATAAAGAATTTGTAGAACCGAGGCCAAGATTCCCGGCGTAATTGCCGCGGGCCCAATTTCCTCCAATCCCCATAGCACTATTGCCCTGATACATTACTTGATTTCGTGGATCCGAGTGGCATAACATCGTCGGCAACACGTTACCGCGGTGAGTAATATTGCGCGCGTCCCGCATCGCAACAGGCGCGCCGGTGGTCGGATCCTTGAACATGAACGAGTCGTACAGGGCTTGGTTTTCCAGATAAGGCAGAGCAAAAACAATCCAACTGCGCTCGAAATCCACATTCGCGCCAATAGTGGGGGTAACGAATCCATTAGCGTCCAACTGAGGAAAAACCGTCCCCATCGGCAATGACTTAGTTGCGGATTCGTAGTTCAACACCGCGAGCGAGACGTTTTTGAGATTGTTTTGACACTGTGCTCGGCGGGCGGCCTCACGGGCAGCTTGAATCGCCGGCAGAAGCAGAGCGACCAAAATACCAATGATTGCGATTACGACCAGCAACT
>JABDGM010000220.1 GCA_013286045.1 Planctomycetota bacterium | reverse complement strand
GTCGTCGACTATGTGGAAGGCGAGAACTTACGAAAGCGGTTGAGCAGGGGGAAACTAACTCATCGCGAAATTGTTGAAACGTGCGCGGATATTGCCGAAGCATTGCACCATGCTCACGAGCGTGGCGTGGTCCACCGCGATCTTAAACCGGCAAATATTATTGTGGACAAACTTGGTCGGTCGCATGTGATCGACTTTGGGTTGGCAAAGTGGGCAACCGACGATCGGGATCTAACGCTTCATGGCGAGCTGCTGGGGACGCCGGCGTATATGTCTCCGGAGCAAGCACGAGGCGAGGGCGCGAAGGCGGGACCGGCAACCGATATCTATTCACTCGGCGTCATACTGTATGAGATGCTAACGGGAGAGTGTCCTTTTACTGGTGGTCAAGGGTCCGTCCTTCACCAAATCGCAAATACGACGCCTTTGTCGCCTCGCCAGAAGATCGATGGCGTGCCGCGAGATTTGGAAACGATCTGTTTGAAAGCTCTGGAAAAAGATCCGATTCGTCGTTTCAAGACGATCCAGGAAATGGCCGTAGATTTGCGGCGTTTTGAGCGGGGCGAGCCGATCCTAAGTCGCCCGCCAGGTGCGGCGGAGAAGGCGTGGCGTTGGGCGCGTCGACACACAACGCTGTTGGCCGCGGCATTGATTGGGGTCTTTGCGATAGGAGCGACGCTCTTGGCTAGCTCGCTCGCGCTTCAGAATAAAGCACTACAAGGATTTCGCGAAGTTGAACTAACAACCGACCCGCCAGGCGCACGCATTGCATTCGCCCGCCTTAGTGACATAGGCGAGCTGTTGTCGGATCAAGTTACTCAATCTGGACCAACACCGGTACACGTCGAACTTTATCCGGGCGACTATTTTGTGGAAGCGGTTTGGCCGGATGGGAGATTTCACCAAGTTCTACGTCGAGTACCAAATGGGCGCCAAGCGGTTTCGATCAGCCAAAAGCTTACACCGCGACCTGCTACTGGATTGAGGACTGTTTTGCCTCCGATCGAATGCCCTCCGGCTGATGTAAACAACGGAATGGTTGAAGAATCTATTAACGATGATTCTCACACAACGAAAACAGGAGCACCTCCAACTACTTTTTGGCTTGATCCCCAGTATATAACTGTTGACGAACTACGACATCTTAATGACGCGCTTCTTGAAAAAGACGTTGGCAAAATAACGCAAATCTCGCCGGAGGCAGATGGTTCGGACTTCGTTCGGACAACGTTCGACGAAGCGGCCGAGTTGGCCGAAAGGCTCGGAAAACGGCTGCCGACAAATCTCGAATATCAGCGTTTGTTAGATTTGGAGACGGCTGCGGGCGAGAATGAGTCGCCGGCTGGTCGTACGAAACCAGCCAGCGACATCAAGCAGGCTTCAAAATCTGAATTCATGCGGTATTCGGCGCCCTACAACTTCCAGGGAGCCGTTCGCCTCGTGCGGGACAGCCATCCTCGCTTCAATTCCGAGAAATGAGCAAGTTTGACTATCACTGCGTAAGCAGCAATACCTTTTTACCGCAATAGCGTAATGACCAAGCGTGGTCGCAGTGTTTGCATTTGTTGCAATTGCAACCGCATACGCAAATCGTGCATGGATTGACACCTTCTGGAAACTGGCTCACTTCGAGCGCCACGTGAATGCATTCGCAAATGCCGGGAATCCATCGATCGACGACTTGAACCTTAACTGCCCTGCATTCGCCGCAAAGCCATAAGCACTCATAATGCTTTCCGCATTCTTTGGTGCAGGGCGACCAGCAGCAGTCTTGGTCCGGATCCGTAGGATGCGTTGGGTGCAACCCTTTGAAGTTGCCCGAGCCCGGCCCATAAAAGCTCACATTCTTACAAGCGGGTGATCCAGGTGGGCAGACCTCCGGTATAGCTTCTTCCCCACCTTCCCACGCATCCGGTTGCGCGTCCTGACCACAGGTTGATTCATAGTAATCTGCATAGTAAAGAAATACCCCATTGCCTTCATCTACAACTTTGGACCGAAGGCAGTCCCTTGGGATGCCATGAAAATATTGGCAGGGTTGGCAACAATCGCTGCTGTACGACCGCCCCCGTCTGAATGCGTCCGCACGTTGTGCGGGCACTATCGACAAAACAATTGCGGCGGCCATGACAGTGCGCCAGATCGGTCTCAACATTCCATTTCCTCCCAAAAATCTGCGGGGACGTAAAAAAACAGTTCTTTCGTAAATCGCTGCCAAAACGCGTTTACACAGAGATGGTTGTTACTGACTTTCGATGTTGTCGTCGTTACGCGTGGCGAAACGCTTAAGCGTCACGATATCCGTGTTCTCGGTTAGAAACTGCACGGAGCCATCGGCGAAAAGGGACACCGCGCCTCCGGGATGGGCCGATAGCAAGGGATTATTTGCGCCGTGATCTTCCGAGATGCCGGGCAACGTATAATCTCGCGTACCGATCGGATATTGAATCGTGGTAATGTTGTAGGCGCCCTTGTGCGTGTCATACTTCGGTGGCGTATCGGCTCCGGAAGTACCCATTAACCAACCATCCGGGAAACCTCCGCCGACCTGGTGTATAGCTCCAGGTGTTCCGAAACAGTAATCAGAAGTTTCGCTCACGATCATCGTGTGCGAGGTTCCGTCTACAATCTGGCGTCGTAAAATCGCGCGATTGGGGATTAGGATTCCCGCGGCAGAAAGCTCGCCGGTGAGTTCGATACAGCATACCTGGGCGTTCGGCTCGGCAAATCCATTTCCATTAGCTGCCCCACTGATGCCAACGTACGACGGCATTTGTATTTGAAAACCTGCGACCGGATAGAGTGGCGACATGGGACTCGAAGGGCAAGCCATTGCGCGAATGATGACGCCGTTCAGGAGGCCGCCATTTTCTGGATGGAGCACGACCCAGCCTGCATTCGGCCCCGTGGTATCGAGCCGAGACGCAAGCGAGGACTCGTCTAGATCGGGGAGGATGTCCGCCCACCAGGAAACACCAAACGACGTCTGCTTGCTTGGCAG
>JABDGM010000219.1:118-3047 GCA_013286045.1 Planctomycetota bacterium | reverse complement strand
TTAGATCACCAAATCGTTCGCGGTCTCATTCCGTTTTGCGAACGATCAGCACCTCTTCGACGTTGGGCTGCATCTCACCATCAATTTCGCGATGGATAGATTCCCAAGAGTATGAGTCGTTATCGATTTCTTTCAAAATGTTCACGGCGGAAGTCTTGCCCCCATCCGGCAGCGAGCCGTGTTGTTTGATTACCCACTTTTTGTCCTTGTGGGTCCAATCACCCTCGGAAAAGCCGCCGTCGGAATCGAAAACCCAGGAGTGGATCTTCTTGTTGATTGGATCCCACCCGATGATCTGCATGCCGGATTTGTTGATCTGATCGCCGATCGCGATCGCGAACGAGCGGGTCATGAAGTTGCGGTTCTTCGTCCACTCGCAATCCGTTTGAATTGTGACATTGTCGTTCTCGTCTTTGTCGACCCAGGAGCCGACCATCCAGTCGAGCTCTTTGAGGTGCTCGAAGTTCGACGGTGGCGGCTCGGGCGGTTTTTTGTCACTCTCGTCGTCGTCGACGTCAGTTACACGATCGAGCATCCATTGGCCGTCGCGTTTAACGTGAACGGCCGTGTATTCGCTCTTCTCGGTCGGATGTTTGGCGTAGGTCACCTCGGCCGAGCCTTTTTCGACGGCCACGTTGGGCGAGACAAAGTCGATGGAATCGATGTTGATTTTGAGCTTCGCGTCTTCGGCGCCGGCGAACGTGTGGTCGAGCTGCTTCTGAATCGCTTCGCGACCGACCGCGCTTTCGCCGGTCGAGTCGTCGGTGTAGACCGCGTCGGGCGACCACATCGAGGCCATCGTCTTCGAGTCGCGGCGATTGTACGACTCGACGTACTTCGCCGCGTTGGCACGGATGGTGGCCTCATCTTCGGCCTGAGCGGCACGGAGACCTGAAACAAGAACGAGCGACCAAAGCAGAGTCGCACCTACGAGAATCGTCGCCTGTATTGCGCGCATACGACCTCCAAATTTGAAATGTGCGCGAGTGTAGAGACCCGCTGATTGACGAGCATCCCCGTTCCGAAGAAACGCTCGACGTATTTCCGCGCCGACGCATCATGCGGGCGAAGCGCCACTGAGTATAACGCGCGCGCTGGGGGAATACGATGAGGTAGAAAATGAATCAGCGAGACAACTTCGCTGCCAATTGGCAGCTTTGTAGCGACACTCTAGGCGCTAACGCTTTCTTAACCGCGCCTGGCTATATTTTTCTGCCCAATCGTGCATCACGCCGATGACCGGGCGTAGGGTTTCGCCGATCGGCGTGAGGGAATACTCCACCTTGGGTGGCACTTGGCGGTGAATCTTCCGCTTGATGATGCCGTGGCTTTCCAGCTCGCGGAGCTGCTGCGTAAGTGTCCGGTGGGAGACGCCGGCGAGCGCTCGGTGGAGTTCGCTGAATCTTTTCGTGCCGCTGAACAGCTCCTGCAGGATGAGCACTTTCCAGCGTCCGCCGATGATTTCAATGGCGGTTTCAACGGCGCAGGCGACGTTTTTCTTTGGCATCGCAGGTTACTCGGTAACTTTTCGGTAACTTACGCACAAAAATGTGCATTCTTGCTGGACTGTTCGTACGTGCGTACAAGTACTGTGCAGCTTAGATCAGCCGCGGGCTGATGACAATTGAAAGGAACTACGCCATGACAACTACCACCCAAAACTTTACTGTTCGCCGGGCCGAAGACCGCGGTCGCACGGAGCTCGCGTGGCTTCACGGCCGGCACTCGTTTTCGTTCGGTCGCTACTACGACCCCAACAATCTTGGCTATCGCTCGCTCCGCGTGATCAACGATGACATCGTTGAGCCGTCGAGCGGTTTTGGCGAGCATGGCCACGACAATATGGAAATCCTTACGTGGGTGCTCGAAGGCCGGCTGCATCACCGCGACAGCACCGGCAGCGACGGCGATTTGCGACCTGGCGAATTGCAAGCGATGACCGCCGGGCGCGGCATTCGTCACAGCGAAGTGAATGATTCGCAAACGGATCGCGTCCACCTGCTACAGATTTGGATCGAACCGGATACGCTCAACTTAAAGCCGAGCTACGGCCAAAAGACGTTCGCGGCCGAAGCGCGGCAGGCCAAGTGGCAAACGCTGGCAAGCCCAGATGGCCGCGATGGTTCGATGCGGATCCACCAGGATGCCATTTTGCAGGCCACGGATCTGAGCAAAGGGCAATCGAACTCGCTCGAACTCGCAACCGGTCGTCATGCCTACGTGCATGTGGCGTTCGGTGCGGTGCGCGTGGGAGATGTCACGCTGAAGTCTGGTGATGCGATCACGTTTAGCGGGCCAGAGCATCTCACGTTTGCTGCCGAGGACGCAAGTCAAATCATGTACTTTGATTTGGCCTGAAACGCGGGGTCGCGAGAAACATAGGATGCGGTATGATGGACGGCCGATTCAGGCGTCCATCTACCGCGTTCTGTGATTCAAGGCACATGCGTTTACTTGTCGTCCCGATCGCCGTGGCGATCATGCTCATCGTGCTGGTGGATGCGTTCGAGGCACTCGTACTGCCTCGCCGAGCGTTGCGCAGGCTTCGACCGGCGCGGATGTTTTATCGGGGTTCGTGGAAAATTTGCACGTGGTTCGCGGATTCGTTTTTGCGCGGTGCTATTCGCCAACACTTTTTGAGCTGGTTCGGGCCATTCTCGCTATTTTGTCTGTTCGCTTCATGGGCCGCATCATTGATCGTGGCGTACGCGCTGCTGCAATGGGCGGTTGGCTCGACGTTTGGCAGCGCAAACGAAGTGGCTAGTTTTGGATCGTGCTTGTATCTCAGCGGAGAAACTTTTTTCACTCTGGGGTACGGCGACCTCGCGCCGACGAACGGGTTTGGACGCTTATTGAGCGTGCTCGAATCGGGTACCGGTTTCGGATTCATGGCGGTCGTAATCGGCTATCTGCCGGTGTTGTACCAGGC
>JABDGM010000219.1:0-108 GCA_013286045.1 Planctomycetota bacterium | reverse complement strand
GTACCAGGCGTTTTCGCGTCGTGAGCGGGATATCGCTTTACTCGATGCACGAGCTGGTTCGCCACCGACTGCTGGCGAAATGATTCGCCGCTTTGCTTCCACTGCCAA
>JABDGM010000218.1 GCA_013286045.1 Planctomycetota bacterium | reverse complement strand
CACAAAGGAAAACATTCCCTTCGACCTCTGCGGCAAAATCATCGTCGCCGTCGAAGAGAGCGAGCTCCCGCGCATGGAAGCCCTCCTCGAACGCGGCCCGCAAAATGGCGTCGTCTGCAACCGCATCACTCCCGAACAAATCCGCGAGATCGAGCCTCATTGCGTCGCCCTCGCCGGCATCCACGTCCCCGAAGCCGGAGTGGTCGATTACGCGCAAGTCTGCCGACGGCTAGCCGAAATCATCGGCGAAAAAGGTAGCCGCGTCGTCACCTCCGCAAAGGCGACCGCAATCCGCCGCGACAATGCTGCCGCCGTTGTCGAAACGCCCGCAGGCGAATTCGCGGGAAAGCAAGTCGTCAACTGCGCCGGCCTCTATAGCGATCGCATCACCAAACTCAGCGGCGCAACGCCATCCGCGATGGTCGTCCCCTTCCGCGGCGAGTTCTACGCCCTCCGCCCTGAAGGTCAGTACTTAGTAAAGGCGCTCATCTACCCCGTACCTGATCCCGCGTACCCGTTCCTCGGCGTCCACTTCACCAAGCGCATGACCGGCATGATCGAGTGCGGCCCCAACGCCGTCCTCGCCTTCGCCCGCGAAGGTTACACGAACACAACCATCAACCTCCGCGACCTCGGCGAAACGCTCACGTACGGCGGTTTCTGGCGACTCGCCACCAAGTATTGGCGGATCGGTATGAACGAAATGCACCGCAGCTTCAGTAAGCCCGCGTTCGTCCGCGCCCTCCAACGCCTCGTGCCCGAGATCACATCCGAGTATCTCGATTGGGCCCCCGCCGGCGTCCGCGCCCAAACCGTCAGCCCCGACGGCAAAATGGTCGACGACTTCGTGATCGAAGAAACAGACCGCGTCGTCAACGTCGAAAACGCCCCATCTCCCGCCGCCACCGCCTCGCTCAACATCGGCAAGCTCGTCGTTGAACGACTGGCGCCAAGGTTTTCCGCCTAGCGACACTTCATCGCCCAGCTTTTCCACATAAAAATGCTCCGTGATAGCGGGCCCCTTCGGGTCACCTAAACTTTGACGGTCGTGCAGCTCGCGCCACCCATGCCGGTGACAACGGCCCCCAAAAGTTTTCGGCATTTGCCGCCTCTGCAAGGCCGAACGGTTTCCCTAGGAAGAGCGGAGTACGCTCATCCAGGTTTCGGTATTGGCAACAACGGAGTGAGCCAATGTCCAACATACTGCGCTCAGCGGGTGCGTTCGTTCTAGGTTCCATCTTCACGAGCGTGGCATTGGCCTCGCCGGCCATGGACGCAGCATTCAGCCTGCCCGCCTGGTCCGACACCTGCGCCATCCCCAGCGCAACCGAATCGTCGCCCGTCATGCACGACAGTGCCTTCCAGCTTGCGAGCGATGACGAGCCCGCAGCTCCGGAAGAAAAGCACGAGTCCTGCACTGGCTGCAACCAAGGCTCCTGCGGCACCGGTTGCAATGAGTGCTCACAATACAACTGCTGCCGCATGCCCAAGTGTTATGCCTCTGCCGGCGTAGTGATCCTGCATCGCAGCCGGCCCGATTCCGGCACGGTAGTAGGAAACAACCCGTTCACAGGCACGACCTTCTCAAACGCCAGCGACTTCCGCTTCGGGTGGGATGCCGGCCCCGATGTCACGATCGGCTATCGCTACGATTGCTGTGACGCCATCGAAGGCCGCTTCTTCGAAGATGACGGCGCCTCGGACGACAACTCCTTCAGAACGCCTGGCGGCTTCATTGGCGCCGGCTTCACCGGCCCTGCGAACACCCTCTTCGATGGCCGTTACACAACTCAGCTATACAGCAGCGAGCTCAATTGGCGCCACTCCCTGAATGACCAACTCGACGTACTGACCGGCTTCCGCTGGATCGAATTGAAGGACGATATGAATTACCGAATTAACACGACCGTTGCGGAGGGCGACTATCGCTACCGCAACCATCTTTATGGCGCGCAGATGGGTCTCGATTGGAAGCTCACCGATCGCTGCAGCCCGCTGCAAATCAACGCCGTCGGCAAAGCCGGCCTCTACGGAAACCAAGCCGACGGTGGCAGCTATCCATCCGCGCCGGTAGGATCGCCAATCTCAGGCAATACTTTCACCGGTGTCGACACCACGGCAGCCTTCGTCGGCGAACTTGATTTCACCGCCACCTACCGCCTCTCCTGCCACTGCGCTGTCCACGGCGGCTACGAACTGCTGTGGTTGAACGACGTCGCCCTTGCTGGAGACGCCGCATCCCGCAGCTTGCAAGCCCCCGTGCTGCTGCGAACAGTCGACAACGGCCAAAATCTGTTCTACAACGGTGCCACTACAGGAATCGACTTCACCTGGTAGCCTAACGAGATTCGTCCCCCTTCTAGGAAGAGGCTGGGTGGGCGTTCGAAACGCGGAGCCTAAGTAGCGAGCGATTCTCCGTGCCTCCGTGATGTGCTCTTAAAGCACTCACCCAAAAATGGCCGCCAACTTCGCCCGCGTTGGCCAAAATTCATCCAACTTAGCCAACGGCGCGCTGCGATACTCGCCCGCCACCAACCGCACTTCGCGCGCGGCATGCTGCGACGCTACTTCCTCCACGCGCCGCTGCGTCAATTCCTCTCGCGGTATTCGCACCGCAACTAACGACCGGCTCTTCGACGACGTTCGATCGTCGCCGTACATCGGCGGCGGCAGATAGATGGCCCCCGTCGAAAAATCCACCGCGAATGCAATCACTCCCGAGATGAAAAACAAAAGTAGCCCCACCGTATCCAGGGCAAAAATCCCCCAATCAATAGCGCCCCCAGGAGGCTGATTCCGCCGCTCCGGATGCAGTATCATCCCGCACCCCGCCACAAGCCCGAGCGAACTCGCCGCGCCTACGCGGATAAACACGCGACGTGAAATAAATGTTTCCATGACGAATGCCTCATCACGCGAATATCGGCCAACGACGAAAAAATGCGACGGGCTTCTATCAAAATCCAACCGTCCCCAACAGGCCGAGCCAATTTCGCCCGCTATCAGCCTGCAGCTATCGCTTCGCCACTTGCGCACACCGCCGTGGCGTGAC
>JABDGM010000217.1 GCA_013286045.1 Planctomycetota bacterium | reverse complement strand
ATGCGCTTTACAATTTGATAGCCGGGATCAATCACGACCGCGCGCGGATTGCGCTCGACGCGAACCATCCAGCGGCAATCAGGTGAGTTGATCCTATGCTTGTCAAACTGGAATGGCGGCACATCGAAAGGCACCAATGTGGACGTCGGTAGGCAAATCGCGGCGTCTTCTGGAATGTTGGCGTCAATCCATGTCGCAGCAATAAGCCGCGTCGAGTGCGCGGCACTATTCTCGTCGAAATAAGCCAGCTTGAGCGGCATCGCTTGGACGATGGTTGCGACCGCACACAGCGCAAAAATGAGGCTGCTATATCGTTGTCGCCATAAAGCGAAAAGAATGATGGCTGCTGGAAGAGTGTAAGGAATGTAGCGGAAATTGAAATTCCATGTCGCCATGCCCGCGGTCATGATGGCAGTCATAATGATAGGAAATAAGACTGCGATAGCGAACAATCGGGCCCAGGCCGGACCCCTTATCAGGTGCCACACAACAATCATAAAAATAAGCACAGTGAGGGCGATGCCAAATCCCGTGAACAGTGAGTTCTGTACGAACATCGCAAATGCGCCGAGGTCGGCCGATGGCTGGTACCAGTTCGCGACGGCCGCGCGCTCCGCCCGTACGGCCGGCCAGTTGAGAATGTAATAGGGATTTGAAAGAAAAAAGACCGCGGCCGCGACTATAGGAATTCGGACCAAGGCCGCAGCTTTAAGGCCGCCGCGGATGACCAGCACTGTCAACGATCCCCAAATGAGAATCGCCATTGGCGCAAAGGTCGCCGCTGAGCCGACTGCCAGGCCGATGGCCGCCGCCAGCAGCAGTTCAGAGGCGAGGGCGAGCCGATCTCGGATGAAGGCGCGCGCGATCACCAGGAGCGCAACATTGACCCACAGCAACGCATACCAATGCGGTTTTATGACCTGCGAAAACATGATGCTGGCAGGGCAGAAGAGATAGATTGCAAGCCCGGCAATAGCGATCGATGCAGACGTAATTTCGATGAGTGTTATAAAAAGAAGGAACGAAGATGCAGCAAAGGCGGTCAGAACAAACGCGCGGCCGGTGATCCATATTCGATCCATCTGCTGAGGATCCGTCAGCAATTGCTCAAGCGGTGCGAGATGGATCAGGCCGATCTTGGACAAGACCAGGTACCAGGCCCCAAGCGGATATAGAAACGCACCGCCATATTGGTAGAAACCTGGATCGAACTGCATCTGGCTCGGCTGGATGCGCGCTAGCGCAATAATGTTATCCACCTCATCGGCTTCGACTGAATACAGCTTGAATCTTACCATCCACAGATCGAGTGATTCGGGCCGTGCGGACGTGGTGCCAACTAGATGATCGCGGCTTAGTCCGGAGTCACGAGCGACATCGGTCGTGATGCGGTAGTCGCGAATAAACGGAAGATCATTTATGCGCGTGCCGTAGTCGAGCGTGGCGGCTTGCAAAGCGGCAAATAGCGCAATCAACGCGCAAGCGGCCCAATATGGTCTCGGTTGTCGCATTCGATATCCAGGCATCGTTACCACGTGCCGATTGCGATTCAGTTATTGTCCAATGACACGTCGACCGTTAGCGCTGCGCGGCTAGAAAATTCATCGCATTACGCAATCGCAGCCGCAACGGATATTCTATGAAATGATATAAAACTGCCGCGAGGAGGATTACCACTACGAGAGCCCCGGCAAACGTCAGGTACCTAGATGCCGGACCCCAATGTTCAAAACCGTGCATCGTGAGGAATCGATTGAAGAGGCGTAAAGTGACGAAATGCACCATATAGATGGAATACGAAATCTCGCCAAGCCAGACTATCGACTTTGTCGAAAATATTGAAGAGAGATAGCCTGCCGACGTGGCAACTCCAAAAATAAATACCGCCAGTAGCGCGACGAGGCTGAAATCGGTTAGCGCCATCAATGCTCCCACGAGAAATGCAATGATAGCGACCGCGCCAATGTGATCTCCATGATATGGATTTCCGGTACTATTTCGAAGCATCACTGCCTTACACAATGCTGCCCCACAAACGAATTCACATTCGACCCTGACAATTACGGGCAGGCCGACCCAAGTGGTGGCGAGGTCCGAACCGTTAAAGAAGAAGAACAGGGCTGCGACCACTAGCGCTGCGGCCGCAACTTGAAACGCTTGGCTGGGGGTCTTTAGTCGCGCGATCCATGGGGCCAGTAGTGGAAACAAGAGATAAGCAAGCCATTCCGCACTGATGGACCATGAAACCGCGTTCCATCCAACCTCTTCGGTGGTCGTCCACGCATGCACGAGCAGCAGTTGTTTTATGAGTTTGCTTACCTTCCAGGCATTGGCATCGTGCAGTGGAATGCCAAAAACGGTTGCCGTGCAAACGATCACCGCTAGCGCCAACAGTATCGTAAGATGAACAGGATAAAGCCGTATCAGCCTATGCCAGAGAAATATCAGCGTATTTCCGCGATCGAACAGTGACAATTGTTCGAGGTATACGTGCGTAAGTATGAAGCCGGAAAGAATAAAAAACAGATCGACGCCGAGATAGCCGCGCATAATAAATGGAAGGAATCGGCCAACATCAACCGGCACATTGGCTTGGGCGTGCAGCATCAATACAAGTAGAGCAGCGAAGGCTCTAATGCCGGTCAAGCCGGGATAATAGGTTGATGTCAGCGGACGGGTTGCCGAGGGAATGCTAGAAATAGCCGTCACTGCCATGGGATGAGGCATAGCATGAAATTAGTAAAGTATAATGAGTTCAACGAATCGGTTCGTCCGGACAGGCGGAAAATTGGCAGGCTCTGGCATGTAAATATTCCGACTAGTCGGGCCGCTATCAAAAATTTTCTTATTTGCTATTGCTCCTTGTCTAGGAAGTGGTTGCGGGACACGCGGTTCAGTTGCGTTGGTTTTGTTGTGACGTTTTGAATGCCAAAAACTAGATTTGAGGGTAAGAAATAAACGTGCCACACGGACGTAAGATTGCCGTCATCGGATTGGGTTATGTAGGGTTGCCGGTCGCGGTTGCTTTCGCAAAATCCGGGGTGCCGATTGTCGGTTTCGACATCGAC
>JABDGM010000216.1 GCA_013286045.1 Planctomycetota bacterium | reverse complement strand
CCGAATCACTGGAAGTCCGGTGGTCAGCGATGTCGCACGCTGGCCGAGTTCGATGCCACAATACCACGTGGGCCACTTGGCTCGCGTCCACCGCATCGAGAATCTAGTCGGAAATTACCCAACGCTCGCGCTCGCAGGCAACGCGTATCGAGGCGTGGGAATACCGCACTGTGTACGGAGCGGAGAATTTGCAGCGGCAAGAATTGTCGTCGGCGTGCTTAGCAACCGCGACCAAGAGCCGGCGTAAACCGGCGTCTCACGGAAAGCATCACCGCACACGTTGCAGCGGCCAAAATCCAAGCGCTCGGCTCCGGCACAGCCAGCGACTCAAGACCCGCCCCCGCGCCGCTGGTGTTGCCAAACCGCGCTCGCCAGGCAGTGTAATCTTCTGCCGTCACGGTCCCCGGCGTCGTCCCCGCAACTTCGTTTTGAAGTTGGAACGATGTTCCCAAATGATCGCGCCACACGACATAGTCGGCCATATCCACGACGCCATTATTGTTGTAATCGCCGGGCACGTTGGCCACAGCTGCGGTTCTCGCCAGCCGGAAGCCAGTGTCCGAGTTCTCCGCGCTGGCCGCCAAACTGCCCCGAGTCGCCGCCAATAGCGAAGTCGCGTTCGTGTCCCACGCTCCACCACGTGCGCCGCGGGTAACCGGCGACGACGATACCAACGCCTCATTCCACTCCGCAACGTTTCCAGCCTGGTCGAACGTGCCGTACGGGCTATGCGTCAACGTGTATCCGCCCGCGGGCGTAAAAGGTAGCTCTGAGTCCCCGGTCGTCGTATTGCTACCTACCAGGTAATTCACCGAGTTCCCAGTGTCGCCTTGTGGCGGCAGGTTATCGGGAGTCGCATCGGTACGTGTCGGATAATCGAAGTAGGATGACGTCGCAGGATTGTAGTAAGCAGCCTTGTACCATTCATTCTCGCTGGGAAGGAACCACGTGGCGTTCGCATTTCGAGTAATCGTGGCGGCATTCGAAGGTATCGGCGTCCCGCCCTGCAGGGTATAGGCGCCGGTTTCCGTATCCCCGGACCCTTGCCCATTGTTCATCCAATTGGCAAATCGGATCGCGTCATACCACGATACATAGACGACCGGTTTGTCACCGTAGGTGTAGTCCGTGCCCAACGGGCCCCCGCCCGTCACCGCCGTCTTCAGCGAATAGGTGTAAGATCCCGCCGATCCGTTTCGAAGAATACCACCCTCGAACGTTCCCATGAACGTGTTGTAAAGCCCGTACGGATCGGAAGCCGCCTTGGCATTCAGAAAGTCAAGATATTGGGCGTTCGTTACCTCGGTCGCGCCGATTTGATACGACGTTGTCACGCGCCCAAACAAACCGCCGGGCTGAACTTCGGCGGCGTTCCCCGGATTGCCAACAGGCACTAAGTTGATCGTTATCGCATGCGCGGCAACCGGCAAGGTTGCTGCAATTACGAAGGCCAAGAGGTACTTCATCGTTCCGCTTCTCCGAAGGTTCCTCCCCCCATTATAGCAGCCCGCGAAACTCTGGCTCGCAATCGCAAAACAAGCGTTTTCGGCCACAATTCGGATGCCAAGATTTCCATCCCAGGCCAACAAAAAAACCGCCTCGCTGTGGCAAACAGCGAGGCGGTTACGGTAAATAAGCGGTTTCCGGAACTGGCTAGTTCAATTGAGCTGTTTGAAGCGCCGTCGCGTGCTGAGCACTCGCTTGGCGTTCGACAAACTCCAAATCGTTTGCACTCAGGCGAGCCAATGACACGGTCGTCGTATGCCCGTTGTCCTTGAGCAATTGAACCTGGCCATCCACGAGCCGAACCAAACGTGCCTCGCAGGAGAAACTGCCAGTATTGTCCACCCACTGACGCATTTCGTTGCTTGCCAATCCACCAGCTTCGTGCAGCACATTGGTCGAGCTGCCGAAGATGTCGTCCGACTTCTTTTCGTCCTTCTTCTCTTCGCCGGCAGGCTTTTCCGCCGGCTTCTCAGGCGCAGCGGCTGGCTTATCGGCGGGCGGCGTTGCGGCGGGAGTTGAAGGTGCTCCAAACAAGTCATCGCCCGCTGCCGGCTTCGTTTCTGGAGCTGGCGGAGTTGCAGGGGGCGTCGCAGGCGGTGTAGCCGGAGGCGTGGCCGCTGGTGTCTCGGCGGCCGGCTTTTCGGTCGCCGGGGCGCCAAACAAATCATCGCCAGCCGGCTTTTCAGCCTGAGGTGGCGTTGCAGCCGGAGCCGCTGGGGGAGTTACCGGAGCCGCGGCGGGCGCTTCCGCCGGCTGTGTCGCAGCCGGAGGCGTCGGCGTCGAGTTGAACAGATCACTCGAGCCCGGAGTCGCCGGAGTCGATTCCGAATTCGGCAGTGGTACCGACGGTTGTTCCGGCGCTACATTGGTCGGCAAAGTTGGAGCTGGAGTGCTTTCGACCGGCCGTTGAACCTTCGCTGGCCGTTGCGGCGGGGCCGACATAGTTGGCTCCGACTCCGACGGTGTGGCCATCGCGGGTCGAGAATCCATTTTTGGAGTCGCCTGCGAAGGCCGACTTTGCGACGGTTGGGCCGATTCAACCGTCGAGCCCTCCGTCATCGAGCCACATGAGCAGCCGCACGAGTCGCAGGAGCTTCTCTCGTAAACCACCTCGTAGCCGCCGCAGCAACCGCTCCACCCGCCGCAACAGCTATCGCCGTAGGACGTTGGGCCGTAGTAAACCGGGCCGCCGTAGCCGCCGCCCCAGCCGCCGCAACCATTGCAAGCCCAGGCCGGATTGATCGTCATAACCGCAATCAGGGAACTGACCACGTACGTTCGCAGTGTATTTCGCATGTACCTTTTCTCCGGAATCGAAAACCCGCATTTGCATGCCGCCGAGAGGCAGCCCGCAAACCATTGATCCTAATTACGAGACCCTCAAAAATCAATCAAACCAAGCGACCCGTGGGCCACAGAAAATAGCCATAAGTCAGCCAATTACGCCGACTTGGAATCTGTTTCCGGATTTACCGACTTTGCGGCCGGCTTGGCGAATTCGGGGAATTCAACCCCATAAATTCGGCTTATCGATCCGCGCACCGCGGCCGCCTTTTGCAATAACAGCTCTGCCTCGGCGCT
>JABDGM010000215.1 GCA_013286045.1 Planctomycetota bacterium | reverse complement strand
GGCGGTCCGACTCCGGATAAGCCGACGGTAACGCTCAGCGTCCCCGACCCGAATCACATCAACAGCTTTATGAATTTCCGCGTTGCGGATATTCAAGCGTGCTATGAATTATGGAAAAGTCGAGGAGCGGAGTTCATCACGGAGCCGATCCCCAAGTACGGCGAGACGCGCTGTTACATCCGCGATCCTGACGGATATCTTATCGAGGTCGGACAGAGTACCGATCTCACGTACGGTTGATACCCGGCCCGGAAAACGCATTCTCACAGTCTCGGGCGAGTTGCTGGCTAACAGTTAGTAAGCAAGCGCTGATTTGCGGTTTCTCGATCATGTCACATGCCGTCCCCAAGCCGGATCTCGATGCCGCAGTCCCAGAACCAGTCAATGCTTACGTTGATTTCGCCGTCATAGATCTTCTGAAGCTCGACGGCGAGATCGGACTCGGTATTATTGATGGCCATTCGTAGGATCGCTCCCCAACTTCGTGACACCTGCGCCTACATTCACAATGCGGTGTCGGCCTACGGGCCGGAAGGTGGGCCGATCCGGGCTCGGATCGCACCACGGCCGGCCAAAATGCGGGACAGCGAGGGGCCAATAGCGAGATCTATGGCTCAAAACACCGCGATGGGATTCAGCGGGGAGCCGGTTCCACCGGGCATCGGGATGGGGGCCGCCGTTATGAGAAACGACCAGCGATTGCGCTTCGCGGCAGCGTCGGCCAGAGATTCCAAGTCGCAGTTGTCGAAGATAGGTGTCCCCATTGCGACTAGCAAAATCGGGTGCATCGGCTGCACTCCCGGTATTCCGGAAGGCATAACGTCGGTGTCGGAGTCACTGCCCACCATGGCGACATCGCGCTGCTTCAGCCACTTCGCACAGGTGGCGTAGAGGCCGGCGACTCGCGCGGGGTCCCATGGCCCCAATTTCTTGCGGCGAGCCCAACGGCCGGTACGGACGAAAACCACATCCCCAGGTCCGACCTTCAGGCCGGCTTTCTTTTCCCAGGCATCGAGGTCTTCCGGATAGATGGGCGTGCCGGGTTCCAGAAAGGGAAGGTTCTTGAGCTTCGGAATATCAATGAGGATGCCACGTGTGAAGATGCCCTCTTTGAACGCGGTCACGGCCAGAACTTTCGCGCCCTGCTCAGTGACTTCTGTTTGGGGAATACCGTTATACATCTTGCCTTCCCAGGCCATGTGCGTGAGGGCATCCATATGGGTGTGCGCCAAACCATGGTAGTTAACGGCGTATTCATCCATTACAAATGGCCCTGCGGGGCGCGCCCCGGTGGAGAGCATCTTGTGAACATAGGGCGAGGGGTTGTCCACCGATTTCTCCGTGTCAGCGTCGTGCGCCAGGGAGATGGAGACTCCCTCTTGGACGAGGGCCGCTGCCGCTTTCCGCTTGGCCGGCGTGATCAGATTAACGGAGCCCATCTGATCGCCGCGGCCCCACCTGCCCCAGTTAGAAAGCTCGCTCATCCATCTGTCGACGTCCGCTTTGGTGGCGTGGTGTGACGATGGTTCCTGCGCCAACGCAACAATTGCTACGAGGCAGGCGAACAAGGCTAGTGCTGGGGTCTTCATGTGCTGTATTCTACCGCCCGCTGGTGAAAAGAGTCTTTTGATCGAGCGACGTAAGTCTGGCGTCGATATTCGATTGCACATTGTCCCTACCGGAGATTCTGCCCATTGCGGCGAATGTGCTAAGTATCGGAAACCAGCGCGCCGGCCTCTTCACGGCGTCCGCCGGGATGCTGCTTTACTTCTCCGTCGGCTCCTCACGCGCCCGAAATCTCGTCTGGCTGGATCGCACGGGCGCGGAACTCGGAGTCGGGCGCCGATGGCTCCGCGAGCACGGGGACGCGGATCTTTAGCCGCGGTGACTATATCATCGAGGTTCTGTGTAATCAACGCTGCGATCCATTTTGCCGTATTACGCCTGTTTGCCGTAAACAGGAATGGCCGCGCCGGTAATCTGTGTGCCGGCATCCGATGCCAGATAGACCAGCAGATCCGCAACCTGCGCCGGGTCTACCCACTGTCCGCCGCCCGCGTGCGGATCTCCGCCACGATTGCCCGGGGTGTCCATGGTCGCGGGCAGCACCGAGTTCGCCGAGATTCCACAATCCTTGTTCTCCAGGGCGATGGTGCGAACGAGCGCCACCAGAGCCGCCTTCGAGGCGCTGTAGGCTGCGGTCATCGCCCCAGGCTCGACGCCCTGCCGGCTCGCCACCGCTAGGATCCGCCCGCTGTTCTGCAACCGCATCTGTGGCAGGACGGCGCGTGTGATGAAGAAAGCTGCGCGATAGTTCAGGTCGAGCATCCGTTCAATAGTGGCGTCGTCAGTGTCGGCGACGCTCTTCCCGCCGGCGAAGCTTCCCATAACGTGCACCAGCGCGTCAATTCGAGCGAACTGCGCCACTACATCACTTGCTAGTTTGCGGGCCGCCTCTCCGCTCGAAAGATCTGCCGCCATCGCCGCAAAACGCGGGTTCGGAAAATCGGCCTGCTGAATGGACCGCGATACCCCCACGACTCGTGCGCCGGATGTCAGAAACACCTCTGTCACGAAGGCGCCCAAGCCTCCTTTAGCACCGGTTACCACCACTACTTTGCCGTCCAATCGATGCATTCGTGTGCTCCTAGTCTCTGACGACTATACTAAGCCGGATTGCCGTCGCGGAAGCGGATGAAGTCAGTGCGGCGGATGATATCGAGAGGACGCCGGCCGGAAACTAAGCCCAGAGCGGTGGTGTTAGTCAAGATATCGGTAGCTATACCGGTGCGCCTCAAACCCTCTCTATCGGGACGCTCTCATGAACTTCTCAGATCGACATCAGATAAGTCATTGCATATTCCATCGACGTGAACGACCTCAGTTAGGAATCCGGCGGTCAGCCTTCGCTTACAGGTGGCATTCCGTGGGCAACCCATATGGCGGACCACGAGACGGAACGTTTTCCTAGGGTCGCAACGGAGGATCTCCGCGACACACAACGGTCTGCAGCTATCATCGGTGAGCCGTCCCGGCGGTGGCAGTTCAAATGGCACTCCCTCCGCTTCCGCGAAGCGAAGAATTCTCCCGCGCAGCACATCGGCCGGGGTCTCGCCGGCTGCGTTTCGCTGGC
>JABDGM010000214.1 GCA_013286045.1 Planctomycetota bacterium | reverse complement strand
CGCTGCCGGTGCTATTTTGACCACCGCTTCGGATCTGAATGTGCTCCTAGCGGGTGAGCGAGAGGCCATGCATCTGGGTGTGGACGTCACGCGCGTCAAGCTCGTTGTCTACGTTTCGGCATCCGTGCTGACCGGGCTGGCCGTCTCGGTCAGTGGCGCCATCGGTTATGTGGGTTTGCTCGTACCACACGTGATGCGCATGCTGTTCGGCTCTGATTACCGCCTGCTGATACCCGCCTCGGCGCTGGGTGGCGCCATTGCCATTGTCTTGGCGGATACCTTGGCGCGAACCGTGGTCGCGCCCACCGAACTTCCCGTCGGCGCCATGACGGCTATCGCGGGAGCGCCCGTGTTTATCTATCTGCTCCGCCGGAGACTCGCGTGAGCGAAACACAAAGCGTCACGCAAGCGCGTCCAGCCTCGGCCGCGCCCCAGGAAACGCCGCACGTGCGCATCAACGTCGAGCAGGCCAGCTATGCCTATTCGGCACGCAAGCAGGCAGCGCCGCTATTTACCCTCGAAGCCACCACGTTTCAGGCACGCGAGCGCGAATTCGTCGCTATCCTCGGTCCAAACGCTTCCGGCAAATCGACGCTACTTCGCATGATTGCCGGCTCCATCGCGCCCCTCTCCGGCCGCGTGGAGCTCGACGGCTTTAAGACCAGCCAACTCGAAGCGCGAACTCGTGCGCAGCGCATCGCCCTGGTGCAGCAGGAGAGTCCTCTGGTCTTTCCGATTCGCGCCGGTGATTACGTACTGCAGGGGCGCCATCCTCATGGCCGCTCGCTCTGGTTCGAGCGCGACGAGGATTTCTCGATCGCCGAAAGCGCCCTCGCCCAGGTAGGTGCCGAGCATTTGCGCGATCGATGGATGCACGAAATCTCCGGCGGAGAAAAGCAGCGCGTCGTGCTGGCCCGCGCGCTGGCACAGCAGCCTCTGGTGTTGTTGCTCGATGAACCTACTCTGCATCTCGATATCGGAGCCCAGGTCGAACTGCTCTGCCGCCTTCGCCGTCTTGCGGACGAGCATCGCTACACCGTCATTGAGGTCACTCACGATCTGGGCTTGGCGGCGGAATTTGCCGATCAGATTGTTCTGCTGCATCGGGGCAAATGCTTGCGCGTCGGCCCGCCCGCCGCTGTTTATCAACGGGAGCTCCTCGAACAGGTATTTGAAGTTCCCTTGGAGATCGTGGCGGGGCCCACGGGCCGCCCGCGCGTGATCGTTCGCGGAAGGAGGGAAGAAAACTAGTCGCCGCGCGCGGAAATCGTGCCCGGCCCGTTTATACCACCGCGGATTGCGCCGTTTAACCGCACGTCGCCTTCCGCCCACATCCACCCGCAAGCTCCGCGTTCGGGAAGACGGTGAAATGCCGTCGCCGCCGCGCGACTGTAAGGCGGCGCCACACGCGCGCGAGCCACTTTCCGGCTGGGTTTTCCAAGCCGACCGGATGGGAAGGCCGCACGCTCTAGGCCGCCAAGCCAGGAGACCGGCGGAGTTTGCAGCCTGCGAATCGCCACGTGCGATTTCACGGGACAACCTTCACCTCCCGCGCGAGACGGGAGAGGAGGAACTCATGCTGCGACTCACGATTCAGCGTTTTTCTATTGTCTTTGGTTTTTTTGTAGTTGTTGTGCTCGGCTTCATCTTTGTCATCCCGGCTTTTTCGCAGAATAACGCAACCATCGAGGGCGTCGTCACCGATCCTAGCGACGCTGCCGTTTCTGGCGCCACGGTCGAATTACTTCAACTCCCTTCCGACAAGCAACCCGTGCAAGCAGTCTCATCCGGCGAAGGCCGCTTTCAGCTCTCTGCCGGCGCCGGCCGCTATCGGCTGACGATCACGCACCCCTCGCTGCGGCGATACGAGCAGCAATTGGTCCTTGCCGCGGGCGAAAACCGCGAACTGCGCGTTCAGCTTCCTCTCGAACCCCTCTCCTCGAGCGTTATTGTGAGCACGTCCGCTCAGCCCATAGAAGTAAATGCGGCGAGCGAACCGGTCTCCATCCTCACGCGCTTGGAAATTGACAATCGGCAGATCACTCAAATCGCGCCGCTGCTCCAATCCGTTCCTGGCGTTAGCCTGGGCCAGACCGGGCCGATTGGCGGCGTCACTTCGCTCTTTCTCGACGGCGGCAATTCCAACTACACCAAGGTGCTTATCGATGGCGTTCCGCTCAATGAACCCGGCGGGGCGGTCAACACGCTTGCGCAGCTTGCCTTGGATGGAGTCGACAAAATTGAAGTGACCCGCGGAGCGGAAAGCGCCCTGGTCGGCTCCGACGCCATGAGCGGCGTGGTCGCCGTCTTAACCAATCGCGGTTCAACGCGCAGGCCGTTGGTTCTCGCCGAATCCGATGGAGGCTCTTTCGGGACTGGACGCGGCATGGCTCAATTGAGCGGCCTCGTCGGGCCTCTCGACTACTCCCTCACCGGCGGCTATTACCAGGCCCGCGGTCAAGGGCCAAACGACTTCTTCCTGGATCGCACGCTATCGGGAAATTTTGGCCTGCGTCTCGCGGAACGCGATTCACTCCGTCTCACGCTGCGCAGTAATTCAAGCGACGCTGGCGAGCCGGGCCAAACTCTATTCACGCCGCCCAGCCTCAACCAGCATTACGACTTTCACGATATATCGGCAGGGGTCAGCTGGGATTTCTCCACCGGCGCGCATTGGCAACACAGGCTCTTCGGTTTTGAAAGCGATATTCATGAACTCTTCGACAACCCGTTGAGCGCTTTCTTTCTGTCGCCCGATCCGTTCGGCGAATGCGACTTCCCGCGCTCTTCAAACGCTGTGCCCTCAGCCTACTGCGATTTCCCTTTCGTCACCCGCAATCAGTTCAATCGTGCCGGCTTCCAGGGCCAATCCACCTACAGCGACCGTCATTTCTCGGCAACTTTGGGCTATGAATACGAAGTCGAAAATGGCTTCCTCCAGTCGCTGAACGGCGCCCACGCCGCGCGCAACAATCAGGCCGGCTTCATCGAGCTGCGCTGGCAAGCCACGGGTCGCCTGGTGGTCAATGCCGGTTTTCGGGTCGAAGACAATGCCAGCTTTGGCACCCGCGGTGTCCCGCGCACCGGCGCCGCATACACCTTACGCTACGGCCATGATTTCTGGGGTGCCACGCGGCTGCGCTTCAACTATGGCCA
>JABDGM010000213.1 GCA_013286045.1 Planctomycetota bacterium | reverse complement strand
CAGAGAACTTTTTTGAGCGTGACCGTGACGGTCATTTCGCCGGGGAGGTTGGCGTCGTCGAATTTATCGGTGTAGCGCAGTTTTTCACCCGGCACGAGTTCGAGGTAGGTGCCACCGAAGTGGTTCGTTTGGCCGTTGCTGAAGTTGGTGAACGACATTTTGTGACCGCCGCCAACGCGGGCGTCCATGCTGTGGACTTTTCCGGTGAAGCCCTTGGGTGGCAGCCATTTGACCATGGCTTCGGGTTCGAGGAATGCGCGATAGACGCGTTCCGGCGGGGCTTTGAAGACGCGGTGGAGGCGGACGGTGCCGGTGGGTTGGGACATGATGAGAGTTCCTTTGTATCGGTTGATTTAGCTGTCTCTTACGTGCTTTCGTCCATTAGTCGAGTGATGGATGGCGAAATCGACAGGGCGGGAAATATTTTTTCTGTGTGTTAGTAGGAGCGCCAGCGTAATACTGTGCGCATTGCGACACTCGGAAACCCCCGTCCGTGCCGGGGGGCTGGGTAATGCGGCGAGTGGTCAAGCTTCCATTGGTCCGGGGACGCCGCCGGTGAATTTTTCGTCTTCGGCGGCGTGGCCGGTGAGGACTTGGGCCTGGTAGCCGCCCTTCATTTGGAAGTAGACGATGAGGATCAAGTAGCAGACGCACATGATCGCCGGCAGCGTTGCGATTTGCGCGAGTGCGTGCTGCTTAGTATCGGTCTCGAGCGTTTTTAGTTCGGCCTTCTGTGGATCGGTGAGGCCGGCGGCTTCCATTTTGGAAGTATCGATGTAGTTGTATTTCGAGAAGAGGCCGTCTTTCTCACTGACGAGCTTCGCGTGGGCTTCGGGTAAGGCGGTTTTCACTGCCTGGTTGAGGCTCGCATCTTGAAGCGTGCCGATGAACGGGTTGCCGAGGACGCCGACGGCGATCATGCCTACGCCGCCCATGGTGTTGAGCAGCAAAGCGCCGCCGCGCGGGTATTGTTCCGATACGGTGCCGAGTGTTGTGGGCCAGAAGAAGGATTTTGCACAGCCGTAAAGAGTACCAGCGGTCAGTAGCGCGGCCACGCTTGCTCCGGCATGGCCTAGCCAGTAGAGGCTGATGGCTGCCAGCGCTGCGCAAGTGGCCAGCAAGCCAAGCGGTGAAATCTTATGAACGATCGGCCCGGCACAAAACCGTAGCACGAACATAATCGTTGCGGTGTAGATGAAGAACCAGGTTCCGTAATTGAGATTTCCAAGAATCGAACCGATGATGTTCTGAATCCAGGTGTCGGTTCCGAGTTCCGTCGTCGCGAGAAGGAACATGACAAGCAAAAGGAAGACGAACATCGGACGACCGAAGGATGGAACGACCAAGGCAAACGCGATGGCGGGAATCACTGCGAGGCCGAGCGCATACGCCACAGGGATCGCAGGGATGTTAAGCACGGTGAGGATTTGGCTGATGCCCATGATCAGCAGAAACGACACGATGTATGCGCCGCCCCAGCCCATCTCGGCAAGCATTTCGCGGTAGGAGACGCCAGCTTCGACGCGTTCTTGCACGGGGAACTTTTGGCCGAACAAGAAGAATCCGTAGAGAAGAATGGGCAGCATCAGCACGGTCATTTTCCACTGCCAGAGAAAGAGGCCTTTTGGGAGCATGCCGTGCGTGTCGAGCAAGCCCATTCCCATCGCGAGCAAACTTCCGAGCACCAGGCCACCGGGCCAGCCTGCGTGCAGAATATTGAGCCAGTGGGTTTTGTTGTCTTTGTAGACCGTGGCGACAACGGGGTTAATGACGGCTTCGACCGTGCCGTTCGCGATTGAGTAGATGAAGGTCGCGAAGTAGAGCATCTTAAAATCTTTGGACACGATCGTAAGAATCGCGGAGACCAGATGGCAAACAAACGCGAAGGTCATGGCGATGCCATAACCGATGCGGTCGACGATGAGGCTGAAGAGAATGATCGAGATGGCGAATGGGAACAGGCCGACGCCGCCGAGCGTGCCGAGCTGTTCTTTGGAAAGATTAAACTGCGTGCCGATATCGTCGAGGACGCCGCCGCGGACGGCGAAGCCGAAGGCGGTCGCGATCATGGCCATGAAACAACCGAGGAACAACCGCCGCGCCGCCTGATTATTGTCCGCCATATCGCCTTGAAACCTGTAGGATGAAAAGAAGGTGATCCGGCTAGCCGAGCCAGAGGATATCCGCCCGAGTGATGCGCCGTTTGGCCAAACGGCACTAAGGAAGCCAACGACGATCGCCTCAGAGTAAGGACTTGGCGAGCAAATTTGCACGCCGTAATGCGCTTTTTATCATTCAATCCAGGCTAAGTGTTGGCTAAATTAACATGAGCGATAGCAGATAGCAACTGCAAGAGCGGACGCGGGTGGGTTTGAAGAACCGAACGACGAAAGGTTGGACATGGGTGTGAAGTCGCCGGTGCGGGTTGCGATGGTTGGGTTGGGGTTCGGGGCCGAGTTCATTCCGATCTATCAGCGGCATCCGCAGGCCGAAGTGGTGGCCGTTTGTCGCCGCAATGAGGCGGAGATGAACAAGGTGGCGGACGCGTTCAAGATCCCAAAGCGCTTTGCGGATTACGGGCAGCTCTTGGCCGATCCGGACATTGACTTTGTCCATATTAATAGCCCGATTCCAGACCATGCCTGGATGAGTATGGAAGCGCTGCGGGCCGGCAAGCACGTGATGTGCACCGTGCCGATGGCGACAACCGTGGACGATTGCGAGAAGATTTGCAAGCTCGTGCAGGACACCGGGCTCAAGTACATGATGGCGGAAACCGTGGTTTATAGCCGCGAGTTTTTGTTCATCAAGCAGATGTACGAGAAAGGCGAATTCGGAAAGATTCAATATCTGCAGGCGTCGCATCCGCAGGACATGGACGGCTGGCCCGCGTATTGGGAGAAGATGATCCCGATGCACTACGCGACGCATGTCGTGAGCCCGGTGCTGGGGCTCATGAATGGGCTCGCGGAGTATGTGTCGTGCTTTGGGTCGGGCACGGTACGGGAAGACATTCAGAAGAAATCGGGCAACAAGTTTGCCGTGGAGTCGTGCCACATCAAAATTGCGGATAGCGATGTGGCGGCGCACATTTGGCGGTTTTTGTACGACACGGCCCGGCAGTATCGCGAGAGTTTTGACGTGTACGGCTCGAAGAAGTCGTTCGAGTGGACGCTCGTTGAA
>JABDGM010000212.1:1583-3187 GCA_013286045.1 Planctomycetota bacterium | reverse complement strand
TCATCGAAATCGAAGAAGGCATCGATGGCCTGCTCCACGTCAGCGACATGAGCTGGACCCGCAAAATCGGCCACCCGAGCGAAGTGGTCGAAAAGGGTCAGGAAGTCGAGTGCAAGGTGGTGAGCGTCGATCAAGAACGCCGCCGCATCGCGCTCGGGCTCAAGCAAATGGACGACGATCCGTGGGCGACCGATATCCCAGGTCGTTATCAACCTGGCCAGCTCGTTAAGGGCAAGGTCACAAAGATCACGAACTTTGGCGTATTCGTCGGCCTCGAAGACGGCCTCGAAGGCCTGCTCCACATTTCGGAACTCGCTGACCATAAGGTCGAGAATCCGGAAGACGTGGTGAAGGTCGGCGACGAAATCGAAGTCAAGGTTCTGCGCGTCGATGCCGACGAACGGAAGATCGGCCTCTCGCGGAAGCGAGTCGAATGGGCCGATGACGATCTCTCGATCGACGAAGAAGTCATGGCCGCCGCCGGCAGCAGCTCGGGTGGCGAATTAAAGGGTGGTGTCGGCTCCGGCTCGGGCCCGCTCTTTAAGACCGCTTCGGAATTGGAAAGCGAAGGTAACGCCGCCGATTCCGGAAGTGAAGAATAATCGCTAAAACCCCCAGCCTTTTGCCGGGGGCTAAACATCAAAAACTTTAGTACGGCACGATGGGTTCGTTGTAACCCGTCGTGCCGTTTTCTTTGATACGGCCCGAACTCCGCGCACATCCGGTGCACCGTGATGTATCTTGCCCAACGTGCAGTTGCTAGCAGTGGGCGTCGATGACATGTCTTGGGAGCAGGAAGCTCGGAGCATGGCAGTGGAACTGCCGCGGGCGACCTTCCGTGCTCCGGGCTTTCGGCTTGCCGCACTACGATCCTGACATCCCTCCTGTTGCAGCGAGCCCACGATGGCCACCACCACTACGTCCAAACGGCGCAAACCCGGCGGCGCCGTTCAGACTCCGCTTGAAACCTATCTCCGCGAGATCAACGAAACGGCGTTGCTCAACGCAAAAGAGGAGAAGGAACTTGCCACACTGATCGGTCAAGGCGACACGGCGGCGCGTGACCGAATGGTGCGGGCAAACTTGCGGTTGGTGGTGAATATCGCCCGAGGCTACTCGGGCAAAGGCCTTGGTTTGCAAGATCTCATCGAAGAAGGGAACCTCGGTTTGTTGCGGGCGGTCGAGGGGTTCGATCCCGCAATGGGCACGCGGTTCAGCACGTACGCTAGCTACTGGATCAAGCAATCGATCAAGCGAGCACTCATCAACACGGGAAAGACGATCCGCATCCCGGCGTACATGGTCGAGCTGTTGAGCAAGTGGCGGCGGGCCACTGCTCGATTGACTGAGGAGCTTGGCCGTACGCCGACGCCCGAGGAGATTGCTCGCGTCCTCGGGCTGGCGAAGAAGAAGCTGCCGATCATCAAGAAGGCAATCAAAATTTATAACGCCACGCCGCAGACCGACCAAAGCGAAGCGGGTTGGACGCTCGGCGACATGGTGATGGATGAGCGGCAGCTGATGCCAGATGACGCGCTCGTCGAAAGCGATTGTTTGCACCACGTGATGGACATGCTGACCACCATGGATCAGCGCGAAGCCAC
>JABDGM010000212.1:0-1573 GCA_013286045.1 Planctomycetota bacterium | reverse complement strand
GCCACGGTGCTTCGGATGCGGTTCGGCCTGGATGCCCACGAGCCGCGAACGCTCAAGGAGATTGGCGAGCAGCTCGGGCTCACGCGGGAGCGCGTGCGGCAGATTGAGACCGAAGCGCTCAACAAGATGGCCGACAGTATGGAAGATCCGCGGGACCGGATGGAAGGGCTGTTGTAATTGGTCGCGGTTGGTTGTTGGTGACGGTTTGAGTCGTTGAAACGTTGGCTGCGCATGTTTGGCTGCAAGCCTTCGGTCGGCAAGCACTCGCCGCGGCGAGTGGCACGCGGCGTCGCGAATATAAGTGGTATAGTCGCGCTGCTGCCTGGCGCGTGATGTTCGCAAATCGTTAGTGCACAAGGGTCTTCTCTCGGTGCGCTCGCGCAACTTGTACGCGAGGCGATTTTTCGGGACAGTATTCATTAATACTGTCCCATCTATGCACCCGCTGGTGCTGTAAAAGACGGCGTTTTTCTTTTGCGGGTGGGACATTAATCGGAGTGTTTTGTCCTGGGAACGGTTTCAGCTGCGTGGCGACGGGACAAAACGTGAACGGTTCTCACTGCGGCGCGCCACCATCGTGCGATTCGTCAGGCGAAGGCTGAGCGGCGAATCGGTTCTCTAAGCGCGGGATAAGACGGTAACACAGTGCGCGGCCAAAAACAACGAAAATCTTGGCGTTGTTTTTTGCGGTGTGAGTGAGCGGGCCGCGTCAGAAGTTCGCAGTAGTTCTGCCGCTTTTCTGCTTGCCACGATGGGTTGAATTTGGTCCAGTGTGGCGACGGCGGAGCCGGCCGAGCCCTACAGGGCAGGGATCGCCTCTTTTCTTAAGCGTGCGATGGACGTTCGGGCACGATCCGTAGTTTTGCGATTGCTCTCCCACTACGCACTAATTTTGGCCACTACGATGAATTCTGTTTCGCGTTTATGTTCGCGCACAATTGCAACGACCCTACTACTACTAGCAGTAGTTGTATTCATCGGGTTAGCGAAGGCGACACCGTCTTACACGGTGACAGATTTGGGAACGTTGGGTGGAAGTAGCAGTTTTGGATACGGGATCAACGACAACGGGCAGGTAACAGCCCACAGCTATACGATCGGAAATGCTGCCGTGCATACCTTTGTGTACAGCAGTGGTGTGATGACGGATATCGGAACGCTCGGTGGAAGTAGCAGCCATCGCTCAGCTCGAATGATCAGCCGGGACGCGTGAGCCGCTGGGACCCATCGCTGCCGCAGAGTTGGATCATTGCTACTGGTGGCCAGTTAACGGGTGTTGATGATGGTCGGCTGATCATCGACGACGGCGCATTTGCGCAATTCGACACGCGGGTGCATGGTCATTTTTCGCTAAGCATCGAATTCGCCGAGGGCGACGATTTCCTGAAGTTTAACTTTTCGCCTGTACTACTCGGCGACTTCAATAACGATGGCGTCGTGGATAGTGCAGATTATGTGGTGTGGCGGAATTCGTTCGGGAGCACGACGAATTTTGCGGCGGATGGGGATGGGAATGAGGTCGTCGATTGGGCGGATTATGATGTGTGGCGGGCGAATTTTGGGCATCGGGCGG
>JABDGM010000211.1:2197-3206 GCA_013286045.1 Planctomycetota bacterium | reverse complement strand
CTGGAGCCGGGCGAATTCATTCATACGCTCGGCGATGCGCACTTGTATGAGAATCATTTGGAGCAAGCGCAATTGCAGTTATCGCGCGAACCTCGTCCGCTTCCGACGATGAAGATTGACCCGCGTGTGAAATCGATATTCGAGTTCGAATACGAGCATTTCCAGTTGGAGAATTACGACCCGCATCCCCGTATCGCCGCTCCCATTGCGGTTTAGGCAGGGAGGCCGGGGATGCGAATCTCGATCATCGTTGCCGTCGCAGAGAACGGCGTGATTGGCCGTGGCGGACGTTTACCGTGGAAGCTCTCGGCCGACTTGCAGCGATTCAAGCGGCTCACGATGGGGCACACGATCATCATGGGGCGGCGAACGTGGGAATCGATCGGACGGCCGCTGCCGGGAAGGCGAACGGTTGTTGTTTCGCGGCAGTCGGACTACCGCATCGGCGAATCTGCGGTCGAGGTGGTTTCAAGTTTCGAGCAAGCCGTGAAAATCGCGGAGGAAACGGGGGAAGACGAGGCGTTTATCGTCGGCGGGGCGGAATTGTATCGGGCGGCGCTGCCCCAAGCCAACCGGGTGTACTACACGCGTGTTGCAACAGTGACGGATGGTGATACATTTTTTCCGGACGTCGACTGGAGTAAATGGAAGCTAGTTGAATCGAGTTCGCACGGCGCTGACGAGAAAAACGAGTTCGCCTCTGAGTTCGAAGTTTATGAGCGACAATAAAACGCGCTGCAACTGGTGCGTCGGTAACGAATTGATGACCGCTTACCACGATAAAGAGTGGGGCGTGCCGGTGCATGATGACCGTATGCAGTTCGAGTTTCTGACACTCGAATCGGCGCAAGCAGGCTTGAGTTGGCTCGTCGTGCTGCGGAAGCGGGACGCATATCGCCGCGCGTTCGCGGATTTTGATCCGGCGAAAGTCGCGCGTTTCACGGACAAGCGTGTTGAGCGGCTGCTGGTCGACGAGGGGATCATTCGGAACCGGCTCACAATTGTGGCC
>JABDGM010000211.1:1323-2187 GCA_013286045.1 Planctomycetota bacterium | reverse complement strand
TATTCTTGGACGTGCAGGATGAGTTCGGCACGTTCGACAAATACATTTGGCGCTTCGTGGATGGCAAGCCGATTCAACACGATATTGGTGACAAATCGAAGGTGCCGGCGACTACGAAAGAATCAGACGCGCTAAGCAAAGACCTCAAACAGCGCGGTTTCAAGTTTGTTGGCAGCACGATTGTGTACGCCCACATGCAGGCCGTCGGCATGGTGAATGACCATCGAGTGACGTGCTTTCGGCACAAGGCCGTATCGCGAATGAAATGATTCGTGACGTTCGCCTGTCTAAAGTGCTTGTTACGCGCGTTCCTGCGGAAACGCGATGACGTCGTCAATCGAAGTTGCGCCAGCCGCCAGCATTGCCAAGCGATCGAATCCGAGCGCGACGCCGGTACATGTCGGCAGCCCCTGCTCCATCGCAGCGAGTAATCGTTCCGGCATAGGTAAGGTCTGTCGGCCGTCGGCAGCACGTGCGACGTTCACCTGCTCAAAACGATTGCCCAGTTCCGCGGCATCGCCAAGTTCGTGGAAACCGTTCGCCAGCTCGATACCGCGATAATAGAGCTCGAAGCGTTCCGCGACGTCGTAACCACGTCCGGATTGTACCACTCTCGCAAGTGACGCCTGTGTCGCTGGATAGTGGTAGATAATCTCGGGGCGATCGCGACCCAATTCGAGTTCCACTCGCATCGACAGTAAAAGGTTGAGCCAACTATCGCGGTCCTTCGAATCCAAGCCTTCGGGAAGCTCGACGCGGGATTGTTTTGCAGCTGCCGTCAATTCATCGAGCGATGCCGTGTGGGGACACATTTGCAGTGTGCGTTCAAACGCCTGACCGTAAGTCGTGCGCATTGCAGCCGGT
>JABDGM010000211.1:0-1313 GCA_013286045.1 Planctomycetota bacterium | reverse complement strand
CATAAACTTCGAACTCAGAGGCGAACTCGTTTTTCTCGTCAGCGCCGTGCGAACTCGATTCAACTAGCTTCCATTTACTCCAGTCGATTCCAGCCGTCATATCATCGCCGACCCGATACCATTCGACGATCGTAAATTCGGGATTGTGCAACGCACCGCGTTCGCCGCTGCGAAAGGAGCGCGTCACCTGGTAAATTGCTTCCGCGCCGGCGGCCAGCAATCGTTTCATGTGCAGTTCGGGTGATGATTGCAGAAACATTCCGTCCGCAAGTTGCATGGGATCGATGTGCAACTCGGGAATAATTTCACTCGCGACGAGTGGTGTTTCGACTTCTACAAATCCCTGTGCGTCGAAGAAGGTGCGCAGCGACCGCAGCAGCTTTGCACGTTGAGCAAGTGCGATGTGGGTGGCAGTTGGCCGAAAGTCGTCGGGACCGGTTGGCATGTTAGGCGCGAGCCGACTGCTGGACCGCAAATAATGAGGGCGAGACTTCTTGCCCTGGAAGCAGCGGGGGCATCGGGCAATTGAGCATGTCGCATATTGCGCGGAGCAGTTCGCCTTCTTCGACGGAAACTGACATATCAGCACATATGCACGCGGCACACGCGTCGACAAGTGCGGCACGAAGTTTTGGCGCGACCTGTGCCAGCTCACGCAATGCCGCGTCGAGCTGGCCAACACCACATTGCTCGCGTGAGAGAAGTTGAACTGAAACGTCGCTTAGTCGTTTGACACCGGCTTGGAAGGCGGCCTCGTCATCTGACTGGCATGCGCCAAGGTTGAGAGCAGCACCGAGATCTGAGGGCCTAATTGCTGGAAGCCGTAGTATTTGATTTGCGGCGGCTTCACCGCTTCAAATTGCGGCCGAAGATGACGCAACAGGATTTGGTGCAGCGTCCACTCGAACAAACCCAGCCGTTGGTCGGCTTGCACGAGCAGGACAAAGCACCGGCTGAATTCCTGATACTGCGCGGGACTCAGCGCGCGGAGCGCGGGCAACGTCATATCGACCAGCGGCAAAAGTGCACGCGTATCCAACTTATTGACGGAAGGCAGAAGCTTCAGCGTCAGCTCATAAACGTGTGATTCGGTGGATTTTTGCAGCGCTGCAAGTTGGGCGGAGCGCACGTCGGCATTCTCATCCAGGAGCGTCGCGAAAATCAGCGCGCGGGCTCCGTACGGTTCGTGAGCAGCGTCCGTGATCTCCTCCGGCATCCCGGCAAGTAACTCTTGAACGTACGTGCGATGAAGCTCCGTCGGGTTGGCGACCTGGTTTACCGCATTCCGCACCACCGCGACTGGCACTGGCTGA
>JABDGM010000210.1 GCA_013286045.1 Planctomycetota bacterium | reverse complement strand
TCGACAACTTTGAACTCTCGCAGATGGCCATGCTCGCCAGTATCGCTAACGAATCCGCGAAATCCCCAGGTAGGTAAGCCACCCATGCGCGTGACTTTAGGCCCGGCCGGATCCAAAACCCACGTTCGAGCGTCGCCCAAGTTCTCGATGTGTTTGGCCCACTCGTAGGTTTCGACGCCTTTGGTCGCCTCCTTTTGGGGCAAGGTGTTGAGTCCGTCGACGAGCAGCCTCATCACGAATAGGTCGGGTTGCCGCGACTGCACACGAATCTCGTACACTTCTCCAACTTTCACGCCAATGACGTAATCTTCGTGTCGGTCCTTTCCTTCGCCGGCCTTTTTAAACACTCCTTTGCGTTCCTTTCCGTCAATCATGATTTGCATTGGGAAGGAGAAGTTAGGGTCGCGAAAAGGATGGGGCCCGCGAGACTTCTCCTCGGCGCGATCGATGATCGGCGGGGCAACAATTGCAGGTTTTTCGTCGGGGCCAGGTGGCGGGGGAGTTTCCGGCTTTACTTCGACGCTGCGGCCAATCATGGCCCACTCGGAATCGGTAAGCACCGCGAGGCCACCGACATCCGAAAGTTGGGTTCCATCCGAAGCGTTTTCCAGCCGGCAGCGCAATGTCACCAGCCGACCAGTCCGATTGCGTAGTGTGCCGCGCGCGATGACGGGCAAACCACCAACTCGTTTCGACAGCGTATTCATTGCGGAAGAATTGTTGAGATCTTTGACGGAGAGTTTTTGCTGCATCATTGCGGGCAACAGTCGGCCGCGGTCGATGACGGCGAACTTGTCGCTGCCCAGGCTGCCGAGCTTTCGCTCGATTTCATCGCCGCAGTATTTTCCGAGCAGGCCAAAGTTTCCGCCCAGAAGCTCGCCAAATTTGGTGTCGTTCGTGAATTCCAACACGCCGACCTTATTGATTTGGTGTTCTTCCATCGCGCCGGCCATTTGCTCGGACATATCCGACAGCACTTGTTTCAAACCTTGCGGAACCAACTGCACTACGACGGGCACGCCGGGCGTGCGTGGGCCGATTGTGCGTACGGGCGTTTGAACTCGCTGGAGTCGGACTCGAGCCGTCTCTTGCACGTGGTTGTAGACATACTCGTAAAGTTCATCCAAAGAAACGTTGCCATCACCTTGCGAATCGGCGTGGCCTTTTAACCCCTCCTTTAGCCAGTAGCTGAACAGCGACTGCTGCTTGAAATCCCAGAGTTGGCTTTTTTCGTCGCCCGTCGAACTCGCCAGGGTCACCACACCAGGCGATTGCTTGAATGCATCGCTTATATCCTTCGCGTTAACGCCGATCGATTCGTCTTCGCCTTTTTCTGCGCCTGCGTGGCACGCATCGATAACGAGCAGCTTGAACGCGGCCGGGCATGCATCCAACTGTTCGCGGATCCATTGCACCGGTATGCCCGCTTCGGTTGGATGGGCCGGATCACATTCGAGCGGAGCCAAATACAGTTTTCCTTCGGCATCGCGAAAACCGTGCCCGCTGAAATAGACGATCAAGGTTCCGTCCGCTGAAGGTTTCTTAAGCCACGCTTGGATTGCCTTTTCAATGTTCGCTTTGTTAGGTGGTGTGTCCGGGTCGGCATCGTAAACCGTGCGAATGTGCGACGGTTTGACGCCGGCATAGTTTGTCAGCACGTCGCTCATTGCCAAAACATCGCGATCGATATAGGGCAGCTTCGGAGCTTTCTGATACTGGCTGATGCCGATCAAGAGCGCCCATTCCTGGTCGGCCAACTTCGAGGGCTCGTCCGCAAGCGATGAGGGCGAAGTCAACAGCACCAGAGCGAGTGCTAACAAAGTCCTAATACGTGGGGCGATCGGCGCAGCCCAGCAAGCGAGCGATGTCGAGTTCATAGCGGCCCTGAGTGACATCAAATCTAGCGATAGAAATCGAGGAGACGAGAGTATACCTCGATAGACGCAAATCGATGAATTCCAGTTCCATAATCGTTCGAAACATAAGCGGTTGCCAGCTTTTGGCAGGCTTATTTGAACGTCTAATGGATGCTGTGCGGCCGAGATCGTCGAGTTTTTCGCATGCGGAAGCGTTCACGACTGCCGATTGTGCCGGCGACTAGAACCTGCGTGAAAAGAATCTTAGCTATGCGAAGAGCGCCGTTGCCGCTTGGGCTTTCACGAGCTCGCGGGGCTGATTGAGATGGTTGTAGACGATCGTTTCCGGCGCGATGCCGAGTGCATGATAGATCGTCGCTAGAACCTCGGTCGGATGGACCGGGTTTTCGAGCGGTGCGGAAGCGGTGGCATCGCTCTTACCGTGCACGTACCCGCGCTTAATGCCCGCGCCAGCCATGACCGCGGAGTAGCAATACGGCCAGTGGTCTCGTCCATCGGCCGAGTTGGCGTTGCCCGAGGTGCTCACGCCCTTCTGCGGGCTGCGGCCGAATTCGCCGATGCATACGAGCAGCGTGTCTTGGAGCATGCCGCGCTTGTCCATGTCGTCAATGAGTGCGGAAAGGCCCGTATCCAGCAGCGGGCCCGATTGCGTTTTCATTCGCTTCGTGAGATCGGCGTGGTGGTCCCACGAATGATTGTCGGAATTGGCGATCTTGGGCCAAATCACCTCGACCACGCGTGTGCCGGCTTGAATGAGGCGCCGCGCGAGGAGGCAGCTTTGGCCGAACGTATTGCGGCCGTATTGGTCCCGAAGTGCCTCGGGTTCAAGCGATAAGTCGAATGCATCGCGCGCCCGGCCAGAGGTTACGAGATTTAGCGCGCGTTGGTAGTACTCGTCGAGATTCTCTTTCTCGACCGCTTTTTCGACGGCGGGCATTTGGGCATCGATGAGGTCGCGAAGTTTTGCGCGGCGTTCGAGTCGCACTGCGAAGACATCGGGCCGCATCTTGAGGTCATCGATTTTGATGTGGTCCATCTTGGCCATGTCCATGTCATCGCCATCCGGGAACAGCGTGTATGGATCGTAGGCCTTACCCAAGAATCCGGCCGAGCCACCTTTGCCGACGACGTTGCTTTCTTGGAGCGGCCGGGGCAACATCACGAATGGGAGCATCGGCTCGGTGGGCGGATGGAGTCGCACGATTTGCGAGCCGAAGTTGGGGAAGTCCTGCGCGTTCGGCGGTTCGAGCTGGCCGGAAGGGCTGACCTTATCGGTCGTGTAGCCGGTCATCATTTGGTAGATGGCCGCAGTGTGGTTGAAGAGACCGTTCGGCGTGTAGGCCATCGACCGGATCATCGTGAAGCGGTCGTTCATTTCTGCG
>JABDGM010000209.1 GCA_013286045.1 Planctomycetota bacterium | reverse complement strand
CATGACCACGGCGGGCTGGTATCACTGTTCCGTGAAGCCCGTGAGCCGTTCGGCGGGCCGCTCCGTCGTCGCGGCGGCGGCCTATCGCTTAGGCCAGTGCTTTCATGACGAGCGGTACGACATCACGCACGACTACACGCGGCGCAGGGGAGTCGAAGCGGCATTCAGCGTTATTCCGTCCGATGCGCCGGCATGGGCGCGCGATCCGCAAGCCTTATGGAACGCGGCCGAGCGTGCCGAGACGCGCATTAACAGCAGGGTCGCCCGTGAGGTAGAACTGGCCCTGCCCTCCCTCCTCTCCCCGGAGGAACGGCAGCGCATCGCGGAGCAATTTGGTGCCGCCCTGGTCGAGCGCTATGGTGTCGCGGTGTCGGTGGCGATTCACTTCCCCGGCAAGGGCGACGGCCGGAATTACCACGCGCATATTCTGTTTACCACCCGCGAGATGACGCCGGAAGGATTAGGCAAGAAAACGCGGGTGCTCGATGATCGCAAGAGCGGTCCCCAGGAAGTAACGAAACTCCGCGAGCTGGCGGCGGACATCATCAACGACGCGCTCAAAAACGCGAACGCTGATATCCGGGTGGACCATCGCAGTCTTAAAGGGCGTGGAATTGACCGGGAGCCGACCACCCATCTGGGCCCCGCCGCCTGTGAAATGGAGCGGCGCGGCGAGGGTAGCGAGCGCGGCGATATTAATCGGGAAGCCGCCCAGGTAAACACAGCTACCGAACAGAATGCGGTACTCCTTGCCGAGCGCGACCGGCTGGATACCGCCATCGAAATCGAACAGGAGCGCATCAGCTCGCCCCCGACCGATCCGGAGGACGCGCTGGAAAGAATGCGTGAAGCGGCCGAGCCATTCCGCGAAGCGATAGCGACGCAAGGAGCGGTGCCGGATATTGAAAATGACGGCCTGAACTGGTGGCAGCGCCTTGGCGTGCGGCTGGCGGAAAGAGCCCGAAGTTTTGCAATAGCCGTAGCCGAGAAGGTGCGTACCTACTGGCAACCAAGCCTGCGAGAGCGAAGTTTAGAAGCCGACCACAACGACAGGGGGATTGACCGATGAGCAACGAGGCGGAAAGAAGCGGAATCGGCAGGCTATGGAGCGAAGGCGCGGCCCGGGAGAAGCCTGCCCGGCCCGAACCGCAGCTGCGCCCTACCAGTAATGTAGTGCAGCGCCTGCCCGACCGCGCTTACGTGGCCTTCGAGGTTCGGGAGCATACACAACGGTTGCATATTTGTTGCGCCGCTCAGGCGTCGCACTACCCGGCCTATAGCTCGCTGCTGAATATCATCCAAGACCACGATTTTGGCAGAGGGTTCACGCTGGTCTACTCCTTCATGCTGGTGGAAGTGACTGGCACTCAACTAGGCGCGATTGTACATGCCATCACATCCGGCCGCTGCGAGCGCATTAACGAATATCACCGCAAGCTCTACGACCCGCCCTCGCAGGATGCCCCGGTAATTGAATCGATAAAAATCACCGCCGCTATTGGCGGCACTAAGGCGTGAATAACCACACGTGGCAAAGGATATCGGAAGGCTATCCGAATCCACTGAGGTAGCGGAGTGCTAACCGGAAGCCATGGGCTATCGGTTATCCCACGGTCATCCAGTAGCCGTCGGGTTACTAAAGGATATCGGTTTGCTATCCGGCTTCTCTTTGGTATGCGGTAGCCTTCCGACTGCTTCCTGATTTCCCTTGAGTACCGACTGGCTATCCAGTAGTGTCTTTACAACATCTGGTAGCCAACAGGAACAGTAGATGCCAACCATAGTATTCGCAAGCCCCAAAGGCGGAGTGGGGAAATCCACGGCGGCGCTCTTGCTCGCCACCGAGCTCGCCTCGCATGGCGGCTCCGTGACGATGATCGACGCCGATCCCAACCGCCCCCTGACGCAATGGGCGAAATTGCCGGGCAGGCCAGACAATCTCAGCGTCGTGGCCGTAACGACAGAGGAATCCATCATCGACACCATCGAGCTGTCAGCTGTGCAAACCACCTTCGTCATCGTCGATTTGGAAGGAACCGCATCGATGATGGTGGGGTACGCCATGAGCAGGGCAGACTTCGTAATCATCCCCGCGCAAGGATCGCACCTTGACGCTACAGAGGCGGTCAAGGCGGTAAAACTCGTCACGGCGCAAGAAAAGGCGTTCAAGCGAAGGATTCCCTTTGCCATTCTCTTCACCCGCACGAGCGCGGCAATTCGCCCGCGAACCCTGCAAAGCATCGAGACCGAATTTGCGGAAAACAAGGTCCCGATGTTTGGTACCCAGATCCACGAGCGCGAAGCATATCGCGCTCTATTTGCTTTTGGCGGCACGCTTACCGGACTCGATCCAGCCCAAGTTGCTAATCTTGCGGCGGCGCGCCTCAATGCGACGGCCTTCGCCGGTGAGCTCATTGAGCGGATCAAGACTTCGAAGGCCGAGGCCACGCCGGCCAAGCACCTAGCCGAGGAGGTCGCCTGATGTCCAAGCGCGCAAGTATCTTCAACGCGGACACTGACCTTGATGTGAGCGGTTTTGCCCCGAAAACCAAACCCGACACGAGCGCACCCGCAGCAGAGCAGGTGAAGGCGGTTTCCCAGGGCGCGAATTTCCGGAGCCGGGAACCGCAGGCCCCCAAGACGGAGACGCCGCCAAAGCGTGCGCCACGACGCTACCGCACCGGCCGAAATGTCCAGTTCAACGTCAAGGCGCAACGCGAAACTGTGGATGCGGTCTATGCCATTACCGAAGCCCAAGGCTGGGTTCTAGGCTATACGCTCCAGCGCGCCGTCGAGGCGCTCCAACGCGAACTGAAAAACCCGTCATGAACCGCGCGCGGTTTTACAATCCCCAGTTTGACCTGTTTCTCCCGACCATCGTGGACCTCAAATTCCGCGATCAGAAGGACACGATGGAACGGCCCTTTTTCTCGCTCTCTAAATCCAAACGCATGAAGCCTATCGAATATGGAAACCAGAACGACGGCATATTCGTCACGGTCCAGCCTCACCAGGACTACGGCATGGCGACAATCTGGGACGCCGACATCCTCATCTGGGCGGCATCGGTCCTCTGCGACATGAAGAACCGGGGCACCAACGACATACCACGCGAGCTCAAGTTCCAGCCGCACGACCTCCTCAAAGCCATCGGGCGTTCAACCGGCGGCAAGGACTACGCGCAGCTGCGCGACTCGCTGGAGCGACTAAAAACAACTGTCGTAACCACGAACATACGGAGCAAACGCGGTCAGAAGACCACGATGTTCA
>JABDGM010000208.1 GCA_013286045.1 Planctomycetota bacterium | reverse complement strand
CCGCCGCACGACACTAACGTCGAGCGCGGTTGAGCCGCGCCGCGAACATTCCAAAACCGCAAAGCGCGATCATCACGCTCGCCGGCTCAGGAACCACCGCTGCCTGCCCGACTCCACTGCCCGGCGACGTCGCGCCAAAATTACTGCGCCACGTGGTATACCCATCGGGCCCAGTCGACCCGCCGTTTTGCAACGGCCCACCATTGCGCCACAGCACATAATCCCTCATGTCGACCTTGCCGTCGCCGTTGTAGTCACCAGCCAACCCAGCGGCCAAAGCAGTCACGCTGAAGGTCCCGCCCGACGACGTCGTTGCCAACGTATTACCGCCCGGGCTGAACTCGTACAACTTTTCCGTGATATTGCTGGTCACATAAACATTGCCCGCGGCATCCAGGTCGATGTTGACCCGGTCCAAATTCCCGCTCGCCGGAAGCGTCAGCGGCAACGTCGTGATATTCGTGATGAAATCATCAGCCGTGTTTCCCGGCGTGCCGTTGTTATTCACCTGAATGTCCGGCAATCCATTGGCATCTAAGTTAATGATCAACACTGCCCCCGGCACACTGCTGGTCGCCGGCCCAATGTACGGATTCGCCGGGCCGTCGCCGTCGGCCACGATGTGGGCCTTGGACAGCACCACATAAAGCTTCTTTCCATCCGGCGACATCTTCATCGCCCAGGCCTCGCGCAGGATGTCGTTGATCCCGGTCGACTCCGGAGTTCCCGGATCATCCGGAGCGCCGTCCAACCCATGATCAATCGAAAACTGCCTCGACGACCACTTAGCGACCGGCTGTGCGCCGGTCGCATCTACGACGACCAACGACGATTTTTCATCGCCCACCGTGCTCGCTTGCGATATGTACCATTTGTTGTATTGCGGCGAGAAAATCGCGTCGACGAAATGTCCCCCCGAGTTTTCCAGAAACGGCACGCCGGCCGTGTCCGTCGGCGAATTGCTGGCGTTTACTACGCTGCTCGGCTTGATCACCAGCGTCGGATTTCCGATGTACCCCGTGTGATCTTTCGTCGCGCCGACGTTCCATTTCCAAAGATTGTCGCCATCACCGGCGCCAGGCGTGCTTTCCAGATCTTCATCGACTCCATAGACGACGAGGTTGGTTCCTAGCGTTCCCGTGACGTAAGGCTTGGACATAATCGATCCATGCATGTACGTGCCCGGTTGCGTCGGATTCTCGACACCAAACGTCGGGCCGCCCTGCGTGTTCAGCAGCGGTCCGCCATCCGACAAATCTGGCGAAGCCCACTTCATGCCTCCATTCGCGTCCGACCAGTCGCCCGCGATGAGGTTGCCAGCGTTATCCAACGACATCCGCCACGGGGAGCTTGTGCTTCCTGCAACCGCCCAATTCGGAGCTTTTGCCTGGGTCGTATCATTCGCATCGGCCACCGCTGCAAACGTCGATAAATTTACACCCTTTAGATCAGCCGTCAGTGGATAAACTCCGTCACCCATCGTCCGGCCGGTACCTGTCGTCCCAGGGTTCGAATTATTGACGTACACCGTCCCAAAAAACGCCAGGTTCTGCGGATTCGAATTCACCGCTAGTCCCGTCGGCCGCTCGAAATCATCGAACAAGCCCGGCGTGTCGTTTGTCCAAGTCCATGCCGATGCGGCTGTGTTCGACACTTTGATATCGAAGCTCGAAAAACCGGTCATGTCGAAGGTATGCCGCCCGGCCGTCATTGCGCCGAGGTTCACCACGTTGCCACCGTTTCGCGTAACGCTAACATTCGTAGCATCTTGATTGAGCACGAACTCCCACGTGCTGCCCGACGTGTTTCGGACTTCCGAAGCGTACGGAACCGCCTCCGCCGTTCCAATCATCCCGCCAACGACTACTAACGCAGCCGAGAGTTTGCCTACCCGCAGATTCAATCGCATTTTGCCCGTCTCCCAAAGCAAGAGTGTGAGCCTGGTCACGCATTCGCCACTGAGCCCGCCAACATCGGTCCCCCAAATTTCGAATGCGCAGTTGGATCACGGAAGAGCCTGTAATTCGAAGCTCATTCTAACCGTTTGGAAAAAACTACCACCATTTTTACACGAAATTCTTTCTCTTCTTTGCGCAGCCTTCATACGGCCTTAATCACGATAGATTAGCCGCTTCCGCCGATTATTCTCCCCTCTATAAGATCGCGCGATGTTTAAGCTTCGATCGCGCCCATGGCATCCCGATCCTAGATTCGATCAGCCGCCGGGTACCCTCTGAGTGGCTCTTCCCCGGTGTCTTCTTATCTTTACCGACTACCTCCCGCCACGAATTCAAATACATAAAGACACCACCGAACTGGTTTCATCTCACACTCAGTTCACGTTTCTTTAAACCCCACGCCACTTCGCAAGATCAAGTAACTCCTGCGCAATTCACATATATAAGAGTTCGATTTGCGCTTTTACAATTCCATAGATCAAATAGAATCATAGTCCGCAGGCGCAAACTTCCCGTTGTAAGTATTGACTTGTCCGCTTCCCTCTCCGCATTCGCCGGAGCGAAGAAGCCAAAGCTCTCTTAACGGTATCTCAGGGGTGTTGAGCCATGTCTCTTTTCAACTGGCGTTTCGCCAATCGTACGCGTGACCGTCGAGCCTTTACGCTTGTCGAGCTGTTGGTCGTCATCGCGATCATCGGTATCCTCGTTGCCTTGTTGCTTCCAGCAATCCAAGCCGCCCGCGAAGCCGCTCGGCGGTCGAGTTGTCAAAACAATGTCAAGAACATCGCGCTGGCAGTACTTAATTACGAAAGCTCAAAAGGAGGGCTGCCGCCGGTTACGGATGCGCGACTTTCCGGCGAAGTGATTGCCAACCTTAATCAAGGGACGCAGATTAGTTGGATTGTCTACGTGCTCCCCTACATGGAAGAACAAGCGCTTTACAACGAATGGAATTTCAAGACGACCATTCTCAATCAAGACGCGACGCTAAAGCCCGAAGAAAGTCAGCCCCAAGTCTTGCTGTGCCCGTCCGACGCCGCCCGCGGCCGCATGTTTACTTCCACCACTACCAATAATCGTCGCTTTGGCAAAGGCAATTATGCTGCCTATGTCAGTCCCGAGCATATCACCAACATGCGTGTCTATCCGGGCGCAATGATCGACGAAGTGCAGCCACTTAAGCGAATTACCGATGGCACGAGCCACACCGTCATGATTGCGGAGATTCGTACGCGCGATCTTGAGCAAGACGTACGCGGTGCCTGGGCGGCTGCTTGGGCGGGAGGCAGCATCATCGCATACGACATGCACAGCGACCACGCACCTCCCACACTGACGCCCCTTCTCGTTTCTTCAAGCAACGGGCAACGTA
>JABDGM010000207.1 GCA_013286045.1 Planctomycetota bacterium | reverse complement strand
TGATTTGTAATCCCAATTCCAGCGGCCAGGACCGCAACAAAACACAAGCAACGACGACCCACATTAACCAAGCGCATTGAAAGCCTCCGATGACAACCAACCTTCGGTTACACGATGTCAGCCCGCGGTTTCTCTAAATCTCTTTGGCGAGCGCACAAAAATACGACACGAGCGCAAAGCACTAGCCTGCGCCAGTCCCTAAAACTTGCTTCAGCCCGCCCGCTAAAAGAAGCCCACCATCCCGCGTTTATTGTACTGCGAATCCTTCCGTCCGCTAGGAAATCCAGATAGCAGTCTCAATTTTTTTCTGGCGCACTTCCAGCTGCCAAAAACAGCCCGACGCACCAAAAAAATAGCCGAAATCGACGGCAGAAAACGCTTTCACCCCAGCCATCGTTCACTTCGACTTCGACAAATCTTGCAGAACAATGCTCGATGGATTGCCAACCGCCGCAAGTTGCCCCGTGAACTGAAGCTTTCCTGTCTCGCGATCTACGCGAAACACCGCGACATTGTCCGCCCGCTGATTGCAGCAATATAGAAATGCACCGCTCGGGTCGAAGCTAAAGCTCCGAGGATAGTTGCCTCGCGTCCATTCTTCTCCCACGAATGCCAGCTCGCCATTTTGTGCGATCGAAAAAACCCCGATGCTGTCATGCATACGGTTGCCCGCGTACACAAACCGCCCATCGGCAGACACCAGGATCTCCGAGCAGAAGTTGCTCCCCGCGAATCCCGGCGGCAGACTCGAGATCGTTTGCCGCTCCGCTAGCCGACCCGTCGCCGTATCGAAGTCGAAACGAACGATCGTCGAGCCTTCCTCCTGAATCGAATACATCCAGCGACCGTTGGGATGAAAACTAAAATGCCGCGGCCCGTCCCCCGCCGGCAACTTCGCTGCCGCCGGCTCATTCGCTGCGAGCGTCCCCCGCTCCGCATCGAACTTCCAAACGAGAATCTCGTCCAACCCCAAGTCCACGTGCAGCACAAACTGCCCCGTCGGGTTGGCCTGAACCATGTGCGCATGGGTGCGATCGTGACCGCTGAACGCAAAGCTCCCCGGCGGCGCATTCGTCGCCTTCGTCGGACCAATCTTGCCGCTCGTGCTTTTCGTATCCGAAGGTTCGCCCAATCGCCCGTCGGCCAAAATCGGCACCACCGCAATCGAGCCACTCAAATAATTCGCCACGAGCAGGAATCGCCCGCTTGGATGTAAGCTCACATACGTCGGCCCCACGCCGCCCGATCGAACCGTATTGAGCAACTTCAATTCACCATCGCGAGGATCGATGGCAAAAGCTCCAATGCTTCCCTCGCGCTTCTCGCCGAGGCGGTCCGTCTCATTGGCCGAATATAAACGCGTGCCCGCCGCATTCAAAACCAGACAGCTCGGGCTGTTCGACATCTCCACGACGCCCGCCGGTGTCATCGCGCCTGTCTGCCGATCCACGTTGAACAAGTGAATCCCACGCCCGTTCCCTGGCGGTAAATCCACCTGCGTCGGCAGCGTATCGTGAAGTGGCGAGCTGAACGTCCCCACATAAGCCACAAGCGGCTCAGCCGCAAAATTCACCCGCGCCGCGAGCAAGGCCAGCGTCAAACACCCAATCCCGACAAGCCGCTTTCGCTTCAAGCTTCGTCTCATTCTCCACTCACGCGCGAAGCCCCGCTCACATTTTGCTCGACCTTCGGTTGCCCCGCATACTTCAGCGTTGACGCCCCGCTCGCATTCACGTCCAAATCCTCCGATGCATTCACCCGCGCCGTCGAAGCCCCGCTAATTACCACCTTTGCCGTCTTCGCAGTCAGTTCCTGCGCATTAACCTTCGATGCTCCGCTGCAATTCATATCCAGCCGCCCCGCCGACCCGCTGACCGTCGCTTGGCTGCCCCCATCAATCTTCAACACCAGTGCATCCACCCCGCCCTTCCAACGGCACTGGCTTGCACCGCTTAGCCCGAGCCGAAATCTCTCCCCGCTCGCATCCGCCACCGTGATCTTCGCCGCGCCGCTACCTCGCAACCCACGCAAAGCTGGCGTCGCGAGTTGGATTTTCACACCCAGCTTGCTCGAACACGACGTATCTACGTAAAGCTTGAGCCGGCCCGAAACAACCTCTGTCTTCACGTGCGGCAGAATGTTGTCATCCGCGGTCACCGCGATGGCAATCGCAGGCCCCACGGTCACATCCAGCTTGATCGCAGTACTCACCGAGATCTCGGTGAATTCCTCCACCTCACGCGCCTCGGTCGCCGCGTTGCCGCTCCCCACCAATTTCTCTCCCGTCGTCGTGTTGTCATCCGCAAACGACGGCGAACCAAGTCCACCTAACACAACGGCGACCATCGTGGTGACGACCTCAAAACTCAACCGATTCGATCTCATAGCGGTCTCCTCGCTAAACCAGGCGACTCAACCCAATGACTCTAGCCAAACGCCCCTGCCATACGCAACTCGCACTCTAACCGCACGGCGGCAATTTCCCGCGATTTACCCCTCCTTGCGCTAACGGGATCGAGCTCTTTTCTCGCCGCCGTAACACCCCTCATTTTTCCCGTAATAGCCAATGGACAGGGATTTCGCAGAGCATTCCGACAGCTATCCGATGCGGGTGAAACATGCGTACCAGATTCTTCCAAATCGCACTGGCGACACTACTTGTCATCGCATTCTCCGCCGGGCGCGCCGCCGCAAAAGAAAATGCCCCATCCCACCTCGGTCGCGACCATGTCGCCCCGGTGACCGCCTTGCAAGAAGCGCTCGACTTGCTGCCCAAGTCGCAATCGCTCGTATCCGATACCGAAATGGACATGTTCAAAAAGGTCGCCGCCGGCGATTCCAAGAGCATTAAAGAAGTCGACGCCATCCTGACTGCCGCAAACATCACCGACGAACCATCGCGCGAGCGCTACGCCCAAAAGCTCGACAACATCCCCGACGGCGCCCGCAAAATCGTCGCCGACTGCAAAACGCCCGAAGAGAAAGCAGACAAGCTCGCAAAATTCCTCTTCGCCGGCCCCTGTTATGGCGGCTTCGAAGACAACCAGGTCGATATGCGAAAGCTACTCGATAAAGGCAAGTTCAACTGCGTTTCGTCTTGCGTTCTGTTCAACCTGGTCGGCAGCCGAGTCGGCCTCAAGACCCGTGCCGTCACGATCCCCGGCCACGTCTTCCTCCGCATGGGCGATTTTTACATCGAGCCCGTCGGCGGATTCACGAACACGGCCGAAGTTCACGACAAGAACGTCGTCGACAAAAGTTGGGCTGAAGCTGCTGCCGTTTGGAAAACCGTCTTCGGCAACACTCGCACCTATCAATCCGGCAACATGGGCCTGATTGGGG
>JABDGM010000206.1:2673-3351 GCA_013286045.1 Planctomycetota bacterium | reverse complement strand
GGCGCTGGCGATAGTAGGGAATCCGTTCGGTCAGCGTTTTGACGAATTCCGGACGCTCGGGGCGCGGACCCACCATCGACATCTCGCCTTTCAACACGTTGATGAGCTGCGGCAATTCGTCGAACCGGATTTTGCGGATGATCTTTCCTACGCTCGTCACGCGCGGATCTTCCTTACTGGCCCAAACGGCGCCCGCTTAAACCGCCAGTTCCGGAACGCCGCAGCCGAGGAACGCTTCGTACCAGGCGATGGTGCGTTCCAAGCCTTCATCCAGCGTGAATAGCGGCGACCAATCCAGCATCGTGCGCGCATGGGCCGCGCTCAAGAACTGGCGGCTTAAGCGGGCGCGGCGGGGCGGAGCGGGTCCTGGGCGGCTCTCTTTTCCCGTGCGGCGCCTGTGCCGTTGCGCGCGGCTGCCGGGCGATTGTCACCCGATTTGACCGCGTATCCTCCGATTTCCTATACTGGAAAGACCGGCAATGTATATTTTGGTTTTGATCGTTCATATTATCGTCTGTCTTTTTCTGATCGTGGTGGTGCTGCTGCAGAGCGGCAAGGCTGCGGATCTGGCGGGCGCTTTCGGCGGCCAGGGTTCGCAGACGGCATTCGGGCCGCGCGGCTCGGCCACACTGCGGAATGCCCACACCGTCAGAAAGGACGCGATTACCTCAAATGCAA
>JABDGM010000206.1:0-2663 GCA_013286045.1 Planctomycetota bacterium | reverse complement strand
CTTTTTATGGTGACGTCGCTCTCGCTTTCGATTCTGGCGACGCGCAATGCAGGTCTGGCATCGACGGTGTTGGAAGGCGTGCCGAACTCGGTACCGGTTAAGACGGCGCCGCCTCCGGTGCAAGCGCCGATCACGGTGCCTCTGCCGAAACCGGATGCATCGAACCCGGGCAAGCCGGTGCCGGTGACGATCCCGAAGCAGCAGGCCCCGGCGCAGCCAGCGCCGGCAAAGAAGTAGAACTCGCCCCAAATGCGGAGGTGGCGGAATTGGCAGACGCACTAGCTTGAGGTGCTAGCGGGAGCAATCTCGTGGGGGTTCAAGTCCCCCTCTCCGCACCATAATTTACCCAAGGCCTGCAATAACTTGCAGGCCTTTTTTCTTTGCGTGCCCATTTTGTGCCCAAACCTGATCCATCAAAGTATCGATCCGGGCTTGGCGCGCAGTCGACCACTTGGCGTAATGCTTGCGCACAATTTCGGGGGAGTTGCCCAGAATGTCTGCCACTTCTTCGAAACTGGCACCGGCTCCCAGCAGTTCGGTAGCGAGCGTGTGGCGAAAGCGGTGCGCGTGCGCCTTGGCCACCGCCGATTTCTTGAACACCGCCGCCAGTGCGCGCTCGGCTATGCCCTTAACGGCGCGCTCGGACGTCGTGCCATTCCAGAAATAGAAACGGCAGTCTGGAGCCGCGCCGCGCGGGGCTGGCACTGCATTCAAGGCGAATCGCAGCTCATTAGGAATTGGCAGAAACACCGGCTTGCCGTTCTTTTCGGTTCGGAGGAAAATGCGCCACCGATTGCCATCCTGGGAAATGCGCTCGCGCTCGAGCATCGCGACATCGCCGATCCGAAGCGCCGTGTACCGCATCGCAAGAATCATGCCACAGGCTCGCTTGCGCTCATAGTCCGTTCGGCCAAAAGTGGAACAGGCCGCGACGATCTTATCGACTTCCGCTGGCGTGTATGGCTCGACTTCGTTGGGCTGAATGTTCCTCGGACCGCGAATTCCCGCTGTTGGGTTTTCGCGTATCCAATGGCGAACGAGGCAGAATTTGAAAAACTGGCGTAGCAGTTCCAACTCTTTCGAACTCGCGATCAGCGATAGGCCGCGGCTGGCGCGGAAGGCGTCGATTACGTCCGTGGAGACTTCAGGCGCATCGATCACGTTCCGGCGTTCGCAGAATTCGCGGAGTTTATTCAGCGCATTCCGGTACTTACGGAGCGTCGATTCCTTCAGGCCATCGCTCACGCAATGCGCATCGAACGCCTCGACAGCCTCTTTCAGCGTTCGCGGCTTGATGTCTGGGTCTTCCAATTCGGCCGCGCGCTTGCGGGCTCTCGCCATGTCGCGAGTCTTCAAAGATTGCCGCAGCGTGCGTTTCCCGTCGACGTAGCCGTCTGCCCAAACCGGGCAATTGCATTTGAGGTAATCGCGTCCTTTCTGACGGTGTGGGCATTCCGCAGTGTGGCGCCGCCAGATAGTCAGCATGCCCAGGGATTCTATCATTGCCCCGTCCTCGCCTTGTAAAATCGCTCTGCCGTGGACTCGGGAATGCGGAGGGTAAGATAGTCGCGTTTGTTGCGCCTGCCCGCCTGCCCGATCTTGAGAACCCCCGGTTCGTCCTGGAACAGCCGCCGGACCGTGCTTTCATCCAGGCACCACAAGGCGGCAAGCTCCTTCGGCGTGAAATGCCGCTCGAAGGGGCTTGCCTGAAGTGGCCGGATTGGTGTCGGCGCCGTCATTTGCGTTAGATCAAATCTCCGCCCATTACGCGATCAAGCCGTGCCCTGACGAAGAGCCAAGTCGGGCAATTACATCGTTGATCGCCGTTCTCAACACCCGGGTCACCGGTGTTCCCACCCGAGCCGACCGCGATGATAATGGCGTCGATGGCGTCCCGCGCTTCCTGGTATTGGTCTTCATCTTTTGGCCTCTCCTACGCTCGCGGCTTCCAAAGCGGAAACCCGCGCCTCGATATCCTCGATCTCGATCGCCTTGGCCGAATGGGAGAGTATGGCCTCGGCGGCCCTCACGCGCACAGATGGCGGTGCGTCTGAATCAACCACGATCTCAAGCAGCGCCGTTGCGGCCTCGGTCGTTCCCTGTTGGAGTCTCGCCACCGATTGCTGGAATACACCCCGGCGAGCTTCCCGATATGCTTCCTGAAACTCTGGCAGCCGTAGCCAACGAAGCATGGTGGCAGACCCGATGCCAGCCACACGCGCGGCATCCGCGACATTCCGTTCAGTCAGAAGCGCCGCGATGGCGTTTTCCTGCCGGTGCCCGAACTTAGTGCCGTGTCCCCTCACCTGATATCACCTGCGATCACCTGGTCAAACCGTTGAATGCTCGGTGAGAAGTAGAATTGCCCAATTACGTTGCGGCGGCCGTCCCTTTGCTTGGGCAACAAGAACTCTACAGAGACACGGTCCTGGTCCTGGAGGTCTTCACGGTGAATGAACCAAACCCCGTTCGAGTGGTTCTCGATGTCGCCGCTTTCTTTCAAATCGTGCAACTCCGGCCGGCGCGCTTTCCCTGGCTTGGCGCTCTCACGCGAGAACTGGCTTAAGAGGAGGACGGGACATTCAAACTCCGCGGCGAGCAACTTCAGGGCGCGCGCGTTCGCTCCTACAGCTTCCGCCCGCGTATTATGTCGGCCGCCATCG
>JABDGM010000205.1 GCA_013286045.1 Planctomycetota bacterium | reverse complement strand
TGCTCAGGCGCGAGGCCCACCTCGCCACGGGATCACGTTGTTTATTCGGTGTCGACGCCGGCCCAACGCCGAGCGTTCGGTTGACCTCAGATTGGCTTTCTCATGATTGTTATCGTCGGCATCATTGTCGTTATCGGCTCCGTACTCGGCGGCTTCACGATGGCCGGTGGGCACTTCGGCGCGCTCGTTCATCCGTCCGAAATCATTACCATCGGTGGCGCCGCCCTCGGCGGACTTATCGTCGGCTCGCCCAAGAAAACGCTCATCGACCTGGTGAAAGGTTTGATCCAATCGATCAAAGGCTCGCCGTACGGCAAAGCTGCCTACGAAGAGACCTTCAAATGCTTGTACGATTTGCTTCGCACCGCTCGCCGCGACGGCATGCTGGTCCTCGAACCGCATCTGTCGAAGCCCGAAGAGAGCAGCATCTTTTCGAAGTATCACAAGGTGCAGCACGATCATCATCTGGTCCACTTTATTTGCGGCGGAATGGGCCCCTTGGTCGACGCCACGGTGAAGCCGGAACAAATCGGCGCGTTGATGGAAATCGAATTGGCGATCATGGCCGAGGAGCACCACGCTCCGATGCACGCGTTACAAAAATGTGCCGACGCTTTGCCCGGCTTCGGAATCGTGGCTGCGGTGCTCGGCATCGTGATCACGATGGGTCACATTGACGGCCCGCCTGCTGAAATCGGTGAAAAGGTAGGCGCGGCACTCGTCGGTACGTTCTTGGGAATTCTGCTTTCGTACGGATTTGCGGCTCCGCTGGCGACCCGCATGGAATGCCTCGGAATTCAAGAGAGCGCGTTCTTCAAAGTGATCGCCTCGATCATTGTCGGATTCGCGAACAATTTGCCCCCTAAAGTAGCACTCGAAATGGCCCGCCGTGGCGTCTCGAGCGAGTTCCGCCCCGAGCGCGAAGAACTCGACGAATGGTTCAAGGAAGCAGAAGCAGCATAACAGGACGAGGGTCGATGGTTGGAGGCAGTTCCTCTGACCCCCGATCCTCCTTCCTCGATCCTTTCCCCGGAGATTCACATGGCAGGCGGTGGCGGTGCATGGAAAGTTGCTTACGCGGATTTCGTTACCGCGATGATGGCCTTTTTCATGGTCATGTGGCTCACGGCTCAAAGTCCGGAAGTGAAGAAAGCCATTGGTGGCTACTTCCAGGACCCATGGGGCACCTCAGCGGAAAGCAGCACGCCAACCTTGCAGACACCAGCCGGCCTGAGCGGCAGCGTTCCTTTCGCCGATAGCGCGTCGGGCATCCTGCCGAATCGCTGGCCGCAAGCGAACCAGGACAACGCCACGGAAAAGCAACCGGGCGCTGCCTCAGTATGGCAGCAAAAGCAAAAAGTCTTCTTGATGACGAGCACCGACCGCAATCTGCCGGCGCTGGTCGTCAACTTCGGCGATTCATCCGCGGAACTTTCGCCAGCTTCGCAGCAGCGAATGAACGATCTGCTGCCGGCACTAGTCGGCAAACAAAATAAGATCGAGCTACGCGCCCATTCAACCCGCCGGCCGCTCCCGAAAGACAGCACGTTCCACGACCATTGGCAGCTGTGTTACGAACGCAGCGTGGCAACGATGAAATATCTCATCGAGCACCGGGTCGAGCCCGACCGCATTCGCCTCAGTCAGTCGGCCGCTTTCGAACCGCTTACCACGCGCCTCGAATCTTCGTGGCAGGATGAGAACAACTGCGTGGAAGTGTTCTTGCTGACCGAAACGTCGAGCAAAACCGCGGGGACCGTTCCAATTACAGGCCAGGCGGCGGACGCAATCGCCGCGACGAAAGCCAAGCCCTAGCGCGCGATCGATCGCCGACGCCAGCTACGGCTGAGCCAGCAATTTGTCGATCCGCGCGAACTCATAGCCGCGTTTCTGCAGCTCGTCGCACAAGGTGCCCAGCCGCGTGTGAAACGGATCTTTTCGTCCCGATCCGAGATGCAAGAGAAGAATGAATCCGTCGAGCCCGTGCGGATCCTTTTTCTCATACGCAAGAATGTCATCGTAAACCTTCTGCGAAGACGGAAAGTGCGGATCGTCTTCGCGCATGTAGTCGCGATTCGAACCGCTTCCCGGCGTGAAATTGAAAAGCGTCACGCCTATCGGCTTGCACCACTCGACCTGGTCGCGATTGAATTGCTCGTAAGGTGGAATGAAATAAACCGTTTCACTGCCGGCGAGCGCCCCCAATGCACGCAGCCCCTCGATGTTCTGCTTCAAGTCCGCCGTGAAGTCGGATTGCGAGATGAGCGACTTCGCCCGCTCGTCCCACGACGCATAGAGCGGATGCTTGTTCGAATGGGGACCAGCATAGTGCCCGTCAGCAACCGCTTTTTTCAGCAGACGCGCCAGCTCTGGCTGAGCGATGAAATTTCCGGTCACGAAGAAAGCGCCGTGAATTTTGCGTTCATTGAGCGTATTTAAGATCGGCTCCAAGCTCTCGCCGAACTCATCACCCGTAAAAGCGAGCGACAGCCGCTTGGCCGACATATCGCCGCGGATGATCCCGCCGTATGAGTCGCGGACGAGCCCTTCCCCGCGCGCACTGGCCAGCATCATACAGACTGCTATCACGCCCACGCATGCTCTGAAAATCTTTCTCTGCATGAGCAACATCCTACTCGGCGCTGCCTCCCGGGCGAAAGCCGACAGCATTGCCCTTTCGGCGCGCGTCCTCGTCTGCTACTAATTCGCACCCAACAAACAACCTCAGCCCATTCGCCCGCATTCTGCGGCGAGCTTTCTGGGTGCCGAGCCGTGCAACGCGTTTCACGTTGCCAGCGGAACGTGCTCGGTAGTTCCTGACCACATTGATTTGCTCATTCGTTTTTTGCCATGTTTAAAGAAGAACTACCGCCTTCCGTCCACGAAGAACTCGACCGCCGCGGCCTCAACGGCGTGCCCGTCGTCCTCTGTGCCAGCAGCGAGCTTTCCCTCGCCGGCGAGCCCGAACGCCACTGGGTCGTCGCGACCAAAGACGCCGTCACTGCCATTCGCGAAACGAGTCCTCAGGCCGCAGCGAGCGATCCCAATTCGACTGTTACGCATGTGGATGACCAAACCGTCATCGTCGAAACTCGCGTCCCGGTTTCCGAGGTTCGCGAGTTCCGTACTCAAGGAGCGATCGGCTCCGGCTTTCTGCAGGCATATATCGACGACTACTGGGTCGATCTTGCGCGCTTCCCTAACACTCAGGCCGACCGCTTCAGCCGCCTCGCCCGGTATCTGGAAGACCTGCGGACTGACGGCGATGTGAAAGTCGACGAAAGCGCCGCCGAAAAAGTCACGCACTGCACCAAGTGCGGCCAGCGCCTGCCAATCGCCAATGAATCGTGCCCCCGCT
>JABDGM010000204.1 GCA_013286045.1 Planctomycetota bacterium | reverse complement strand
GCGGTTCGTGGCGGGTGAGCCGGGTGAGTACATCGTGATGGCGCGGCGGCATGGTCACGATTGGTATTTGGGGGGAATTACGAATTGGACCGAACGGCAGATCGATTTGCCATTAGGTTTTCTGCCGTCGGGCGAATTCAGCGCGAAAGTATTTGGTGATGGATCGATGGACGAATCAAAGCCAAATGCCGTGACTATCACCGAAGGCAAGTTTGGGCGTGATGGTAAATTGCCATGCAAGTTGGCTGCGGGCGGCGGGTTTGTCGCAGTGCTGAAGCCGAATGAGCAATAGTATTTGTTCGGCTATTGCACACCGCGATGAGGCGGGCCTAAACTGCTGCTGATGTCCACCGAAGTTGAACAAGATCGGGCTTTGCGAACTCGATTCGGTGTGACGGCCATTCTAGTCGGCGTGCTAGCTATCACGAATGGTGTATGGGGCCTGGTTTCAACTCGAAGTCGAAACGCGGAAAACGAAGCACTCAGCCAAGCGAACGCCGAGATCGATTCGCGCCTGGCGGATGCCAAGGCGATACTTGACGAGGTGAAGCAACTGAGTCTGCAGGCCGATGAACTGAACGAGCGGGCCGCGAAAATCGAAGTCACGCTGAGTAATCCAAGCAGCAGCAAGTGAATCGATTATGGGCTACGCACGACTTAGAATCGCTTACCGGATAATGCAGCTTGCGCTCATTGGGATTTGCTTGGTGATTGGATTCACTTGGTACAACGACCGTCAGCATGCGCAGTACGTCGAGCAGAGCATGAGCAAGAAAAGAGAGTTGTTGGCTACTGCCGAACAAGTGCTCGGCGATGCGCGCAAACAGCGCGATATGTTCAAAGGACAGCTTGAAGCAGCTCAAGGCAGGCTCACTGCAGCCGAAGCGCGGCAGGCCGCGGCGAAGCAGCGGCAGTAGGTGACCGACGGGACCTCACGCAATCCTTCACTCGCTCACCTGCCGCTATGGTATAACAGGGCTCTGGTATGGCAGGCGATCATTCTTTCCTCGTCTGTTGGGATGACCCAAACACTTGTTCCGCTAGGTGAGGTGGACAAGCGAGTGTCGCTTCGTTGATTCGCCGCGGGGTCAAGCTGGATCCGGAGCCAGCTGGCGAGACTACAGATTCGTTCGCGAATCGCCGGCGCGTTTTCGCCGATTCCACCAGTGAAAACAACGGAATCCAATCCGCCGAGCGCGGCGGCCATGGATCCAAGTTCGCGCGAAATGCGATAAACGAAAAGCTCGATCGCCTCGGCGGCACGCGGGTCTGTCGCCTCCTTTTCCAAGAGAGCGCGCATGTCGCTTGAAAAGCCAGACACTCCAAGCAAGCCCGATTCGTCGGTCAGCATGCGGTTAAGCGCCTGCGAATCGAATCCGCGCTGCTGCATTAAGTAAAGTAACACGCCGGGGTCGATCGCCCCGCAACGGGTGCCCATCATAAGGCCATCGAGTGGCGTAAAGCTCATCGTTGTGGCGATGCTGACACCCGCTTTCAGAGCGCACAGGCTCGCTCCATTTCCGAGATGAGCCACGATCGTGCGGCCAGCCGCCGCCCGTGGATCAATGAGCGGAAGTTGCGACGCAATGTATTCGTACGACAAGCCGTGGAAGCCGTAGCGTTGTATTCCCGCGGCAGTAAGGTGGCGAGGTATGGCAAATTGTTGCGCAACACTCGGTTGAGTTCGATGAAACGAAGTATCGAAGCAGGCGACTTGGGGCAGATTCGGCGAGTGCTTAGCCACGGCGCGAATGGCCGAAATGTTGTGAGGCTGATGCAATGGCGCGAGTGGAATAAGTATTTCTAACGCTTGCAGCACGCGATCGTCGATGAGGACTGGCTTTGCGAACTGTGTGCCGCCATGCACTACGCGATGGCCGGCAGCGATAATGCCAGAGTCACCTCGGTCTTGCTCGTTTTGCCAGTTGATCAAGAATTCGACGGCGTCGTCGTGCGAAATTTTCGAGCCGATGGGCCAAGAGTGTTCGCCGACCAGGGATCCACTCGCACCGCGAGCGACGAAGTGTGGCGATGTTTGCAGGCCTTCGATCTGACCATGTAACGCCAGCGTTGGCGGTTCGCCATTGTTAAACAGGGAAAACTTTACGCTGGAAGAGCCCGCGTTCAGAATGAGGATCGCTTCTGGCATCGAATGGATGGTGCGATTTTAGACGGCAGGAAGGCTCGTGCGGAACGAGACACAAAACTACTCGACGGGACACGGTTCGGCCTGCCAAATATCGGCAGCATATTCAGCGATCGTGCGGTCACTGGAGAATTTCCCTGATGCGGCGACATTGAGAATCGCTTTGCGGGTCCACGCTTCGTGATCGAGATACAAGGCCGTCAGCTTTTGGTCGGCTTCGAGGTACGACTTCATATCTGCGAGGTGCATATAGTAGTCACCACTGGTGATCAGTACGTCCCAAAGCGGTTTGAAGATGCCGGGCTCATTGCGGCTGAAATGATCTGATGCGATGAGGTCGAGGGCTTCGCGCGTTTCGGGTTCATTCTCGTAGTGCCAGTGCGGATTGTACCAACTGCGATTGCTTGCAACTTGATCGGCCGTTAGTCCGAAGAGGAAGAAGTTCTCTTCGCCGGCTTCCTCAGCCATTTCGATCGTGGCACCGTCGCGCGTGCCGAGTGTGAGAGCGCCGTTCATCATGAATTTCATGTTGCTCGTGCCGCTCGCCTCGTAGCCGGCGGTTGAGATTTGGTTCGATACGTCGCTCGCGGGAATGAGGTGCTCGGCGAGGCTCACACAGTAATCCGGCAGAAACAGGACTTTGATGCGGCCACGTACGGCCGGGTCGCCTTCAATTGTGCCGGCGAGGTTGTTGATGAATTTGATGATAAGCTTCGCAAGACGGTAGGCGGGCGCCGCCTTGCCGGCAAAGATGAACGTCCGCGGCGGGGTATGATAATCCGAATCGTGGCGGAGCCGATTGTAGAGCACCACGATGCGGAGCGCGTTCAGCAACTGCCGCTTATATTCGTGGATGCGCTTGACCTGCGTATCGACGATCGTGTCGGGATCAATCGATTGACCGGCCGTTTTAATCCAACTAGCGAATGAGAGCTTCGCATCGCGCTTGGCTTTGCGGAATGCGCTGCGAAAACTCGCATCATCTGCGAGCGGGGCGAGCTTGCGAAGCTGGGCGAGGTCGGTATGCCAACTATCGCCGATCGCTTCAGTAATCGCGCGCGCTAGAGCAGGATTCGCTTGCATGATCCAGCGGCGCGGTGTGACGCCGTTGGTTTTGTTGTTGAAGCGGTCGGGGAACATCTCCGCAAAGTCTTTAACCGTAGTTTCGCGGAGTAGCTCCGAGTGAATTTTGGCGACGCCGTTTGTGCTGTGCGTGCCGACGATCGCTAAATGGGCCATTCGCACATGGTGCTCGGCAGCG
>JABDGM010000203.1 GCA_013286045.1 Planctomycetota bacterium | reverse complement strand
GTGCTCATTCGCAGCAGCCTCAAGCATCGTGGAAACGACTGGCGCTTAGGAGTTGACGAGCTTGATACTGACAATCCCGTCGTCCGAACTGCCATAAAGGCCATCGTTGAATCAACGACGACCACCGAAGAGTTTCATGAAGAGGATTTTGTCGGAGTTGCTCAAGTCATAGACACATTGGTCCCCAATCTATCCCTGGCTCGCGGTCAGTTTCTACCGACAGGCGTCGAATCACTCAGCGCCGATCGGCAGGGTTCGTCGACACCGTCACTGTTCCCAATAAGCAAAGGGAACAGGCAGGAAGATCTTCGACGAGCCGTCGAATTCTTTCTCCCTCGTGTGCTTGGCGAATTAGTCGGTGGAATCAGTGCTTATGTTGTCACTCAGCTAAGACGGCTGAAGTACCTCGGCCCACTTCGCTCGTATCCACCACGCCACTTAGCCTTCGCACAATATCATGATCCGAACTGGTATGCCGGTGGTGGATATGCCTGGGATCGCGTTCGGCAAGATAGATCGATTCGCGAACAGGTCAACGCATGGCTATCATCTCCAACGCGAATGAGAACGCCATATGAATTGACGATTCGGCAACTGATATCTCCGGATGAGAGTTATGACTCCCTATGGGATGGAGTCCAGGATATTTTCAATCGCCTCTCGGAAGGCATGAATCCTGAGAATTGGGACGAACTGACTAAGTCAATTCCATCGGAGGAGGTATCACTCAGCGAAACACCTTCGGGCCTTGAAGCATGGGATCCAGATACTTTTGTCCAAGTTCTCATGGATCGACTTAAGGCCGGCGAGACGGACGCCATCAACGACTTAGTACTTCGCGACGTCTATCGTAAGACAGTGGTAAGCCATAGAGATGTCGGCATCGGTGTCAGTCAAGTTCTGCCCGTGTTGGTTGCGGCTTTCTCCGCAAATCAGGAAACAGTCGCCATTGAACAACCTGAAATCCACCTGCATCCGGCGTTGCAGGCGGAGCTCGGCGACGTGTTTATTACTTCTGCGCTGAACGGCAAGAACAATTCATTCTTGCTGGAGACGCACAGTGAGCACTTGATGCTTAGGATCATGCGACGCATGCGCGAATCGCAAATGAATAGCTTGCCTGATGGATTTCCACGCGTGCGGCCAGAAGATGTGTCCGTGCTCTACGTTGAGCCAGAAACAGAAGGCAGTATCGTGCGCGCGATGCCATTGAATGAACTTGGTGAGCTAGTTAAGGCATGGCCAGGAGGCTTCTTCGAGGAAGGACTTCGAGAGGTTTTCTGATGCCGATTCTCGCCGAGTACGGGCTCGTGCCCGACGTGTTCGATTCCTCGTGCTATACGAGCACGGATCTGTGTGATGTACACCTGCAAAACCTGAAAGAGGCATTGCTCACAGACGGACTTGTTCGCAACCTTCACGACGGCGAATGGAAACGAGTATTTGAGACGAAGGGCCGAACATGGCATAACCGGGGTAAAGAGTTATTAAGAAAACTAGCTACGCAAAACCGCTTGAGACTTTATCCCGCATGCGGCGCGACTTGTCCCACCGATGATGTTGGTTGGTGTAATGAAGCAATCGCATCACACGGAGGGGCAAATTTACAGGGTATCGTCACAACTGATTCGACGTATGGCCCTTTTCGTGGAAACGTTTTAGTCGCTCCGATAACGCGATTATCGAGCGCGGCCTGGTGGCGTTCGCGAAGCCCGTCAGTCCGATTACGCCGAAACTTAGTCGAATACAAAGCGCACCTTGGGCTTATCCTCGCCTGCGCGAATTCGATGATGTTGGTTGATGCACATCTGGACCCATCGCAGACACGCTATTCAGAATCCATTGACTTGATCTGTGAAATGAGAGGTCGAGTACCCCGACCGCTCGTTGAAATTCATCGCGTATGTTACGTTGGTTCCGGGCCGCACAGACAAATAATTCCTAATGTAGAATGGCGACGGCGTTTTTCTCAGGCTTCGGCGCGACTACAAGCAGCTGGACTGCAAGTCGATGTCTTCATTTGGGACGACCTTCATGACCGCCACATTATCAGCGATCTAGTCGGAATTCAGCTCGGCAACGGATTGGACACGACGACTTCTACCGCAAAGACAACATGGGATCGCCTTGGACGTGACGATCGCGACGACGTCCAGCGCGAGTTTGACCCGGCAAGTGGCGAGCATAATCTCCGAGATCGCTTCTCGATTCCTTAGGTAATGGGCCCTAGCTCCGGCCGTCAACCTATCCGCAACCAAAGTTGAAGTTGCTGCAACGATGGTTGAAGCAACCATCTCCCTCCCCCCACGTGCGCGTCGCAGAACGCTTGTTTTGTCGTCGCGTAAAAAAATGTTGTGTGGCACGCCGCGTGCTTATGAGCAGGCAACATCACTCACTAGTACATAAAGCGGAGAAGCAAATGGTCAGGAAAGAATTCAAGTGTCAGAGGTGCGGGAAGCGCTTTGAAATCGAAGTGTTCGAGCAAGGCGAGGCGGAAACTAAGAACCAGCCGACGGCGCCGGTCCAATGCCCTAACTGTAAAAGCACCTACATCGAAGTTGTTAGAGTAGTCTCTACGAAAGCCCGGTCTGGACGGTAGGATTAGCAATGCTTGCCACCACACAAATCCGCATCCCGCATCTTCAGGCCACGTGTAGAGTCATGAACCAACCGTCCAGATTTGAGCGGGAGTCGCTTCTAGCAACTTTCGGCAGTGCAAAGACAGCAAACGTCACCGAACGGCTCAAGCGATTCTCATTCATACCGCATTCAGTTGTTGACCGCTTAGTTAAGGACGCGCTCTCTGAAAACTGGGGGACCGATAACTTTGTACTGTACAAGTATCTGTCCGTTCATATTCCCTGGGCGATCGAGCAGGATCGGTTCAGCCATAGCGACAACCAACTCTATTTAGCGGCAGGGTCGTTGCAAACGCGCTATGGTACACCTCTGTATTTGATCTTTGAGCCAAACAACATGCCGGACCAGCAACCTTGGGCAATGACGTTTGCCGGCTCAAACGTCTCGGCGCCGGAACTGCCACGAGGGGCCGCCATACCTGAACCACCGCAAATTCCGGCGGGCGTAGAGATCGTGATGATGCACGATCACATCATTAAAGAACGCCTCCGGGAACGCCTTAACTTTCTAGCGGCTACTCCACGCGTTGCTCAAATGTGCGCCGTTAGCGGAGCCATCCAATGGTCACTCAATCGCAATCTTCAAATGCCGTACTGGTACTACGGGCGTATGAACTACATCGTTCCCCTCTACCTCCAGAGCCGCGAAAACATTACACAGGCACCCGATGCAGTTGCGCCCATTGAGGTCAACGACGACTGCCTTGTTGTGCGAACAATCCTTCCGCCACATGCGCCTTATGCAAATGCCCGTGTGGCCGTACACCGACACGATCAGCTTCCGGCCTGGATGTTGGATTGCTGGAACCACG
>JABDGM010000202.1:1363-3454 GCA_013286045.1 Planctomycetota bacterium | reverse complement strand
TCGGTCGGCTGAGTGTAAATGAGCGAGTGCCCGTCGCTCGAGATTTGAATGTTGGCGCCAATTCGACTCGACTCGGCCTGTGTAATTTTCTTCGCGCCCGCGTAACCGGTCCAGAACGGATCATTAGCCATCACAGCGAACGTACTTGGCGAATCGTGCTCGACGACATCGTACAAGTCGTTAACAAGCGTCATTGGAGAGCTAACGGTCACCGTCATCTGATAATGCCCATCGACGATATATGTAAAGGTGTCGTCTCCAACGGGGTCGATAGGCGCCGTATACAAAACGGACTTGTGATCGGGCGCTATGCTTACCGTTCCGCCGCGGTTAGTAACGCTAACGCTTGTGATATTCTCCGCGCCAGAGTAGCCGGCCCAGAATGGATCATTCGCAAGCACATTCAGCGTGGTCTGCGCGCCATCGGGTACGACATAAAAATGGTCGAAGGCGAGCGGCGATTGGATATCGACCTGAACTTGCGCCGTAAATTGCCCGTCGACCGCGTACGTAAAAGATTCCGTGCCGGCGAAGTCCGCCGGTGGCGTATACAGCACCTGATGCTTGTCGGCCGAGATGGCAAGCCGACCTCCCTGACTTCCGAAGCTCACCGAAGTAATTAGTTTCGCGCCGACATAGTCAGCATCGAAGCTGTCATTCGCGAGAACGGAAAGCGGCGTCTGCGGGCCGTTCTCGTGGAGTGAAAAATAATCGCTCGTGAGCAGGGCCTGCCCACTGAGCACATACCGGCTTTCAAGCAGCTCGATCTGCAGCCGTCGGCGACGCCGAGTTCTCCTTGGACGCGTGCGTTTGGGACGTGACAAGTTTTCGTTCCCCGCCTACGGATGTGCCCGGTCGTTGAAAAGCTGGAGAGGACGCGCCTCTCCATCGAAGGGGCCTACTTTCACGGGGTTTGTCACTCGCCGCGAGTTTTGGGTCGAAGTCGCCTGAACCGGAGCATCGCTTAAGTCCAGCTGGCTTATCTAGCCGGTCGGTAGTCTACCCCAATTCTGGTCGCAAGTAGCGTGATCGAGCTGGCGCAGTCACAACGCAACGGCTCGTTTCTCGGCCCCTTGGAGTCAGCCGCGCCGCATGGAAGAATAGACAACCGCGTTCGGATCTCCAGGCTTCGGCGCGCGATGCACTCTGCCCGCACCCAGGAGATTACTCGTGCCCGCCCAAACCGCCGAAGCCGCTGCCACGGTGAAACACAAGAAACTCGTCGCCTGGGTCGACGAAATGGCGAAGCTCTGCAAGCCCGACCAGGTGTACTGGTGCAATGGCTCCGAAGAGGAGTACCGCCGGCTGTGCGACGAAATGGTCGCGAGCGGCACGTTTATCAAGCTCAACCAAGAGAAGCGGCCAGGTTGTTTTCTCGCTCGGAGCCATCCCAGCGATGTCGCCCGCGTTGAGGATCGCACGTTCATCTGCTCGGTGGACCAAGAAGACGCCGGCCCGACCAATAACTGGATGGCGCCCGATAAGATGAAGGCCCTCCTCAAGCCGAAGTTCGACGGCTGCATGCGGGGCCGCACGATGTACGTCATCCCATTCAGCATGGGGCCCGTCGGTTCGACGATCTCCCACATCGGCGTCGAGATTTCCGATTCACCGTACGTTGTCGTGAACATGAAAATCATGACGCGCATGGGCGACATGGTGCTCAAAGCGCTCGGCAGCGACGGCGCGTTCATTCCGTGCCTCCACTCGGTCGGCATGCCGCTTGCGCCGGGCCAAGAGGATGTCCCCTGGCCGTGCAGCCCCGATCCAAAAGACAAATATATCGTCCACTTCCCCGAGGAGCGGATGATCTGGAGCTTTGGCTCCGGCTACGGGGGCAACGCGCTGCTGGGCAAAAAATGCCTGGCGCTCCGCATCGCCTCGTGCATGGCGCGCGATGAAGGCTGGCTCGCCGAGCACATGCTCATCACCGGCGTCAAAGCGCCGAACGGCGAAAAAACGTATGTTGCCGCTGCGTTCCCGAGCGCTTGCGGCAAAACGAACTTCGCAATGCTCATTCCGCCCGATGAATTCAAAAAGGAAGGCTGGGAAGTGACCACGGTGGGCGATGACATCGCCTGGATCAAACCC
>JABDGM010000202.1:0-1353 GCA_013286045.1 Planctomycetota bacterium | reverse complement strand
CGGCGTCGACGGAAACCTTTACGCCATCAATCCCGAGGCCGGCTTCTTCGGTGTCGCGCCCGGAACGAACGAGCAGACCAACCCCAACGCGATGGCAACGATCAAGAAGAACACGATCTTCACGAACGTTGCGCTCACCGACGACGGCGACGTGTGGTGGGAAGGCATCGATGGCGACCCGCCGAAGCATGCCATCGATTGGCAAGGCAACGACTGGACGCCGGCTGATAAGGATCGCAAGGCGGCTCATGCGAACAGCCGCTTCACGGCGCCGCTGTCGCAATGTCCCTCGGCCGATCCTGGTTACGACGACCCGCAGGGCGTGCCGATTTCGGCGTTTATTTTCGGTGGCCGGCGTAGCACGACAGTTCCGCTCGTATTTCAAGCCTTCAACTGGATGTTCGGCGTTTACTCGGCAGCCACGATGAGTTCAGAAACGACCGCCGCTGCGTTTGGGCAAGTCGGCCAGGTCCGCCGCGACCCATTCGCCATGCTGCCGTTCTGTGGCTACAACATGGGCGATTATTTCAACCACTGGCTAAAATTTGGCAGGCGGCTGAAGAACTTGCCGCGGATGTACAACGTCAATTGGTTTCGCCGCGACAAGGAAGGCAACTTTCTCTGGCCCGGCTACAGCGAGAACTTTCGCATCCTGAAGTGGATCGTGGACCGCGCGCACGGTCGCGCCAGGTCTTCCGAAACCGCCCTTGGCTGGGTGCCGCGATATAAGGATCTCGATTGGCGTGGCCTCAAGTTCAGCGAGGCGGAATTCGATGCCGTGATAAACGCCGACCGCGACGACTGGGTTCAAGAGCTCGCATCGCACGACGAGCTGTTCTTCAAGCTCTACAGCCGCCTTCCGAAGGAGTTCCCCGCGATCCGCGATTTGAAGATTGCGAACGTGTGGGCTTCGCCAGGGACATCGCAGCAATAAATTCGGGTTTAACCGCTGTGAAAAACGAGGAAATGGTCGCCAGAGCCGCCCTTCGGAACAAGTACATTTCACATTCGGGGCCTTTTGGGGCTCGCTACTTGGCTTTTGGGGGTACCGTTGGTAGGGTATTAGTTCCTACAAGATCGTCGGAACCGATCGAACGCATCCGTGAGTTTCGCACCGCGAAGGGGCAGAGAATGAGATTCGTCCTAGCATTGACCTGCATCGTGTCAGCTCTTGCATGGTCTTCAGCATCAGCCACGATCGTCACTCCAGGCAACATGAACGGCTGGACGATTTACGCCACGGATGACTCTGGCGCTTTGGGCACCGGCAGTGGCACGGGAAATTTCGTTACCGGACCGGCGACTCCGCCACTGGGCACCGGTAGCGGCCATTTGCAGACGCCATCGGGCGGC
>JABDGM010000201.1:191-3524 GCA_013286045.1 Planctomycetota bacterium | reverse complement strand
CCGAACGACGCGGAACAGGAAGCGCTCTTGGATCGCGTTGCGGCTACAGCACGCATTGCGGACAGGTCTAAGTACGTTCGTGACAAGTAGCATGAGGCGCTAGCCAAACCGCACATGCCCCAAAGAGGAAACCAATCCTCTCCCTTCAACCCGCTCATTGGGCTCCTGCTTGCCCGAAGGTCCTCTCCCACTCTTCATACCTCGCTCGTGAGATGAGCCAATTTCGCCCACTACAGCCACAGAATAGCCACAGCGTAAGTGCATCAAATAAACGATGCGCCGTCTCGGCCGTGCCCCCGAGGGGATGCTACACTCCTCACGAGGAGAACGCCAATGTCGCCCAAGCTGCCGCGCGGTCGAATTGAGTACACGGAGAGACTCCGATCACTCCCGTACCGGCCGACGTTCAAGCTAACGCGCTTACCAGAAGATCCAGGATTTGGGAGAGGGTGGAAAAGCCAGGCATTCCGAGACGAGCGCGGCAATCGTTACGAGCGCGATCGAGACGGGGAATGGGAGCGCTGGTCACTGGTTCTGGAGCGCCGTAGAGGGCAGCGCGGCCGCGTTCTATATCAGGCTGACCTTATGAAGAGGGAGTTGGACGAGCATGGAGACTGCCTTGATCGCATCGACGATTTCCGATTTAGCGCCTCGGCGATACTAGGCCTCATAGATGATGCGCAGGAGCGTCGGTTGTTTTCGGATGCCCAACTGCGGGGTATGCGCCACACTGCTCAAGAGCTTTTTGATCGCGCACATTCGCTCCGGCCGGCGATTGAGGAGCGGAAGAAAAACGGTCACGCCTGAACGAGGAGTATCGACGAATAAAGGTTTTGCAGACCTTTGCCTTACCACTGGCGATTCGCCTACCGGCTGCTGCCGGCGTAAGCGCGGCTCCGAATGCACGATTGCATTACCCTAGATGGCGAACAAAAGGCGAATTCGATACACTCCGGTTGTGGAATCCTGCCGGGTGTATTTCCGGGATCGTGGCGGCGTGGAGCATGGGGTTTACGTGAACGCCGTCAACCGCTACCATGCGTTCGCGCTCGGCATGCGGGAAATGCGGCACTGCTCCTGGTGCAACCCCGACTACCGCGAGGTGCAGCGGTTGAGCATCCAGCGCCTCGACCGGCCGAAGAAGGGAGCTCCGCCGGCGGAACGCATAGTCGTAACGCGCGATGAATTCGAAAAGTGGCTGACTGCTGAGCCGCAGGACAAGTTGCGCGAGTATATCCTGATGCTGCTCGGGCGCATCGAACCGGACCGAGATTTCAAACGCGGGATAAAGGCCCATTAGCTATTTCAGTTTTAGATTCACACGTACCGTAATGCCCTCTTGCTGCGCCACGCGCCGCGCATCCCGCAGAGTGCGGCGCAGCAGACGCAGCAATGGCGTGTCCGACTTGCCGAAATTCAGGCGCTTGATTTCCTTACCTGCAAGAATGATGGCGGCGCGCAACTCGGCGTGGGAGAGCTGTAAATCGGTATGGATGGCACGCCATGAGTTTACCGCCGTGACGATCGGGAACTGCGGCCCCCCGAGACGTGGGTGTTGGTACTTAAGCAACCGTTATAAGCCCTGGAGCATGGCGTCTGAGCCAACCTCTCCGATGGTCGATTCCCACCGTTCGTAGGCGCATCGCGAAATGATCCAATTGCGGCCAACTCGTATCGCAGGTATTTGCCTGTTTTTCAGCATGCGATACACCGCAACCTCTCCCACTCCAAGGCGCTCCATGATCTCAGGAACTTTGATAGTTCGCGGCGCCGATTGCTCGATTGGGGTGTAGCGGTTTTGATTCATAGCGGATTTTTCCTTAGCTGCATGTTTTCCTTTGTGCGGAGTGTTCCCGTTCGCCTGCTCCCCGCATCCGCCCAGGCCGCGCCGCTAACACGCCCTGGGCGAAAGACTGCCAATCAGCATATAACGAACGCGTCCGGGTCAGGGTGTTCTCGCAAGAGGCGCGCGTAGTTCTCAATTGCATCGACCTGGTCAACGTTCATGCCAACAAACGGTACGTTGCTGGCTTTACCGATGCCGCCGTGCGCCTCGTGCCATTCGAGTGACTCCGAGCACCATGTGCTCACGCCAAGTTCACCGCGTTCAAGGTCCGCACCAGCCTCAAACCGGCGCCGGATGCTGGCTGCCAGGATCTCTCCGCGGTTATACAGATTTAACAGCTCCTGAAGCTCGCGCTGCGTTACCACGTCGCGTTTTCCCTTCGCCGCGGCGGCCGTCAGTCCTGTAGTGGTCAATGCTCCAAGCGCCCCGAAAAGCTTCAGGGCGCCGCGTCTTGTCGTAGTGGTCATAGGTTTGTTCCTCTTCTGGCGGGATTAAGCGGCCGCCTCGCTTCGTTTGACTACAAAATCGTTTTACGCAGTGTCCACGCCGCTTCAGCCACGCGCCGCCGGGGCATTTAAGCTGCCATTGCAGCCGATTGAAGCGGTTTGTCTGATTCCGTAGAAACTGTGTTGGTCAAGATTCGCTTAATCGATGTTGCGAACCATTTCCCGCCCCGCTTCCTCGTTGATACCCCATCGGCGTTCAGGATGTTCGCAATCGCTTCGTAACTGTAGCCATCGGCCCTATAGTGCCTGACAAGCTCCACCGTCAAAGCCTCACCGTCCCTGCTACCAAACGGCTTCTGTCCTTCCATGCGCTTACCTGCGAGCTTGCAGCGCTTGCGGGCGGCCCTCAGTTTAGCTACTAGCATTGCCTTGTCGTACTGCGCGATTGCTCCGAATACCTGTCGAACCAGCACCCTTGACGGGTCACTGGCCATCAAGTCGAATTCGGCCGGATCACACGACACCAGGGCGATACCTTGGCGCGCGAAGTCCTGAATGCAGGTTTCTTGTGTGATGAGATGCCGGCTAAGTCTTTCGAGGCGCTCTACAATCACTGTCCGCACGTCGCCAAGCCCTGCAATCATCTCAATGAATTCAGGGCGTTCCATGGTCTCGACTTCACCGCAAACGCCCTTTTCAAAGTAAATCCTGACAATCTCGATGCCATGGACGGCGGCATAGCTCCTGATTGCAGCCTCTTGGCGCTCTGGCCCATCCCCATTGATTTGCCCCTTGCCCGACACCCTTAGGTATCCGAATGCTTGCGTAAGTTGGCAACCAATAGTCTTCATGAGTAGACAGTATCATTTGTTGGACAACAAATGCAAGGGAATTTACGGGACAACATATTTGCCGTTTTGGCTTATAATTGGCAAATGACGACGATCACAAAAAGGCCAGTTGGTCGCCCGCCTTCGGGTTCCGGAAAGCGTGGAGAGCCGAGCCGAATCAGAGACTACCCAACGCTTCGAGTGACGATCC
>JABDGM010000201.1:0-181 GCA_013286045.1 Planctomycetota bacterium | reverse complement strand
GTCCTCAACCACCCTCCAGGCCGGCCGTTCCTCAATCTCCGCCACGGCGAATAGGCGCTGCTTGGTCTCTGGACGGAATCAACGGTTACCTCGATCAAATGAAACCCGTGGAACGCCGCGCTGTCGAAGCTATTGTGAAGAGCCCGAAACGCTGAAGAATCAAAGCGCTTGCTAGCGGTTA
>JABDGM010000200.1 GCA_013286045.1 Planctomycetota bacterium | reverse complement strand
GCGTTCGACCGTGACGGCGTGAAGTTCTGTGATTTGTCGAACAAGGTCGCGCGGGTCGGGTAGCATGGTGGAAAATCCGGCAGAGAATTGCTTCAGGTGGGACGCGAATGTTACGTTTCGTACGGATTCGCGACAAGACACATTCGCGAACGCCAGAAACCGCGTGAATTCGTGCGAAATTCGACTCCAAGCATGTAGCACGAACCCGTAGAATGACAGCATGAGAAACGATTTGCGATTGATGTTGTTGCCAGTTGTGGGACTTGTGCTTGCCGGCGCTTGCAGCATGGGGAAATGTGGAATCGCGCTCGCTGAGGAGGCAAAGCCTGCCGCGCCGGCCACGAATCCGCTCAACCCGCAGCGCGCCTATGGCTACTTAAACGACATCTGCGCGATCGGCCCCCGGATGAGCGGCTCGCCGGGAATGAAAAAACAGCAAGAGCTGCTTCAAGCGCACTTCGAAAAACTCGGCGCCAAAGTCACTTACCAGGAATTCATGGCGATCAACCCGCTCGGCGGCGCGAAGGTGCCGATGGCGAACATGCTCGTCGAATGGCATCCTGACCGAAAGGATCGAGTTCTACTCGTTGCGCACTACGATACGCGCCCCTTGCCCGATCGGGATCTCGATCCCGTGAAGCGTCGCTCGGGCACGTTCATCGGCGCAAACGACGGCGGCAGCGGCGTTGCCGTGATGATGGAGCTCGCCAATTTTATGCCCAAGCTGCAGGGACCCGTCGGCGTCGATTTTCTGCTCGTCGATGGCGAAGAATTAGTTTACGACGACAATCGCGACCCGTATTTCTTGGGCAGCAGTTGGTTCGCCAAAAAGTATTCAGAAAAGCCGCCGGAGTACAAATACCGTTGGGGAGTCGTGCTCGATATGGTCGGCGACTCTGATTTGCAAATCTACCAAGAGAAAAATAGCACCTCATGGCATGATTCACGGCCACTCGTTAAAGAAATTTGGGCGACCGCAGGAAAACTAGGCGTGAAAGAGTTCCTTCCCAGCGTAGGCTACCAGGTGCGCGACGACCATTTGCCGCTCCGCAACACGGCCAAAATCCCAACCTGTGATATTATCGATTTTGATTACCTGCCATGGCACACGTCGAACGATACGGCCCAGCATTGCTCCGGCGCGTCGTTGGCGAAGGTCGGATGGGTAATCTACGAATGGCTGCAGGGCCAGGAATCGGCTCAAGCGGCCAACTAGAGGCGAGGTTCGGCGCAGCGCGGGAACAGATATGATCGCAACGTATATTGTTTCTCTGCTGCTGATTGGGCTTTCGGGCGCGCTGCTCGATATGCATCGCCGAAGTTGGCACCGAGCCCAGGCGAATAAGGAACTTGCACCTGCGGAACTGCGTTTCGCGCTTTCCCAATATCGCCGCCGGATGCAAGCCAGCGGCATCATCGGTGTTCTCGGGGTCGCGGTTGGCTGCGAGCCGCTGATTCCACACGAGCCAGTGGCGTTTGTGCTGTATCTGGCCTCGATTTTGGGCGCCTGCGTGGCGATTGTCGTTCTAGCGGCAATGGATGCCTGGTCGACTCGCCAGCATTTCGCCCGATTGAGCAGCGAGCAATTAGCAGCCGAGGTGAAGCTCGCTCGTGAATTGCGCGATGCACACGCGGCCGAGGATTTGGCGGAGCGATCTTCCAAATGATCGATCCGTTTCGCCTGGCGATCGCCGTTATTCCACTGGCCGCCTATCTGCTCGTAATCGGATTGTTGAACGCGCGGCGCCGCCCGTTTCTCACCTCCGGCGGATGTGATTTAACGGCACTCGGCCTATCAATTTCCGGGTTGCTGTTCGTCGGGCCGATGGAATTATTTCGGCCCGAATCCGCGACCCGCTCGTTCGGAAATTACATCTGGCTCTTCTTGCTGTTCTTCTACTGGCTCGGGCTGTTGCTCTCGGTTCTCCTCGCGCGGCCGCGGCTGGTTGTCTACAACATCAGCGCCGAAGAACTGCACCCCATGTTGGCACAAATGGCGGCCCAGTTAGATCAATCGGCTCGGTGGGCCGGCAATCAGCTCTCGATGCCGACCATTGGCGTGCATCTCCACATCGATCGGCTCGACCTGATGCGAAACGTGTCGCTGGTCTCCAGCGGCGGCAGGCAAAGTATCGAAGGGTGGCGGCGCGTGTCGCGCGAATTATCGATCGCTTTGGTGAAGGTTCGAGTAAAGGTGAATCCTAGGGCAATTGGATTTGTGCTGTTGTCGGCCACACTGATGACAATCGCCGTCGCACACTTATGGCTTCATCAAGCCGCGTTAATGCAGGGAATTCACGAAGTGTTCGCGTTTTGATGGTCGCTTCGGAACCCCGCGCATTGCTACTTGCGATCGATGACATCCCGGCGAAGTTTGTCGGATAAGTAGATTGCGTCGCCAAATCGAAGCTGCCCGACCCCACTGGCGGAGTGCATCTCATACAAGTTCAGCAGAGTGAAACCGCGCTCGGCCAGGTAAGCAGAAAGCTCATGGAATAGCACGCCGCCTTCGTAGTGCGGCACGAAGGTGACTTCGCTGAAAATGAGCGAAATTTGGCCGGAGGCGATCGTCTTCTCTGCGCCGCGCAACGCTTCCAGTTCGTTGCCTTGAATATCCATCTTCAATATCTGTGGGACGGCAAGATTATTCTTTTCGCGAAACTCATCCAACGTCGTCGTTGGAACATTGATCTTCTTTTCGGTCGACGCGACGCTTGGAAAATACTGATGCCCCGACGTCGGTCGCGGCAAAAGGGAATTGGTCTCCGGCAAACCATTGACGTGAAACGTGGCTTCGCCCGTCCGAGACGACACCGCCGCGTTGACGACGTGAATCCGGCGATCATTCGCGAATCTAGCTTTGAGAGCGTCGAACGACGGCGGAAATGGTTCGAAAGCGTAAATCTCCGCAGCGGGAAACATTTGGCCGTATTGCGCCGCTGCCTCGCCGTGGAACGCGCCGACGTCGAAGATTAGCGAGCAAGGAATCGTTCGCAAAAGTTCGCGCTGGGCGACGTAGGGATCGCTGACCAACGGCCGGTAACGGCGAAGATCGCACCCGGCACGACGGGCCAAACTTTGGATGAGAACACTAAGTTGCGCCATATCCCGTTATCCACCACCAGCGAAAAGTTGTACCCGACGCCACTTTGGTGGCAGGCTCGACGACGATTCTAACAGCTTTAGCACCTTGCAACCAATTAGCCGACCGTCGGCTGCTTTTTTTCCAGCTTCTCGCCCGGCTCGCATTCAAAGGCGATGCGAAACGCCTGGTAACCGCTCGCCAACTTATCGCCATAGATGGTGCGCAGCTCGTTCTGCAACGCGGTGGCGGAAGCGAAGCCATCGGGGATCGCGTCGGCGTCGGTAAGGCAATCGACATCCACTGGCTCGACCAACTTGATGCGAATGTACCCAATGCCGGGAATATAGCTCCGCTGCCCCGAACGCATGTGGCGAAATTTCCACAGTCGAATCGTCTGGGTTTTTTCTCCGGACCGGATCGCCGGCAGAAATTTTTTCTTAAACA
>JABDGM010000199.1 GCA_013286045.1 Planctomycetota bacterium | reverse complement strand
CAGAAGTGGGCCGGTCGTTCTGGGGGCTGGCCAATCACCAATGAAATGAGGAGTCGCCTACAAAACACTCAAACCGTTGCATGAGCTAGATGCTCACGGTGGCAAGGAAAATGGCCGTGATTGAGGCTTCAGATACAAATGGCTCTTTCCTTCGGGAGGCAGTTCTAATGCGTGCACTATCGCTTGTGCGAATTATCCTTATTGTTGCGGTTAGCGGCGGGGCTTTGGTGAGTGGCTCGAATGCTGCGAACATTTCCGCAAGCAGCAGCGGTTACGGGCTCGACGCCCACATCAGCGCACTCGGCCTGAACGTAGACGCCGGTCCATTGCCAACAGGCGCATCCGGCACTGCGCCCGCGCCGTACTCGACATCGCAAATGACACTCAATGTGAACACGACTGGTAATATTCCAGTCGTCGTTTCCGGCAATATCTCGGCAAATTCGGTCACCGGTACGGCGGTCTCTATTGTCGACGGCTTGGCCGGATCACGCACTACGTCAGCGACTGGCGGAGTCGTGGGCGCCAATATCGGCACCAATACGCTGTCTATTGCAGGCCCTGGCGTAACGCTACTCGGACTCAATGGCACACTGAACAGCAGCGCTCAGATTACCGGCGACTTCGGTTCATTGGCCGCAACTGGTACGACTACCATTCAAAGTCTGGGCCTCACAATCAACGGGATTGGCGTGAACCTGGCTCCGTTTGTGGGCGTGAGCGTGGCACCCAATACGTCGATTGAGATACATATGTCGAATTAGATTTCCGTAGTGCGACTCTTCAAACGTGTTGGCGAAACATGATCGACATTGCGAACCAAGTTGGCCCTGAATCCTTTTCAGTACGAACGGGAAAGGAAGTTCCCGCAGCTCAACAAAACTGCCCCTCTCGCGAGGCGTCGCTATTGGCATTCGCGAGATTCGGCGCCGGTGTCGTCCATGAAATTAACAATCCCTTAGCCGTGGCTTTGCTCAGCGCTCAACTGGCTCTGCGTTCTTTTCGCGCTGATATGAGGCCGGGCGCCGAGCGCAGTCTCGAACGCGCCATTGAAACTATCCGAATCGCAGCCAACGCGGTTCGTGAGACTATTCGACGTTGCAGCGAATCAAACGCTGAGAGCTATCCATTCGACATCCGTGACGTTTTGCGTTTTGCCACGTTAGTCATGAAATCTCACTGTGAACAACATGGGTGCGTTCTTGTATGGGACATTTCGCGAGACGTCTCGGTCGTGAGTGGCAATCCAATTGAGTTGGAAATCGCGCTGGCAAATCTCATCTATGGCGTCGTGGCGGACGGTGCTCGTGACATCAGGCTTAGCAGTGAAGTGCGCGAGTCTATCATCTCTATCCAACTTGTTTGCACCAACGTCAGAACGCCTCCTAACGATGACACTACTCAAGTAACCGATTCTTCGGACGCGGATTTGCGCGGCATGTCGATCGCAACTGGCGCCGACGAGTTGATTCAACATGTCATTAGCTCCGCGGGCGGAGCATTTTTACGTACCGAACAGGCGGACGGCGGTCAAATAGTGACTATCTCGCTGCCAAAACACAACCATCAATTGAATGCCCACGAAAATGCTTGAAATCCAATATCGCCCGAATGGTTCGACGGCATCATCAGCTACCAACCGGTGGTGGCTTTCCGTCGATCACTGCGTCCACTTAATTGACGACGATTGCCATTTCCTACAGGTCGCTGGGTCCGTGCTGGAATGCGCTGATTTGCGAGTAGAACGCTATCCGTCTGCTGAACGGTTTTTGACGACTCACTCCGTCCATGATTCTGATTGCGTATTGCTCGACATGCGAATGCCGAACATGACAGGAATTGAGCTGCTCACAACTCTGCGGTCGAATCACGAGAGCATCCCAGTGCTAATGCTATCCGCTTATAGCGACACAGCAGGAGTCGTGCAGGCCATGCAAAACGGTGCGTCCGACTACCTCGTGAAGCCTATCGACGAGCAGGAGTTGCTGCGTAAGGTCTCCGCTGCGCTGCACCGCAACTGGTCAGAGAAGCAACGACAAGCCGATGCCTTCCAGCGATTAAGTAGCTTATCGGAACGCGAACGAGAAGTGATGGACCTATTCGCCGCAGCAAAAACGACGCGTCAAGTGGCAAATGAGCTTGGCATCAGCCCGAAAACGGTCGAAAAACACCGACTCAATATCTTTGAGAAACTCAACATAGATAGTGTACCGGCACTGATCCGACTACTCTTCGACGTACGTTGGATTGGCAATCCACAATGATGCCCCCCATGCACGCAGCTAAAACGAAGCGCAGACTTTCGATCAGCTCAACGTGTTATCAGAATGAGGGAACCGCTGCGAAACCCATCGAGATGACGGCGTGATGCCGTGCGGCTTTACAGCGATTGGCGTTTCAAGCGCCTTTTGCGCCAGGATAATACTCTTCGCCAAATCGCTCATCTTGAGGCGGTGATTGCGGGCAAGCTGTTGCAAATGTCGAAAGGCGCTCGCTTCATCGAGCGATTGCCGGCTCATAATTATCCCTTTCGCACGCTCAATCAACTTGCGTTCTTCCAGCACTCTCTGCGTGGAGAGCGCTTCCTCGCGAAGGGTTCGATATTCTTGGTAACGATGAGTGGCCAAAGGAATCGCTGCCAGCAATTCCGATTCGCGCACCGGCTTCATCAAGTGCGCAAATATGCCCCGATCAAACTTGCAATCGGCCATCCGCTCATCGAATACTTCCGACAACGCTATAATCGGCAGATTGTTCTTGAGCGAAATCTCTTGTACGGCCGACAGTCCGTCGACGCCAAGCATTTCAACGCTGGCGATTATCAAATCCAAAGCGATTCCGCGGCACCCGGATGCAAGTTTTGCAGCCGAGTCTACTTGAACAACGATGCTATGTCCGGACCGCGAAGTATATGCCACAAGCTGGCCAAGTATTTGCGGGTCGTCATCAGCCACCGCAATGCGACAAGGATGCACCATGACAAGTTCCGTTTTAGGTGCCACCGAGTCTGACCATTGTCGCCAGCTGAACTGGGAGCCGGTCAATTGGTCTTAGTGACTGGGAGCAATGGCATACTAGAAAGGGTGTACGACGCCCTCCCCCCTCTAATAGATCGGACCGAAGACCCCTAAGATCATGGCGAGTTTATGCCAACGCAGTGAGTTTGCGATCGGCCCTTGAAGCAGACGTCGCGCGGCAATTTGCCATTCACGGATCGCACAAATGGGCTATTACTACCTGGCCGCTACACTGCGGAAAAATACACAGCCGCTGGGCGCACAGTTAACGTGCTTCACTCAGCATTGTAGCCAACTCGGGAGCCGAGGCCACTTGCATTTTCGACAGAACCGCATGGCGTCGTCTATCGATCGTTCGCATGCTTATATCTAGCTTAGTCGCGATGGCTTTATTCGGCTCGCCCGCCAGCATGAGCTTCATCACTGACCGCTCTTCTTCCGACAATGTTTCAAGCCGCTGTTGAACGGATTTCTTTTCCTGCAGTTGATTCCACTGTTTATGGCTGGCGATGAGGGCAC
>JABDGM010000198.1 GCA_013286045.1 Planctomycetota bacterium | reverse complement strand
ACAACGTTTTGTCCCGATGTGACAATCGAATTAAGGAAATCGAGCGCCAAGTCGCCGGCGTCAAACGTTGGGGCGGGACGGGTATTAGATCGTCCCGAATTCATAGGCTTTCTACTGATTCGCTTGGCCTTTCTCCAAAGCAGAGCTGATGGTTTGGAAGAGAGATTCGTGACTGAATGGTTTGAGCAGAAAGCCGGCAGCCCCAGCTTGGAACGCTCTGATTCTAAGGTCCTCATCGTCGTAAGCAGTGATGAAAATAGTTGGAATTCGATAGTGTTGGGCGGTCAGCAGCCGATGCAGTTCGAAACCACCGATCGATGGCATTATTAGATCGACGATCACGCAGGCCGCGCTGGCAATGTGAGGCCAGTCGAGAAAGCCCGCTGTTGAACTGAATCCGAGTACCCGGTACCCAGCCGACTCCAGCAGACCCACTATTGCTTCGAGGACCGACGAGTCGTCGTCGACGATGCAGATGAGGGGAGCTTCGATATGCTGACTGTTCTTGCCCAAGCACGTGATTAGTTTGAGTCCGCTTTCTCAGAGGCATTAGCACCAGGGTTGGGGTGGGTTCTATAATACGTTGGTATGGGGGACCTATACTGAGTGATGAGTGGGGTAGAGGAGCCGGGAGCCAGGAGGCGGGCACACGTAGAGGGGGGCGTTTCCACGCGGTCTAGTATGACGTGCCGTGGGCGCTGCTAACGGATGGGACACGGAAGCTTAGTCCCATCCGGGCGCGGGCTCGGTTCCGTGACGGTAAGCGCAGTACGCTAGCGATCGTCCTCCTAGCTCCTAGATTCTAGCTCCTAGCTCCTGCACTGATTACTGACCTACTGCCTACGGCTTACTAATGCGCTTTCGTAGGTACGCCGATCTTTTCCGCCATGTGAACAAGTTGGACAACAGATTCAGCCTTCATTTTGCGCATGACGTGAGCGCGATGGATTTTTATGGTGACCTCGCTGCTGCCCAACTCGGCCGCGATTTGCTTGTTGAGTAAGCCCGATACGATTAGGGCCATGACTTCTCGCTCCCGCTTGGTTAGCGAGTCGTAACGGTGGCGTAAACCCGCCACGATAGCCCGGTCGCTGCGGGCAGCTCGATCAAGCTCCAGAGCATGCTGAATCGCATCGAGTAGATCCTGGTCCCGAAATGGTTTGGCCAAGAATTCTACTGCTCCATCCTTAATGGCGCGGACCGACATCGGGATATCGCCATGGCCGGTGATAAATATGATTGGGATCGGTGTTTCCGAATGGAGCAATTCGCGCTGGAGGTCGAGGCCGCTCGGGCCAGGTAAGCGTACATCAAGGACAAGGCATGCTGGAGCATCACTCTTACTGCAGGCCAAAAACTCCTGGGCACAGTTAAATGCCTGAACGGAGAGCCCGACGGAAGTAATTAGATCAACCAGGGCTTCGCGCATGGAGCGATCGTCATCGACTACGAACACGATAGGATCGCCCGCTTTCATGCGCCTGCCTCCGTTGATGATGGCAAAACAAATTGGAAGGTTGCGCCGCCGGTGTCGTTTGCCCGGGCGGTTAACTGCCCGCCATGCGCCTCGACTATCGAGCGACAGATCCACAAGCCCATTCCCATCCCTTCCGGTTTGGTTGAGTAAAACGCCTCAAAAACTTGTTCCACTTCCGTAGTGGTGAGGCCAACTCCTGAGTCGCTCACCGCGACAAGCACGGCAGATTGTTGAGCGTTATCGTCAAGGCGGGAATGGATGTGCAATTGTCTAGAGCGATTGGTGTTAGCGGCCATAGATTCAATCGCGTTCATGACCAGATTGAGAAGTACCTGCTGCAATTGCACGAAATCGGCAGTGACGGACGGAAGGTTTAAGTCCAACTCTGTCGAAAATTCCACACCCTGTTTGCGCAGTTCACCGGCTACCAGCGCCAGCGCTTCGTGGATTACCTCGTTAACGTTCACAGGCGACTTGACCAGAGGCGTTTTTCTCAGCAAGGCGCGGACCCGTTTCAAAACATCGCTTGCCCGATTCCCATCCCGGACCATGCGTTCGACGGCTCCGCGGGCTCTTCCTAGATTCGGAGGGGTTGCCGCCAGCCAGTGCAAACAAGCATCGCCGCTGGTCACAATCGCTGCCAGGGGTTGGTTGACTTCGTGCGCGATCGAAGCAGCCAACTGTTCCATCGTGGTCATTCGGCTTACGCGGGCGATCTCGGCCTGGGCTTGCTGCAAAGCATCCTCAGCCCGCCTCCGTTCAGTGATATCCGTTGCAATTCCACAAACCGCGTAGGGCGTGCCGTTACGGTCGCGGAGAAGAAACTTCGAACAGATATTGCAGCGATTTCCTTGCGCGGAGGGTACGACTTCCTCGAACTGAATGGGTGTGCCGGCTTCGATGACTTTGACATCGTTGGTTCGGACCTCCTTAGCAACTTCGTAAGGGAGAATGTCAAAATCGTCTCTGCCCCTGATTTCGTCACGCCGCACATTGTGCCGGTGCTCGAATTCGCTGTTAATCAAAAGGTAACGAAGCTCGAGGTCCTTAACAAAAATGGCGGCTGGGGTGTTATCGATAATGTCTTGCAGACGCTGTTCGCTGGCACGCAGAGCCTCTTCGGCTCTTCTCCGATCGGTGTTTTCTTGCGTCAGCTCGGCATTCAACTGGGCGACGCCGGCATAGAGTCGGGCATTATCTAAAGAAATGGCCGCTTGCGAGGCCAGCAGTTCCAACACCGTCAATCGGCTGGGTGTGAATACCCGGGGCGCCAGGCCGTTTTCCAGGTAGAGCGCGCCCACGAGCTTGCCCTGCTTTACCAGGGGCAGGCAAAGCACAGACTTCGACTGCTGTTGGTGAAGGTAGTCGTCCTCGGAAAAACGATTTTGGACGGAGGCGTCATCCAGAATCACATTTTCCTTGGACCGGGTAACATAACGTAGGATCGACTCCGGCAGTGCGGTCCCGGTCACGGGCATTTCCCGCACATTGACAATGATCGTGTCACTCCTGGTGGTGGCTTCGGATTCTATCCGGTATTCACCGTCTCGCGGAAGAATTAAGAGTCCGCGCTGAGCGCCGGCGTGTTCGATTGCCGTGCGCATGAGCGTGTCGACCAGCTTCTCCAGGATGATCTCACCCGAGAGAGCATGGGATACTTTGATTAGGATAGCGAGGTCCAGTTGATCGACCTGTGTGCCGATTGCACTCGTTAAACCCGAAGCCTTCGGAGCACCAAGTTGCGGATTTAACTGGTCAAGTTGCCGGACCTTGCCATTAGCACCCCAGCGCCGATAGCAGTCTCGAGCTTTCTGCAGGTATTCTTGGGCAATTAGGTCGAAATCGCGGGCCGCGTAAAAATGTGAAGCCAACTCTGAAGCAATTGCTTCATTCTGGATGAAGCCGTTGGCGTGGGCGGAGCGGATGGCCTGCTCATAAAGATCCATCGCGTCGAGCGGCCGACCTTCGATGCGCGCGATTTCAGCGCCTACCAATGCGGCCTGGTTCTCGAAATTCTCCGGACAATTCTTCGCCCAGAGGGCGATCTGGTGGTGATGTCCAATCAGAGCAG
>JABDGM010000197.1:3031-3576 GCA_013286045.1 Planctomycetota bacterium | reverse complement strand
CAACGTCAATTGCCGCGACTTCTTGCCGAGTCGCAACCGCAAATCGAGGTCATCCAGTCGGCGCACGGAATTATTGTAGTCCGCCGTAATAACGAACGGCGCAGCCCGTCGCCAAGCCACGCGCAGCTTTTGCAGGTCGCTGATTTGCAGCCGCCGATAGCGGCGTGCATTTAGAATGCGCCCGACGCTGCGCGCTCCGATACCGGGAATGCGAAGCAATCGCTCGCGTTCAGCGCGGTTGATATCGACCGGAAACTGGTCGCGATGCTGCAAAGCCCAGGCAAGCTTCGGATCGATGTCCGCAGCCAGGTTGTGATCGGCCTCTGCAACAAGCTCCTTCGCGTTGAAACCGTAGAACCGCAGCAGCCAATCAGCTTGGTACAGTCGATGCTCGCGTACGAGCGGCGGGCTCGCCGGCGGAAGTCGGCCATCGGCGTGTGGATTAGGGCTGTAAGCCGAGTAGTAAACGCGTCGCAGTTTTTGCTTGTCGTACAGCGACGACGCCGTTTGCAAAATCTCCAAATCAGGCGTGGACGTCGCGCCGA
>JABDGM010000197.1:0-3021 GCA_013286045.1 Planctomycetota bacterium | reverse complement strand
GCCGATGATCATTTGCGTGCTTTGCCCGGCCGGAGCAAACCGCGGCGGCTTGAAACCCGCCTTTTTTTCGTCGCGCGTCGTATCGATTCGAACTTTGATCGTCTGCATCGCGTCGATAATTGTCGGCTGTTTCTTTTCCGGGGCCAACTGCTGCAAATCAACGGCCGTCGGAAGCTCGATATTCACGCTCAAGCGATCGGCATACCGCCCCGCTTGATCAAGCAGCGCATCGCTCGCGCCGGGAATCGTTTTCAAATGGATGTAGCCGCCAAAGCAATGTTCTTCGCGGAGCGTGCGGGCAACGAGCACCAGTTGCTCCATCGTGTAATCGGGCGTCTGAATAATTCCAGAACTGAGAAACAGTCCTTCGATATAGTTGCGCTGATAGAAGTCGATCGTAAGTCGCACGACCTCTTGCGGCGTGAATCTGGCGCGCGGGATATCGCTCGATATCCGATTGACGCAATACTGGCAATCGAAGATGCAGTAATTCGTTAACAGAATTTTGAGCAGCGATACGCAACGGCCATCAGGTGTGTAGCTGTGGCAGATTCCCATTCCTTCCGTGCTGCCAAGTCGGCTACCGGCTCGCGTGCTCTTAGCGCCACTGCTCGCGCACGACGCATCGTACTTCGCCGCATCTGCCAGAATCGCGAGTTTGTGCTGAATTTCCATTGCCGTTGCGCATTACTGTTCTTGCGTACAGTATATGCGCATTGGGCACGATCTCCAAGCTGAAAGTAGCTAGGACAAACATGATTGGCGGCGACGAATTGTCGCTGCCGATTGAAGCGGGACGACTATGCCAGCTTCACACCGTTTGGATCGTTGCTCATTGACTCGCGATGCAACTTTCGGCGAATCCACCAGTGTGGATCGTAAGGCTCATCGATAATCGCAGACGGTTGGCCGAAGCCCGGCAAGTTTTCGAACTCTCCGGCCTCGATCGCAGTGCGAATCTTGTTATCGGCAATGATTTGCAAGGCGCGGTCAGAAAAACGATTGCTGTCGGCGTTCATGGCTTCTTCGAATCGGGCATACTATCACTTGTTTTCGCTGGAACAGGCGATAATATCTTGTCGATGATTTCACGTGCTTCTGAAAGGTCAACGGTCGCGTCTTTTTCAGATTCAACTCGCTGCTTCGTTCGAAGCGCCGCCTCGCGTGCGTCGCCGTGCGCACCCCCTTCTTCCAACAACATCGCGATAATTGCCATCAAATTCAACCTCGCCTGCTCAAAGCAGGTCTTTGAATTGGCGAATTCGTCGTACGCAGCCCAGGCATCTTTGGCACGACCTAATCTGGCGAGCAACCGAATCCGCCATGCTTGTTCGTCGTCCCATTGCACTGTGTTTTTATCGATCAGCTTGATTGCGGCATCGTGCGTATCCAGCGCCTCTTGATATCGTTTCGCGTACCAATACACATCGGCTTTATCACTCAAAATGTGCGCCTTCCTCGCCGGGTCGGTCACGTCGGCAAGTATCTCGTCATAGGCGGCCGCCGACTCGTCGTTGCGATCCAGCCAACGGAGATTCGTCGCGATCCGTCGACGCAAACTTATTCGCTGATCCGCATCAAATCGAGTATCGGCAAGCAATTGATTGGCATAGTCAATCGCCTCTGAGTAATGCTGCGCATTTTCTAAATAGTAAATTCGCGTCCAACAAAGCTCTTTTTGCCGCTCTTTGGATACCGTGTTCGACTTTTCAGAAATAAGCCCGAGCGCTGCATCAATGCCATCTTTCTTAAACGTCTCCGACAACTGCAGTTGGAACGCTTTACCATCAGCTAAGTCCCGCTCGCGCTGTTGAATCTTCTGCCAGTGACCGCCCAAGCCCGATGTGTTGTCGGGATCCGCTTGAACTACTGCGTCCACTTCCTTGCCGTAGAATTTCAGCAGCGGGTCGGCGTTTGTATAATCGACCGTATCCTCAAACGCCGCTTGCAACGTCTTGAGCCCAATGTCGAGTTGCTTCGCTCGATCGAGTCCCGCGGCATTCGTCGCGTTCGCGAACGCTTCATCGCGAATCTTGTGAGTCTTCTGCAATTTCAGCAAATGCTGGACGAAGTCCGCGGGTTTAATATCGAGTTGACCGGTGGTCGCGTAAGGGACGCCATTCGCATCGGCCAGAAAGATCGTGGGGTAAGCCACTACGCCGTACGTGTCTAACCAAGTCGGGTGCGGCGCCGGCGCTTCCTGAGGTAACCGAGGCACGCTTCCTGGGTACTCCAACTTCACGAGTACAAATGTATCTGCCGCGGGCGCGAAGGCATCGGTCGAAAGCGTTTCGCGTTCAAGCTCCATGCAGTGCTCGCACCAGCTCGTTCCAGTGAAATTGATGAACAAGTCTTTGTGCTGCTCTGCCGCAACGACCTTGGCTTTTTCAAGATCGTCCAGCCACGATAGCTCAGCGCGTGCGACCGACGCCGAGGCGAACAGAACGAGTGCAATGCACGTGGCAATCGAGCTGCGTTGTTTCAGTTCCATTCGCGCCACCCTCTCTTAAGACAAGTTGGACGTCCACAGGTGATCGATTTTCGCGAATCCTTACCTCGAATTCCATCATATATCGCGCAGAATTTCCTCGGCAGCATTTTTTCCGCAGGCACCCAGCACGCCGCCCCCGGGGTGACTCGCGGCACCGCACAGATAGAGGCCTTTAATCGGCGTGCGATGGTCGGCCCAACCCGCGATCGGACGAAAGCAGAATAGCTGGTGTGCGTTCATCGCACCCTGCATGATGTTGCCGCCCGTGATGCCGAACGTGCGCTCAAGATCGAGCGGCGAGAGCACCTGGCGATGCTCGATCGCGGCCGGGACATTCGGGGCATACTCAGCTAGTGTTTCGATGCAGCGATCGGCAAACTTTTCTTTGATTTGATCCCAGTTGCCATTCGCTAGTTTGTACGGCGCGTATTGCACGAACATGCTAAGGATGTGTTTTCCTGGCGGCGCGATCGTGCGATCGACACTCGTGGGCATGGTCATTTCAAGAATGGGACGCTCACTCGGGCAGC
>JABDGM010000196.1 GCA_013286045.1 Planctomycetota bacterium | reverse complement strand
GCACCGGAGCACTGTTGGATTAACCGAGCAGTACATCGCATCCGCACGTGGAGAGTCTGAGCTTGGACGGCAGCCGCGTTTATGGACACAAGAATCTTTCGCAAGTACCGCAAAGCTTTCCAAGAGCAATTACATCATCCCAAAATTCCTTTACCGACTGGGTGATTTGTTATATAAGGCGCGCACTTCCTTTAGGGAGACTCTGACAGCGGGGAGAGGTCTTATGAAGCGACGGGGGATTACCTCGGCAGTGTCCGGCTCTTTTCTGCTGATAATGTGTGCCCTAAGCGCATGGGGCCAGCTGGGGACACAGGGCACGTTCGTGGGTACCGTCCACGACGCGAGCGGCGGTGTTGTACCTGGGGCAACGGTAACAGTCACCAATATCGCCACAGGGGTGGGGCAGCAGGTCACCAGCAACGATGACGGACTCTATGTCGTGCCTAATCTATTGCCGGCACGTTATCGTTTGGAAGCTTTGCAGACTGGCTTTCAGACCGAGGTGCACGACAACGTTGAGCTGACAGTCTCGCAACGGCAGGAGGTTGATTTCACGCTCAAGGTCGGCGCGACCTCGGACACAGTGACGGTTACCAGTGAGGCTCCTCTGGTGGACACAACCTCATCCAGCCTCGCCTCACTCGTCAATGACGCCCAAGTCCACGACCTTCCATTGAACGGCAGGGATTATGCCCAGTTAGTGCTGCTGACGCCCGGCGTGGCAAACTCAACGGGTGAGACGAAACCTGGACGTGCCAATCCAGTCTTCGGAATCACTGGCGCGAGGCCGAGCGACAGCCGCTACATGGTCGACGGCTCCGAATTTGGAGGCGTCGGGACGCAAAGCAACTCTCTCCCCAATACTGCCAGCAGCAAATTACTGGGCGTCGACGCGATCGCCGAATTCAATGTCTCCACGAACAGTGGCGATGCCACAGTAGGCAAGGAGCAGGGCGGCCAAGTGAACCTGGTGACACGGTCCGGAACCAATAATTTTCATGGGACAGCCTACGAGTTTCTCCGCAGCGATGTCTTCAACGCGCGCAATCCTTTCGCGACGACGGTTCCCTTTCTGATGCGAAACAACTATGGAGGCGCTATTGGAGGACCGATCAAGAAAAACAAGGCCTTTTTCTTCGCGAATTTCGAGCAATACCTGGACCGGGAGGATATAGCGTACTCAGGTTCCGTTCCGACTCTTGCGGAGAGGGGCGTTGGCTTCGGCGGTATCGAGCAGATTCCCGCGCCGACACAATTGAATCCTTGCGCTGTAACAACAGTTGATCCCCAAACTGGTTTTGTAAATGGCAAAGCAGTACCGGGCGTCACTCTGGCGGGCGTCCAAGCGAGCGCCGCGGTCATGAATTTCTTTCCTCTGCCTTCCGCCGGATCAGTGCTGGGCTCCAACGGCTGCCCGCTGACATCCCAAGTGGTAAACACTCAGCCATTGGAGCACAATCGCGATACGTTTTCTCTTGGGAGGGTGGACTATCAACTCTCTCAGAACCAGAGCCTGTTTGCGCGCTACCTGATTCAAACCGGATATGGCGTTGGTTACGTCAACGATGTTTTTGCGCAATTTCCTTTGTATCGGCCCCGGCGCACGCAACTGTTCACATTGGGAGAGCGATTTACTTTCTCAAACGGGATGCTCAACCAATTTACCGCATCGTTTAATCGCGGATTTTACAACATACTCGATAACGTTCAGCAGTTGCCTGCCAGTTCAATTCCATCCGCTTTATCTCTTCTTCCGGGTTTTACGGGGCCGACCCAACTGGGTGTCATCACGGTCGGGCAGGGCGGCAGCGTATTCAGCGGAATGAACCAAAATGCGGCTAACGCAGAGTTCCACCAGACGGCTCGGCAAATGTTCGAGGTGGACGATCAGCTAAGTAAAAACTGGGGCAAGCACTTTTTTCAAACCGGCATACAGCTGCAACGCATTCTCTCGTTTGAGGCAGTCCCCAATAACACGAATGGAAATGTCCTCTTTTCGAGCTTGCTGAGTTTCGCCGAAGGCTCGCCGTCGCAGCTAACAGGGGTCCTGCCCACTTCCAATTCCCATCGGAGTTACAGGCAGCTCTATATCGGCGCCTACATACAGGATAGTTACCGCGTAGCCCCCAATTTCACTTTAAACCTCGGCCTTCGATGGGAAGACTTGACCAACCCTGTCGAAAGCTACGATCGATTCCTGCAATGGTATCCCGTTGCCGATGGAGACGGCGCCTGCCCTGGTGCAGTGTGCTATCCGAGTTTTCCCACCCCTTTTCCAACATCGTTTTCCGAGCCTGGCCTAGTCTACCCTGCGACTCATCCTTTTACCGTGAATCCTTCCGGTAATTGGGCTCCTCGCATAGGCTTTGCTTGGAACGTTTTCGGCTCGGGGAAAACGTCTGTGCGCGCCGGCTTTGGCACGTACTACAATCAACTGCAAACCGATTATCGGACCCTGTTGGATAATGCTCCCCCCAACTATATTCCCGTCACCATAAATAATCCCCCTTGGCCGACGCCCGGACAAGCGCTTCTCAGCCTGACTCCGGGAGTAATCCCGCCAGGAACGAAACTCACGGCCGCCTCCATACAGCCGAATCCTGGGACGCCAACGATGCTGCAGTACAATCTAAGCATTGAACAACAGCTGACGTCTGGCACGCTCCTGACTCTAGCTTATGGAGGCAGTCACGCATATCACCAGAACCGCACGATCTCTCCCCAGATGCCCACTCCTGTTGTAAATACTGCAGGACAGCTCCAACTGCTCTCTCAAAACCCGCTTAACCCCGCCATATCGACGAGCTCAACGGAAGCGGTTTTCGACGGAACAGGCTCTTACAATTCCCTGCAGGCATCTTTCGAGAAACGTTTGAGTCACGGCTTGCAAGTCAAGGCAGCGTTTGCTTGGTCGAAGTCGCTTACGAACGCACCCGATTCACTTGGCAGTGACATGACTCCTATGGGTATCGCTTCGAACTCGGCTTATGACAGGGGCCTCGCTCCCTTCAATGTTGGCAAGTCTTTCAGTCTCAATGGAATTTACGCCCTTCCTCTGGGCACGCACCAGAATGCCACCGGGGTACTGCTCAATGGCTGGCAATTGAGCTGGATATATGTCCAACAGAGCGGACTCCCGTTCAGGTTGGTTGACGGACCGTCTCAGACCTTTTCTACGGGCACTTCCTCTGCAGGATCCCGCCCGGTACTCAATCCCGCATTTACAGGTCCCGTAATCTTGGGGGGGACGAGTGAATATTTCAATCCGCAGGCGTTCATTCCGGCGCCCGTCGGAGTGTTTGGCGATGCACCGTCGGCGGCGGAACTGACCGGTCCAGGCCTGTCGACAGTCGACATGTCGTTGATTAAGTTATTCAAGTTAACGGAAAGGTTTGGCCTGCAGTTCCGCGTGGATGTTTTCAACGTGTTGAACCATCCCAACTGGAACCTTCCGAACAACAGTCTTTTTTCCAGCATCAACTGCCCGGCTACACTGACCACCTGTGGTCCAGGAACCTATACGTATAACTCGCAAACTGGCGTGGTCACCGGAACGGTAAGTGACGCGCGTGAAATGCAATTTTCTTTGAAGTTGAACTTCTGAGCGCTTGCACGAAGTTCGGGTTTGTTCCCTGAGTACTGCACGCTGGAGGCGTGACGCCGGAGATTGCGTTGTCGTTCGGCGAGAG
>JABDGM010000195.1 GCA_013286045.1 Planctomycetota bacterium | reverse complement strand
GGAATTTCGAATGCGCGCCGCCGACGGGCAATGGCGCTGGTTTTTGAGCCGCGATTCCCTGTTGTCGACGGACGAAATGGGGCGACCGCTGCTGGTCATCGGCAGCGCGTCCGATATTACAGAACAAAAGCTTGCCGAGCAGCACAAAGAACTGCTCGCTGACGAGATGCGCCATCGCGCCAGAAATCTGGTTTCCATTGTTCAAGCGATCGGGCGTATGTCGCGGCCGAAAAATCAACCGGAGGCCAACAAGCACATCGATACATTCATGGGGAGATTACTGACCCTGCTTAATGCTGGTGGAATTGTGTTGTCGTCAGCGTCACGCACCGCCGACCTTGAAACCGTTGTCAACACGACACTTGCACCGTTTCGCGGGGAGGCCGGATCTATCCAAATAAAAACCGGTGGGCCGGCGACCGCATTGCTTGAACGAACAGCTGGAGGCTTGGCACTGGCAATTCATGAGCTGGCAACGAACGCGTTGAAGTATGGCGCATTGTCTGTTGAAACCGGAACAGCAACGTTGACGTGGTTTCGCTCAGAGCAGGATACAAAGCAGTTTTTTGCGATGGAGTGGATTGAAACCGGTGGCCCCACAGTATCGACACCGACGTCGGAAGGGTTCGGAGGCATGGTGATCCGCCAAAGCGTTGCGCGAGAGCCCAATGGCAAAGTCACGCTGGATTATCTTCCCGCCGGCCTACGCTGTCGTCTCGAATTCCGGATACCTGAACCGTAGATTGTTCAGACCGGCGGCGCACGCCCGCGCAGAGCGCCAGATAACGCACTGATCAGAAATAGAACGACGAACGCAAGAAGAAGCACTTTCGCTATCCCTGCGGCCACACCGGCCAGACCAAAAAATCCTAGAAACCCGGCGAGGAGTGCAAATACCAAAAAAGTCAGAGCCCAACCGATCATAGCGTCGCCCTCATAGTTGAAAACACAATCCGCCCCGCACGCAAAAGTTCCCGGTCGTTGATGTCGATGCCCTATTTTTCAGCATCGCGGTCGAATAGGTTGACCAAGCTTTCCGGGACTGCTTCGGCAGCCACAGAGTCATAGAAACTCCGCAACTCCAGCGTGATCGCCCGATGATGGATACGCGCTTCGCGAAGGGATACGATACGACCGAGATGGGCCTGCGTGGTGATAGCCGGATCGACAATTGCGCGATCTGGCTTCATTGGGGAAATTTTTCGCCTCGCAGTCATAATGCAATGCTCCGTACCGCCCTGCCCTTTTTGCTGCTGGCGCTATAAGAAAAACTCTCTCCAAATCAAAGCGTTCCGGACTGGAACCTTCTTTTTATCTACGCGTTATCGGGTGTCTGGCATGGTCAATTTCGCCAAGGAAGGGGCAAGTAAGCATGAGCACGACCGGGACATTGGGGCCACATCTTCCCTATTTGCGCCGCTATGCGCGCGCTCTTACAGGTTCGCAGGCCAGCGGAGACGCGTACGTCCGCGCTTCTCTGGAGGCGATTTTGGCCGGCAACGCCGAATTGATGAAGAATATCCCCCCGCGCATTGCCCTATACCGCCTGTTTCATACATTGTGGTCGACGACTGCCCGCGACTTTCCGGAGGCGAGCATCGGAACGGAATCCTCAATCGCTGAACAGAGAATGCAGGCACTCCGCCCGGGCGACCGGGAAGCGATCTTGCTGACATCCGTTGAGGGGTTTTCTGTTCAGGAAGTGGCGATAATACTGAGCTGGCCTCAGAGCGAAGTGGAGAGCGCGATAGCGGCGGCGTCACGCGCCATCGACCGCGATCTTTCTTCCCGTGTCATGATCATCGAAGATGAGATGATTATTGCGCTTGATCTTGAGAATCTCGTCGTCGAGCTGGGCCACGCCGTTATTGGTATCGCCACAACGCGTGAGGAAGCTGTAAGCATGGCCCGCCGGGAAAAGCCCGAGCTTGTATTGGCGGATATTCAACTTGCGGATGGCAGTTCCGGCGTCGATGCTGCGCGCGAAATTCTCGACAACACGCATGTCCCGGTCATATTCATCACAGCCTTTCCGGAATGTCTGCTAACAGGCGAGCGTCCTGAACCGACCTATCTTGTTCAAAAGCCGTTCTCGCGCGACACCCTAAAAGCGACCATCGGACAGGCGTTATTTTTCAACAAGCCGATGATCGCAGCGAAGGTTGCCGCTGGACGCTCCGGCCCTGAGGCATTGGCCGCGGATCAGAGCCGCTGAATGAAAGCTGCACGCTGAGTGAGCTTGCCTTCGGCCGCATCAATTGTGTCCATGCGTGCCCCCTTGAAGATATGGTCAGAGAATATCCGGAACGGCGTCAAGCTCTGTCAGGCTTCGAGCGCGCGACGGAGCTGCTCAATATCGAAAGGCTTCATCAACTGCGTCGTATGCAAGCGAACCCCGCCACCATCGCGTTCTGAGCTGTAGCCGCTGGCGATCACGACCTTCAGATCCGGCCTGAGCTTCAGCGATTCTTCTATCAGCTTGCTGCCTGACATGCCCGGGAGACCGAGGTCCGTGAACAACACCGATATTTGTGGATGGCTGCGCAACAACGACAGCGCCTCTTCGCCGTTGCTGGCCTCAATCGCCTGGAAGCCAACTTCTTCCACCATGTCTATCGTTGTCATGCGAATGAGCGCCACGTCCTCGACAATCAAGACCGTTCCGCGCGGAATCGGAGGGCTTTGGTCGGGCTTGGGATCGGAGATAATGGGCATAATTTTCGATGTATCCAGCAGTGTTCGCAGTTTCCGCGCAAGTTCGTCGCGGCGATAGGGTTTGCTCAGAAGAAACACATCGTCATCAAGCTTGCCGTTGTGGACGATCGCATTTCGCGTATAACCGGATGTGTAGAGCACTTTGATGTTCGGGCGCACCTCCTGCGCGCGGCGCGCAAGATCGCGAGCGCTGAGCGTGCCTGGCATGACGACATCGGTAAAAAGCAGGTCCACTACGGCGCCGCTTTCGAGGATCACCAACGCCTGCTCGGCATTTTCAGCCTTCAGCACAGCGTAGCCGAGTTCGCTTACCATCTCTACCACGGCATCACGAACGGCTTCATCGTCTTCGACGATGAGAACGCTTTCACCGCGCCCTTCGCGGATCTCCGTCGATGCGGGTTCCTTGTACTCCTGCGGCTTACGAGTGCGTGGAAGGTAAAGTTTTACGGTCGAGCCGTGCCCATACTCGCTGTAGATCTTGATATGGCCACCGGATTGTTTAACGAAGCCATAGACTTGGCTGAGGCCAAGCCCCGTACCACGGCCCTCTGGTTTGGTCGTAAAAAAGGGTTCAAACGCGCGCGAAACAATCTCTGCCGGCATACCGCTTCCGGTGTCGCTGACTGCCATCATTACATATTGCCCCGGCACGACCTCTAGATACCCGGCGGCGTAAGCGTCGTCGAGAAAGGCGTTCGCAACCTCTATCGTAAGTTTGCCGCCGCCCGGCATCGCATCGCGTGAATTAATTGCCAGATTGAGAATCGCGTTCTCGATCTGGCCCGGATCAACCAACGTATTCCACAATCCCCCACCGATAACACATTCGATCTCGATGGCCTCACCAAGCGTGCGGCGCAGAAGGTCTGACATTTCCTGGACCACCCTGCCGACGTTGACCGAGCGCGGATCGAGCGGCTGACGGCGCGCAAAGGCAAGTAGCTGACCGGTAAGCCGCGCACCGTTGGTGAC
>JABDGM010000194.1 GCA_013286045.1 Planctomycetota bacterium | reverse complement strand
CAGGTCGCGGAATTGGACTTCCGTCGGATCGCCGATTTCGATTTTGTACGGGATGCGGCGGAGGAACGCTTCGTCTAGCAGGTCGCGCGGTTCGAGGTTTGTGGAGAGCACGAGGAGCTCGTCAAAGGGCACTTGAATTTGGCGGCCGCTGGCGAGATATAAGAAGTCGTAGTGCTTCTCGAGCGGAACGATCAGGCGGTTGAGGATATCGGTGCTGCTCACGCGTTGGCGGCCGAAGTCGTCGATCACCAGCGTGCCGCAATTGGATTTCAATTGAACGGGCGCTTCGGCGATGCCGGCTGCTGTGTTGAAGCGAGTTTCGAGGTATTCGAGCGTTAGTTCGCCACCGACGATGATCGTCGGCCGGCGGATGAGGACCCAGCGTCGATCGTATTTGAGTGCGTCGACTTGAGGCGACTTTACGGCTTCGTGGCAGCTCGGGTCGTAGATCCGCATCAGCTCGCCGTGGATGGTGATGATCTGCGGAATCCACACACACTGGCCGAAGGCGTTGCAGACGCGTTCAGCGATGCTGGTTTTGCCGTTGCCAGGGGCGCCGTACAAGAACAAGCCGCGACCATCATTGAGTGACTGGGCGATTTGGCTGATGAGGCTCGGCTGTAGCAGCATGCTCGACAGCGCGCGCCGCAATTGACCCAAATTGAACGGCGCGCGCTGCAGAGACTGGCGATAGATCGAGGCAACGTAGTCGTCGAAGACGACGGGCGCCGGCCCAACGAAGTTGCAGCGCGACGCATATTGCTGGGCGCGTTTGAACCCGGCTTCGGTGAGTTGGTAGATGTAATCGTGAATGCCGGAGGAGGACTTGATCGTGACCAAGAGCTCGTTGCGGATTCGGTCGAGCGTTTCACTGACGATGCCGCGGGGCATGCAAGTGACTTCGCTGATGACGGAACCTGTGCAGGCGCCGCGCTGCAGCAGGATTTTGAGGACCAGGGAATCAAGCTCGGCACGCGGGAGGCCACTATCGAGCAGGGTCTCGGGCTCTGGCGGAATCGAGAGGGGAGTGGTTTCGCTTGCGCGGGTGGGCGCGGCATCGGCGCGGGCGAGCGGGGCCGGCGTGGGTGGCGGAATTACGGCTTGTGCGTCGCCGGCGTTCATTGCGCCGTTGATCGCTTCAGGTGTGGCTAAAACGTCCATGGAGTTTGTCCGTAAGTTTGGCCCATCGCGCAAGCGCGCAAGTTGGTGTAGAACTTTCCGCCATAGTGTCATAGGGCGCGGAAAGGGCGATGTCCAACGCGCGGGTGGATGTGTACGCGTGGGGGCGGTTGTGCGGGCTGGGGCGTGGCGGTTGAGCTAAACCGCAAGCGATGAGGGAGGCCGGGGTGGCAAGTGCTAGAGAGGCGTTCTAGAGGGACTTCAGATATTCGACGGCGTTTTCAATTTCTTCGATTGGATTGGGGGAATCGCGGCGTTCGATGGTGACCCAGCCGCGGTAGTCGAATTCTGTGAGCTTACCGAGGATGTCGGGGATGTCGGCGGCGCCTCGGCCGAGTTCGACTTCGAGAGTTTGACGTCCGGCGATGTCGCGAACGGCGTCGCAGGCGTGGACATGGAGCACGTGCGGGCCGAGGATGTCCACGGCTTCTTGCGGCCAGAAGCCTGCCATGATGAGGCCCGTCGGATGGAGATCGACGCCGACGGAATGGTCGGGCAACGCTTTAATTAATCGCAAAAGATCATTGGGATTTAAGTCCGCAGTTTGTAGGGCGGGGCGGACGCCGATGCGGTCGCCGAAGACGCCGAGTGCCGTAAGCGATTCAACGAGCCGTGTGAGAGGAACGGTTTCAGTTTCGGCAGGAATACGGCCCTGGTGCAAGATAAGGACATCGGCGCGCAAATTGGCTGCGAAGCGCATCGCTTCCTCGGTGGCGAGGACTCGGCGCTCGAGGTCATCGGCGACGTCGTAGCCGCGTCGTGTGGGAAACGCCACAGCGGACACACGGAGGCTCAGGTCATCGAGCATTTTGTGAAACTCTCGCAGGCCGGTCTGGGAGAGCTCTTGCGGCCGCATTTCGGAGCGGGCGTCGATTTCGACGCCCGCGGCGCCGAGTCGCGAAGCGGTTACGAGGGCCGATCGCAGCGGCTGGCGGAGGCTGCGTGTTTGAATACCGATTTTGACGTTTGGCACGATTGTGAGGTGACGCGGATGAAAGCGTCCTGAGCCCTTATTCTACGGTAGATTTTTGCAATGAAATCCCAATCCCGAACTCGGCCTGCGCGCTCATTTTGCGCCGTGCTGTCCGCCGTTGCCGCGGCGGTCATTGTACTCGTGGCACCGTGCGCGAGCGATGGCCGGCAAAGCGACTCGGTGACGGTGTTCCACTGCGCGTTCGGCGATGACTGGGATGTGAACTACGACGGTTGGCCCGATCGCTGGGAACGCAAGACTGGAATTGATTACCCACACTACGTGAACATCGCGATCCACGACGACGACGGCGTGGAAAGCAAGAAGTGCTTGAAGATCGATTTGGATGGCGCGGCGGCAGCAGTGGCGAGCCCGCCGATTCCGGTTCTATCGCGGTTCAGTTACGTGTTTGAAGGTCGGCTGAAAAATGAAGGGCTGAAATACAGCGCTGTCGTGTTGTCGGTCGAGTTCTGCGATGCGGCGGGACGCGTGCTCCAAATGGTGAAGTCGGAACCGATTTCGACCACGAATGGATGGCAAAGCATTCCGATCGGACCGGTGGAACCGCGCGATCGAGCGACGGATCATGCAATCTTGCGGTTGACTGTGGTGCGGGGCAGCAAGGGCGACTTGCAGGGGCACGTCTTGCTGGCAGACCTATCGCTGGAGCGGTTGCCGCGTATCGACGTTGTGACGAACAATCCGTGCAACGTTTACACGGAGCGCGACAGCGTGAGCGTAAAGTGTGAGCTCTCGGGCATTCGCGAACAGGATCCGGAAATCGACTTTCAGTTGCTGGACGGATCGAACCAGGTGCTACAAAGCGAGCGGTCGCATTTGAAGGCGCAGCGGATCGTTAACAAATTGAACCGCGGATCCGACGCCCCGGAAAAAGGCGACGCGCCGGATGGGTATGAGGGCTCGATTGATTGGAAACCAAAGATTCCGGACTACGGCTTCTATCGCATCTCGGTGCGGATGTCGACCGCGGACCACACGGCGGCAGGTGCAACAGGCGAAAGCCAGCTTGCGCCGCCGCGCACCGTGAACCTAGTCGTGGTGCCGCCGCTGGATATGCCGAAGCGAGGCGAGTTCGGCTGGACACTTCCGGAAGGCGACCAGCCGCTATCGTTCCAGGACCTTAGCCGCCTGTTGCCGCAAGTAGGGATCAATTGGACGAAGGTTCCCGTGTGGTTCGATGCCAACGACCAGCAGCGGGGCGACGAGCTAATTCGTTTCGTCGAGTTGCTGGGAGCTTCGAATATCGACGTAGTCGGCATCATCGATCGTCCAGCGAGCAAAATGAAGATCGGTGGCCGGGCGGTACGCGATTTGTCGATTGCGGATATCCTGTCGCAAGACTCGGCGACGTGGTCTACGGCGTTGGAACCGGTGATGTCTCGCCTCGCACTGCGAGTTCGTTGGTGGCAGCTTGGCCGCGACACGGATGCGAGCCTAATCACGCAGCCGAAGCTGAATAAACGGATCGAAGACGTGCGAACGGCGTTGTTCCGGTTTGGCCAAGAAGTGCGATTGGGTCTTTGTGGAGATTGGGAGGCTGCCGACGCGCACCATGGAAAGGTGTCGTGGGATTTCGCGCAA
>JABDGM010000193.1 GCA_013286045.1 Planctomycetota bacterium | reverse complement strand
TGGCGAACTCGGCGCACTATCCGGTGTGGCCGGCGCGTATGCTGAGCATGTTCCGATCTTTCATATCACGGGCCAACCATCCCGGGCCATTCAGGGTGCAAAGGCCATCGTCCATCACACTCTGGGCAACGGCGAGTTCGATCTGTTCTACGACATGACGGCTCCGGCCGTTTGCGCTCGCACGATTCTTTCGCCAGAGAATTGTATTGCGGAAACCGAGCGGCTGATTGCAGCCGCGCTGTATCACCGTCGCCCAGTCTACATGGCCGTGCCGCTAGATGTCGCTACGCAGCCTGTCATCGGCACGGCGGCGCCAGTTTCCGAACTGCAAAGTGAACCTGCGACACTGGAGGTTGCTGTCAGCGCGATCATCGACGCGGTTACGAAAGCAAAGGCGGCCTGCATCCTGCCGGGCATCTTCATCGCCCGACTGGGGCTGCGAGAGCAAGCTACTGCCGTAGTCGATGCATCGGGGCTACCGTTCGCGACGATGACGATGGATAAGTCGGTTCTTGACGAGGGCCACCCGAATTATATCGGCATGTATGCTGGCGCCTGGTCGGAGGATGGGAATGTGCGTGCCTTTGTCGAAGAGGCCGACTGCGTGATGGCAATCGGCACGCTGCCGAGTGACTTTAACACCGGCGCTTTCACGGCCAGAGTTGATCGAGCCAAGATTATCAACATATCGCACCATCGCACGCGAGTTGGCTACGCCTGGTATGAGAACGTCGAAATGAAAGACATTCTCGCCGCGTTAGCCAAACGGTTGCCAAAGCGAACCGATATTCGTGGGCCGAAACCATCCGACCTGGGCGACCCGCAAGGTCGCGGCGAAGATGCGATCACGTATGAATCACTTTATCCGCGTTGGGCTCGCATGTTTCGCCCCAACGACTTGGTGATCTCGGAAACAGGGACTCCTGCACTTGGATTGACCTTCGCACAAATGCCAAAAAGCGCGACGTTCATCAATCAGACTTTGTGGGGCGCAATCGGTTGGGCCACACCCGCCGCCTTCGGCGCATCGCTCGCAGCTCCGAAGCGTCGCACGATCCTGATCACCGCTGAAGGTTCGCACCAATTGACGGCGCAGGAAGTGAGCCAGTTTCACCGCCTTGGCCTCAAGCCGATCATTTTCGTACTGAACAACAGCGGGTACTTGATCGAGCGACTGCTTTGCAAGAATCCAGACGTCTATTACAACGATCTTGCGGCGTGGCACTATCATCTGTTGCCCAAAGCGCTAGGGTGCGATGGATGGTATAGTGCCCGAGTGGCGACCTGCGGCGAATTGGATGCTGCCATGGCGGTGGCTGAATCGTGCGACACTGGCGCGTACATCGAAGTGGTAACCGGCAAATACGTGGCTCCACCGATGGCAATGAAGATGCACGATTCGACGAAGACGCTTTATAAGGTTTGAGTTTCGACAATTAACTTTTGACGACGATCGGGTATCGGATTTCCACGTCGCGGCTTCACCGGGTTAATTCATTTGACGGAAAAGGAATCTTTATGAGCGACAATCGGCCACCATTTTCAGCGGATTCCGCCGCCGCAAAAGTACGTGCTGCCGAGGATGCATGGAATAGTCGCGATCCACAACGAGTCTCGCTCGCTTACTCGGAAAACTCGGAGTGGCGTAATCGTGATCTGTTTCTTAAAGGCCGGGAGCAAATTCGAGCATTTCTCACCGGCAAGTGGGAACGGGAGCTTGATTACCGCCTCACCAAATCGCTCTGGAGCTTTACCGGCAACCGAATTGCCGTGCGCTTTCAGTATGAATATCACGATGTGGGCGGCCAATGGTGTCGAGCATATGGAAATGAGCTTTGGGAATTCGACGATGACGGCCTGATGCGGCGACGAGAAGCGAGCATCAATGACGTCAAGATCGAGGAACGCGATCGCAAGTTTCACTGGCCGGCTCCGGGGCCACGCCCTGTAGACGATCAGGGTGTCCCTGCCGTGCAGTGATCGCCGGCAATTGTTCGGACCGTTTCGATGCGACATCGAACTTTCATGTAAAGACCGACATATATTTGATGAGTGAGCAGTACCTTGAGAACGCGTCATATTTATTCAGGACGAAAACTAATGTCCTCGCGCGCGAACTTTCGAAAACTGTTTTCGGCACTCGTGATAACGGCTTTATTTGCTGTCTGCGCCGGTGTCTCGCAAATTCGCGCGGCGGAGCCCGATCAAGAATTACTGCAGGACGCCCAGAGTAACTTCAAGTCTCTCGCACCCAATCTTGACTCAAGCAAAGCTTCACCGGATATGGTGGACTTAGGCCGTAAGCTGTTTTTCGACCCGCGGATATCTGTGGATGGCACGGTCAGTTGCATGCGGTGTCACCAAATCGGGCTTTATGCAACCGATAGTTTGCCGAAGTCGCGCGGTGCTCACGACGAGTTACTTCCGCGCAACGCACCAACGATATTGAACGTGCGGCTGAACTTCAAAATGCACTGGCGCGGCGACTTCAAGAATGTTGAAGAGCAAGCAACGCATGCGCTCACCGGTCCGGGATTCGCCAATCCCAATCTTGAAACCGCCATGCTGCGAATCAAGGCGATTCCCGGCTATGATGAGCTCTTCCGCAAGGCGTTCCCGAAGGAGCCGGATCCCGTATCAGCTGACAATTGGGGCAACGCCATTGGGGCTTACGAACGAACGCTCGCGACGCCATCAAGGTTCGACAAGTTTCTTGATGGTAGTGTCGACGCGCTTACTGCGGAGGAGCGCCACGGCTTGCGCACTTTCATCGACGTTGGGTGTATCAATTGCCATAACGGCGAGGGAGTTGGTGGCCAGGAGTTTGAGAAATTCGGCGTGTACACAGACTACTGGAAGGAAACGTGTAGCCAAGAAATAGACCCAGGCCGCTACTCGCTCACAAAAAATAGCGACGACATGTACGTGTTCAAAGTGCCCGTCTTACGCAACGTCGCAATGACGCCGCCCTATTTCCATGACGGCTCGGTGGCGGCTCTTGCGGAAGCGGTCAAAATAATGGCGAAGGTGCAGCTGGGAAAATCACTCTCTGACACCGACAAGACGGCGATTGTCGCGTTTCTCACGTCCCTCACCGGGACATTACCGGACGACTACGCTAAATCACCGCTTCTGCCAGCTGCCGGATATATGTCGGCACCTTCAGTTTCACACAGTGAGAAGCCATAGCACGTGACTCAACTCCGCATGAGATACGTCAAAAATCCACCGTTTAGACAACGGGCAACGATTCTCGAAAAGTCGTACGTTTGATGACACGCCGAACGCGTGCCGAAAACTCATCTCCGCGCTCGGTCGGACACTCGGCCAGTCATTTCTGCTCGAGAACGCGCCATGAATCGAACGAATTTGACACAGCTTCCGTCGATAGCCTTCGCATCCCAGGACGGTTCGTCCTGCGACAGCAATTAAATCATACATGCCAATCCAACAGCCATCGCGATAGCACTGTACTGCCTTGATTTATTTGGCTGCGCTCTTTAAATCAAAATTGAACTCATTCGGACCCGGCTTCACCTCGCATACTATTGCAGGCTGCGAACCTAAACGCTCCTGAAGCGTGCGCCCTTCCTTCGCCGGACTGTCTTTCAACCGAATCGAGACTTTATTTGACCCGATAGGCGTTCCCGGCACGCCTCGCTTATAAAGGAGCTCATATCGCCCCTCTTCGTCCGTTGTGCCAGCGCCAGGCGCTCTTCCTTCAGGTTGGAAAGTAACGAGAGCCGAAGCGAGGGGTTTGCCATCGAGCGTTATGTGGCCGCACACGGGTG
>JABDGM010000192.1 GCA_013286045.1 Planctomycetota bacterium | reverse complement strand
AAACTAGACAGATGGGCAATCCGACAGCTACGCTAGAACGAGAGAACCTTTCTGCCATGAACGAAGCGCCGCAACTCGACGAAGCCGATCGTCCGCGAGCCGCGACGATGAAATTCGCGTATGGCAGCGGCGCCCGGCCGTTGGATGGCTATACGATCAAACGCGGGGTAGGGCGGGGCGGTTTTGGCGAAGTCTATTTCGCCACCAGCGACGCCGGCAAGGAAGTCGCCCTCAAGCTCATTCGCCGCAATCTGGATGTCGAGCTCCGCGGTGTCACGCAGTGCCTCAACCTGAAGCACCCCAACCTGATCGCGCTTTACGACATCCGCACGGATAGCACTGACGACCAATGGGTCGTCATGGAATACGTCTCCGGCGAGTCGCTCGAGCAAGTGATCGAGCGCTGTCCACAAGGCATGCCCGTCGAAGAGGCGCTCTACTGGATGCGCGGCATTTGCGCCGGCGTTTCCTACCTGCATGACCACGGCATCGTCCACCGCGACCTGAAACCCGGCAATATTTTCTCCGACGAAGGCACCGTCAAAATCGGCGACTACGGCCTCGCGAAGTTCATCTCCTGCAGCCGTCGCAGCGGGCAAACCGAAAGCGTCGGCACGGTCCACTACATGGCGCCAGAAATCGCCAACGGCCGTTACGGACGTGAAATCGATACATACGCTCTTGGCATCATCCTGTTCGAAATGCTCACCGGCCATGTGCCGTTCGAAGGCGAAAGCGTCGGCGAAGTGCTGATGAAGCACCTCACGGCCGAGCCCGATCTCTCCGCGCTTGCCGAACCGTATCGAGACATCGTCGCTCGGGCACTCGCAAAGGATCCGAACCTGCGGCTCAAGAATGTCGGCGAACTCACCGCATTATTGCCCGGCGGCGCCGGCCAACCACCGCCTCAACCGTTCCGTCCCGCCGCTCAGCCAGCGGATCCACAACCACAGCCCTCAGCCGGGTCGAAGTGGCAGGATTTCGCACCGAAGGCGCCCGTGATGCCAGGTTTTCCGTCGCCATTCCAGCCCGGAATTTGGGGCACGCAAGCCCGACCAGAAGAGCCAATCTGGCGAGCGATCAAAGACGCCTTCGGTAATTTCCACACTGCCCAGCCCTTGTGGCGGGGCATAGCCCTGCTCTCGTTGGTGATGGTGGTCGTCATGTGGGGCGACAAGGCGATCGGCATGGTGATGCCGATCCTGATGTGTTATTTCATCTACTACGTCATTTGGACGAATATCGCCAAACGCCAGGCACGCGAAGCCGCGGCCAAGGCTCCGCAGCCGTCACCTCCTCAACGGGCGCGTGCGAGCGCAGCAGCAGCGTCGGTTGATGCTCGAACCGCAATCTGGCGGCCCGCCGAAGAACTCCCCACGCCTGCCAATGCGCGGCCGGCACAGCAAACGACCCGCCGCATTCGCTCCACGTGGCGGGACCGTGCAAACCAGCAGCTCGCAACCAAGCCGCTGCGCGAAAAGTTCTCGGAATTGTTCGGCTCGATGCTTCTCGCGGCCATCTTCTCAGCGCTGGCCGCATGTATCGTGCCGTTCGTATTTCACAACCAGTCAGAATCCGAACATCTTGCGTCGTACGCTTGGCTCGCCATCGTCGGTACGCTTGGCAGCTGGGCCGTGCTCGTTCCCTCGAAATTCGCCGAGGGTAAAGTCGAAGATCAGACGCCCCTCCGCCTGACGCTGCTTCTATTGGGGGTGCTGGTAGGTCTCACAGCATGGGGCCTCGGCGACGTACTTATGATTAAGCCGCCCAGCTGCCGAGAACCTATCGACGTTGGTACCGGCCTGCTCACGCACACCGTGCTCGGTTGGCCACACACTGCGGCGAATGCCAACCCTGCGATCGAAGTCTACGCTTCCTACTTCGCCTTCCTGTTCCTGGTGCCCCGTTGGTGGCGGCAGACCGATTTCACCCGCAACACGCGGCTCAGCATTTGGAGCGCGCTCGTGTGCATCGGTTGGTCCTGGTTCCTGCAATTGTTTTGGTGGTTCCCACAACCGCTCGGCATGATGGCCGCCGGCGTAATCGCCCTCTCCAGCCAGCTCGCGAGTCCGTGGATGCCCCCAAGCCAACGCCGCGCCCTCAGTGGCGCGCCAGATAACGCGGTTGCATAAGGCAGTACTACCATGGCCGCTATCGGAATAGGTGCAATCTTGCTGCTGTTGTTCCTGCTTGGGTGCACGCTGGCGGTTATCATCGCGGTCGGCGCGGCCGTGGTGCATGGCCGCTTCGCTCTTGCGGCCGTCATTGGCGGAGGCGCCGTTGCGTTTGTGGTTGTGGCCGCAATACTCCTGGGGACGTTCGCGACTATCTTCAATTTTGACTCGCGCGTCGTTGATTCCGAACCTTCCGCGATCACGACGACGATCGAAAACGTTCCGCCTGCGCAGTTCGAATTCACCGGTCCTCCCCAAGCCCAATCATCTTCCGGCTACGGGTCATTGCCCCATTGGCGCATCGGCGTGTTTCCAGCCGTCCTTTTGGTTTGCGCCATCGCCTTCCTCTTCGCCCGATTCGGCAAGCACCATCTCGCCCACGCCGGCTTTGGCCATGCACGCGCCTGGCCTATCCTAATCGTTCTCGCCGTGGTGGGACTGTTGATGTTGCGCAGCGTCCACTATCAAGCTGAGCATAAACACGTCGAGGTCGAGGAGAACCTTCACCCTGCGGCAGACCAATCGGCGCAGATCGACGCCAAGATGCATGCCGAAGCGGTAGCGCTTGCCAAGCAACAGCAGGAACTGGCGAAGCGCATTGCCCAGCTCACCAAAAACATCCAGCAGCGAATTGACCATACGGATATCAACCAGCTGATGGATGAGTTCCAAGCGCCGCGCATCGTTCTCGATGGTCCCTTCTCATCGATGTCCTCGCCTGCCGCGCTCCTAGTTGCCGCCGCGCCGACCGCCATTAGTTCGTTCGAAAGTTCGGCGGCGGCCGAGGCCTCCAGTTCCGCCAGCCAATCGAACGACCACATCCAGACGAAATCCAGAAAGAAAAACTGGGGTAAGCCCGCTAATATCACTTTGGCAAAAAACAAAGAGCAACCGCCTGCTAAGCCGGCCGCGCCGGCGCCTCCGGCGGCCCCAGCCCCCACCGCGACGCCACCCGACGCAACTCCGCCGGCTGCCGAGGCTCCTGTGGAAGTCCCTGCGGAATTCGTGGCCGAACTGCCCAGCGACAACGGTCTTGATCTGCACAAAGCTGAACCCTCGCCGATGGTCGAGTCTCTCCGGTTCGAACCAGACGTCGCGAAGAGACCCGCCTGGACAAAAAATCCGCCCAAGAAAACGGGCGATGTGCGCCGCGAGGTAATTGTCACCGATTTGTATGCGACCGCCGATGATTGCTACCGCGCCGCGGATATTTGCTTAATGCTCAAAGCTTATGACCGATTGCAGGAGATAGAGGGCAAGCCACAGCCCCACGCCGCGTCGGACTCCGACTTGCCTCCAATTTCTTTCAGTGGAAAGAAAATCCTGTTCGGTGGAGACGAAGTCTGGAACGGCGGGAATTGGTCCGACAGACGATTCCAGCTTTTAAGTAACATGGGAATCGATCCCGATTTTCTGCGCCGCGAGATCATTGCCAAAGACCCAAAGAACAATGAAACCTGCGAGTATCTCGAAACCGCCGGTAGCTCGGTCGGGCCGATGAAGCGGCTGTTCGTTCAAATCGAGTTCACTCCGTCGGTCGATCGGCAGCTAATGCAGCGCCACGATGCATTCGAGCGCCGCCATCGCTTCGCCGGCGTGGGACTCGGCGCCTTTTCCGTTTTCGGC
>JABDGM010000191.1 GCA_013286045.1 Planctomycetota bacterium | reverse complement strand
CGCGGGCACGTTGTGGTTGCCATTGCGCCGAGAATGCCCGCAAGTTCCGACTCCCTCATAGTTATCAGAAGGCCGGGGCCGGGCGCGGGCTACTTGCCACCGCTCGGCACACCATCGGACGGCGGTTCGATTTTGGTTAATTCGCTCAACAGGAAGCTGGTCGCGCGACATCCGGCCTATCGACAAGCTCAATAAACGCCGACACGCGGCTTATCATCACTACCCGCCCCTCTTGGCCGGAAGTATAACGAACCCAATCGCCAACCTGTGGAGTATCCATTCCGTTTTCCTACCGCTATTCGGGAGCGTGCTTAATTTCCCCACCGTCAGTTAACGCGGCTGTAATCTCACCACGCGAGTTTTGCAGGTCGATGATTACATCCATAAGCCGACTGACTTCCGATTCATCCGAAACGCTGGTCAGCTTAATCTCAGATTCCGTAAGCTGCTTCTCGCAAGCTGAAAGCAGTTTTCGTAGGGCGGCGCGTGATTGTGGCATGGCCTCGTCATACCTCGAACAAAAAGCGTAGCTAGTCGCGTGGATCGATGGGGAGTGCCGAGGCTGGGAGCTCGCGGGAGCCGCACTTGGGGCATTCGATTAGGCAAAGATACCTGCCGTCATCCCGTAGGACACGCTCGACCGCAATGACAACGCACTCGGTTTTGCAGCCGTCGCAGTAAACGACGGTGAGCGCATTGGGCACGAGTTGTACTGCGCACCACGCATGAGGCATGCTGATAATTTGCGCACGATGTTTATAGTTTTCAGGGGGCTCGAATGTCCTGCGGAATGCTACGAAAAAGCGTGACACGACGGGTGGAAATGCACATCAATGGCATTTCCTGGCACTTAGCCCGAGCTAGTTCCTTGCGGCGGTTCGATTTTTGTTAGTTCGCTCAGTAAGAAACTAGTCGCGATCATCGGGCCTATCGACAAGCTCGATAAATGCCGACATGCGGCTTATCATCAAAACCCGTCCTTCCTGGCCGGAAGAAGTACGAACCCAATCGCCAACTTGCGGAGTATCCATATCCTAATTCTAGCGCGTTCGCCTGCCATGACGATTCGCAATTGTGTCGCAGAAGGCGCACGAAAAAGCCCGCCACGAGGGGCGGGAAGTTAGCGTGTGGGATATAAGTCTTATTCGCGGCCAATTGCTTCGCGGCCAAGATCAGTTATCACGTAATTCGGCTGGCCTCGATTCGGTCCCTCAATCTCGCTGACATATCCGCTCGCCGTCAGGCTTCGGATAATTTTCATAAGCCGACCAGTCACCGCGAGTTCTATTCGAGCGTCGCGATTCGCGAGTTGGTACCAGTTCCATTCGCCAGAATGCCTTTCTATCAGCTGTAAGATATTCCTGGCATCGCGATCAAAGGCTATGTCGGCGCCCACTAGATCGGTTCTTTGATCGTCCATACACGCATCGTAGCAGCGGACGGGCCAAGTATAGAGCAGCACGCTCGGCGCTCGTTAGACGCGACTGTGTGAGGTCGGTCTGCGGCGACGTGACATCAGGCTCGATAATGCGATCGGAAGCAGCACCGATAGATTTGGCTCTGGTACGGCGTATAACTCCGTTAATTGAAACACAATACTGTAGTTTGCCGACGCCGTAGCAGCATCCAAGACGGCACGAGTGCCTAAATGCGGGTTGCTCGGGTCGAACGGGTCCACACTACTCAGTGGCGGCGGCCCAGATAAAAGCGCGTCAGTTGGAAAACTCTCAAGTGGCCCACCGGTTAGTTCGAGTCCTCCGAGAATGATCAAAATATCACTGCTGCCGCCTAGTCCAAAACCAATGCTCGTACCTCGGTCGCTAGGATTGGCTCCCGTTCGGGTTTCGATATTGTTGAACCCGCCGTGGTAATGCAGATCCAATTCACCCACGGCCATTTCGGCGCTGACAATGGCAGCGTATTGCCCGCGACTAACCGAAGGATTTTGGTCCAAAGTAGCTAAATCGTATGTGACGCGCGCACTCATGCTTGCGCCCGGCAGAAGATTAAGGGCGGCAAACTCGGGTGGAGGAACCGTAGTGATCTTCAACTTGTCTACGTCGTAATAGTAGCGAAGCACACCGGAAAAATACCACGTCGCCTGATCAGCGACGGCGTGCTCATTTGCCAGGAATAACAATACGCACAAGCCGCGATTGTGCTAAGCCCTCGAAAAAGACGCGTTACCTTTGGCACTCTCATCAGGTTTCCTCTGCGCGGCCGTGCGAATGCTATTCTAACGGTGAGTTGCAGTCAGCTATTGTTTCGTCGTCGCCACCCGCACCCCAGCATCCCGAGCAGTAGCAGCGCGGCGGTGGTGGGCGCGTCGATAATCGACTTGGAGAGGGGCTCAAGTTGTGTGCATTGGCATGTCATCGATGGATCGTCTTCTCGATCTCTGCGTCCCGAAGATCATCGTTGCAAAACCGATGAGTGCTGCAGCGTTCGGTTCTGGGACTACTCGATACTTTACCAGGAAGGCATCGTTATTCCCTGCAGATGTACCGGCCAAAGCGCCTCCGGTATCGCCGGTGATGTAGGCATATCCCGATCCGTCAACAGATATTCCAAGTCCTCGATCAGCCTGAGTCGTTCCATCGAGAACGAACCACTGCTGATTTCCAGCAGCATCAAATTTCGTCAAAAAGATGTCCCGCTTTGTCAGATCACTTATTCCAAATGCGGCTCCGCCTGTGAGTCCAGTAACGAACGCGTCGCCGTTGGCCTGCACGCTTATCCCGAAGGCCTCATCCGCTGCCGAACCGCCAAACTGATGCGACCACAGCAGATTTCCATTCGCGTCATATTTCGAAACAAAGGAATCTGTTTCTCCAGCATTTGGCCCGGCAACGCTGCCGGTTGTGCGCCCAGTAACGTAAGCGTTACCACTTCCGTCGGTCGCTACGGAAGTTGCCTCTGCATAGCCACCGCCAGGGAATTGGCGATCCCACTGCAAGGTCCCATCCGTGTTGTACTTTCGGACATATCCAACTTGGGCATTCGCTGTCCTTTCAGTCACGTAACCGGCGACGAACACATTTCCTAACGCATCTGCTGCAGTCCCTCGGCTAATATCATCGCCTGAGGTACCGAACTGCCGATCCCAGAGCAACGCGCCATTGGTTGAAAACTTTGCAAGATAGGCTTCCTGCCCGCTGGATGCAGTCGCGACGTGCCCGGCGACATATAAACCGCCGATACCATCCAGAGCTGTCCCAAAGGCAAATTCTTCTTCTTGAGCCATACCGTACTGATGACCCCAAACTACGACACCGTTCGAATCGTACTTAGATATGTATATGTCGTGTAAGCCATTGCTCGGCCCTTCGAGGGCACCAGACGTCGTTCCCACGACATAGGAATTCCCCAAGTTATCTGCAGCGACGCCGGTCGCGGTATCTTCCGCCGTCGTGGACAAAGATCGATTCCAAATAAGATTCCCAGCGGCCCCGTATCGGCGCAGGTAGCCATCTTCTGGTGAAGTTCCAATGTTTCCGGCAACGAATACATCGTTTAATGCACCGGCGGCAACTGCTTGACCTGAATCGAAGAAAATGGTGCCCCACTGTTGAGTCCACTGAATATCAGGAACTGCCACAGCCGGGCTTGCCGCCAAGCAGAGCAAAACGAGAGTAAAAACGAACGGCTGCCAATCGTGGCGCTTTGCGATCCGTTGAAGCGAGTTCTGGTACGTCATTAGCGATCCGAAGAATTAGTGCCTACTCGTCCCCACCGTTATTAAACACGCTCTAGCCACGAACGCAACCGGTTTGTTTAGTCCCGACAGCGCCAAAATGCCGTGTTTAGTCGCAACGCATATTTCGGCCAAGAAACCTACTCGGTCACTTATT
>JABDGM010000190.1:1943-3924 GCA_013286045.1 Planctomycetota bacterium | reverse complement strand
TGCTGCATTCTGAAATGGCTTTTTTGAAGGCCGGCCCGCAATCAGTCTTGCCGTCGGGGGCGGCGCCGTAGTCGGGGACTTTGAAGTCGCGGGCTGGGAACTGCGGCGCCTGAATACGTGAGAGGATCTTTGGTACTACTTGCCAGCCGTCGTCCCCAGCTGCCGGTCGGACGAATTGGGGCAACGCAATGCAAGCAAGCGATGCCACGAGGATGAGGAAGTGCCGGCGCATTGAATCGGACCTAAACCGTGAGGAACCTGGCCCCACAAAAAAAGCGGCAGTCAGCTTGAGAACTGACTGCCGCATGGTTCGCACTGCTCGTTCGAGATTGGTGACTAACGATCGCGTCGCAAAAGCGCGATTCCCACGGCGCCCAACATTGCGAGCGACATCATCGCCGGCTCGGGCACCTGCGAAGCGCCCAAGCCGGAACCGGAGCCTGAGGTGGCTCCGAACCGCGATCGCCAGGCTGTGTAGTCGGAGGCATCGACCGTGCCGATGGAATTGATTTCATTCTGTAGCGGGCCGCCGTTGCGCCACAGGACGTAGTCGGCCATGTCGACGACTCCGTTGCCGTTGTAATCGCCAGCGACGCCGGTGGAGATTGTTTCGGTGCTGAGTCCCATCAGGACGACATCCAGCCCGCCGGTGGCTGCGATTGAGCTTACTACGCTATTGTTGGCATCGCTCTCCGTGATGGTGCCGGTGTAGCTAATCGTCCAGTTGTACTTGGTGTTGCCGAAGATGGCGGAGACCGTCGATCCTTGGTTGTAGGCGGCGCTTTCGAGCAGCGGGTTGGGAGCATTGGCGTTTGAGAACACGCGGTCGTTGTTGAAGATGCCGTCGCCGTTGAGATCGCCTGTACCGCTGACCGAGCCGGCGAAGGAATCGCTTGGATTCCAATCCACGTCGATGAGGCCAAGGTTCTGTGGAATGCCACCGGTTACCTGCGGGGCGGAATCGAGGACAAGATTTAACCGGGCGGAGCGGACGCCTTGAGTTGCGGCGGGTCCGGGTGCGTCTACCAGGCCGTTGTTGATGGTCAAAGTTGAAGTGACTTGGATCGGTCGCACGCCGCCGTTTTCGTAGTGGAACTCGGCGATTGATACGCCTTTGGTAACACCGTTAGGGTCAAACGAATTTGCCACGCCATCGCCAAAACCAGCGTACGAGTTGAAGACCAAGTTGAATGCGCGGAAGTACCCTTGATGATTGGCTGGATTGTGAATGATGATTTTTCCGATACCAGCGGCGCCGGAAATCTGAGTATCCAGTGCATTACTGTTCGAGCCGTTGGAAAGCCGCAGGCCGTTTCCGCCATCCCGCGAGACGTCTAGCGTGCCGCCGCGATAATCGTAGGTGCCGTTGCCCATGCCGTTCTGAGTGGTTTCTGTTTGCGCGAGATCCATGTTTCCGAGGGATACGAGGAATGTGCCCCCGGTCTGCACAATCGTGCCGGTGGTGGCCACGTCGCGTATGTTGCTCGATCGGCCAATGATCACGTTGCCTGTGGCCGTAAGATCGCCATTGAGAGTGATCGTAGCGTCCGGCGTGACAACACCATCTACTTTTGTGGCGGTGAGAGTTCGCGCGACATAAAGCTCCCTGATCGTTTGCGCGTTAAAGCCGTCGGGAAATACCTGCGACCCGACGTTCGCGAAATTCGGATCATTGGTCGGGTCATACAAGATGCCCTGACCGCCGGGAAGCGAGGCAGTGCCAATTCCGATGTCCGTATCCGTGGGCGCCGGAGGTGTTGCGCCGTTACTTGGGGGCAGAACGTTGTTGCTCCAGTTTGCGGGGTCAAACCAATACTGTGAATTGCCACCGGCGTCCCACGACACTGCGGCGGACGCAAGTTCGGCGAATTGAAGCACCGCGGCGAATGCGAAACCTCCGACAATGAATGCCTGGAGAAAGGAATGAAACACGCGCTGACGACTATGAAGTTGCAATCTCACAGATCTATTCCTTAAAACC
>JABDGM010000190.1:0-1933 GCA_013286045.1 Planctomycetota bacterium | reverse complement strand
GGTTTTAAGGAATAGATCTGTGAGATTGCAACTTCATAGTCGTCAGCGCGTGTTTCATTCCTTTCTCCAGGCTCATATCGAACGTGCTTTTCTCGCCTGCCTTAACACTGAATCTGAGCCCTGACATTGAGGGTTTTGCGTATTTTGCGGCAATCGTTGGCGGTCGCTGCGTGTGCTCCTCTCCAAGGTCCTCCAGGACAATTACATAATAATCACCTGGAGGAACTCCATCGCCCATCTTCTCGATCCCTAACGCGTAGTGTCCGCTGGAATCGGTTTCAGCGTTGGCGGTTTTCCCAGTACCCTCGGACCTTGCGATCACGCGGGCGCCGGAAACCGGACTGCCATCTTTGCGAAGGACCGTTCCACTGACGCGTGCGACGTTTCCGCTACATCCGAAAGTCGCAGATGCCAGTGAAGCCGCTACCAGACCGATGAGCGCCGAATTAAGTTTCCGTGCGGCCAGTGGTCGATTTCGCGAGCGGCTCTCCAACCAACTTTCTCCTTCCCAAACCTGTTTTTAGTGACAACTCTTTGCGGGTTTATCCAATTGATAGGGATCGTCGCCAGCGCGGGTTGCCATGCAATCGAGCACGGCGCCGTCAATATCGCGAGATATTTGCTGGACGCTTCCATCACACATTCCAAACATCACAATTCCGTTATGCGGGCCGCCGAAGCCTTCGTCGCCGTATGCATACTTGCCATCGTCGGTCGGCATGGTCTGGCCAAGCGGCGGCGGGGGAAGGTTGCAACGCTGGCAGAACGGCTTCGTTTCGCCGAGAGGAATCGCCGGGTTCGCGTCGCCATTGAAAACCTGATCGTCTTCGGAAATGCCACGCCCAACTTCGCCGCAGAGAGCAGTCTTGCTCGTGCCGTCGGTGATGCTCTTCATGCTGATCTGCGGACGCCAACTCGAGACGCCACGAGTGTTGGGTGTCGTCGTGTGGATGACCGCTTTGTTATCGCATTGCGGAATGGGACCGTCGACATATTGAGAGTTTTGGTTCGTCCACCCATTGGGACTCGTTCTGATTACGCCGAGGGGAGAGTTCACGTCGCAAGTTGAGCCCTTCACGCCTTTGTAATCCGAGATCGAACCTTGATAAGGAAGTCCCGCCGCCTCGGGAGCCGGATCAGTATGAGGATGAGGGTGCCCATCATCTGCGTTGTGGCCGACGATTTTGGCTTCGTGTGCAACGGAGGGGCAGATAAAAGCCGGGATGATAACTGTTCTCGTCTTATAGGCCTGGTCGTAGAAGCACCCCAGTTTGTAATCCCACAGATCGGCAACTTGGCCTTCTTCGATGAACGGCAGAATCAAGCCCATCCAGGTGCGATCGCCGTCGACAATACGAAAGGGTGGCATGCCGCGGCGAGAGTCATGAAAATTCTGGACCGCCAAGCCAATCTGTTTGACATTATTCGAGCATTGCGCGCGTCGAGCTGCTTCGCGGGCGGCTTGAATTGCGGGCAAGAGCAGCGCAACTAAGATGCCAATAATGGCGATGACAACCAACAACTCGACGAGCGTGAATGCTCGGCGTGCGCGGTCACCTCGCGGTAATGCTCCCTCGACCATTTGGCACCACCTCTCTCCGACTGCGATGAATCAACCGACGTGAAAAGTCGCCGCGTAAGCGCGATTGCGAATTGAACCAACCGTGTGACGAGCTATCCGCCTGTTTCCGTCGAAGAGTCCGCCACGTGACCGGTGTCCGGGCGACTGCGCCGCCCAGCTCGCGGACGCCTAAACGTGAGCGGGGTAACCGAAGATCGGAATCAACCCACCCGTGAAGCCGCCACGAGACCAATCTATCTTCTGATTTTAGCCGCCCATTCATTGCATCCAAGCGGCATTTCTTGCAATAATATACCGAAAACACGCACGGCGCTTTGTGGGCCGGATCGGGGCTTGGTGCGAGTTCGGTGC
>JABDGM010000189.1:963-3955 GCA_013286045.1 Planctomycetota bacterium | reverse complement strand
GACGTTCGCCATCGTGAACGTCTTTCCCGAGCCAGTGACGCCCATGAGCACCTGCTCGCGCCGCCCGCTGCGAATGCCTTCCAGCAGCTCACGAATCGCCTGCGGCTGATCGCCGGCCGGCTCGAACGGCGCTTCAAGTTTAAATTCCATGCTCACATTCTACCGGAGCAGGGAAGGGGGCCGAAGGTCCAGATTGCCTTGATGTAACGCAGCTTCAGTTAAGCCTCGTTTTCGAGGCTGCGACGTCGGCAACTTCTCGTCCAAGCAAAACTTGCCGCTGGCTTTCCAATTGCAGCAACCGCTTCTTCAGCCGTGCGATCTCCTCATCCACCGCGAACACCGGATCGGTCACCGCCGCCTCCGCCGCGAACTGTTCGCGGCTCATGAAGTGAAACACTGGTACGAGCAACGTGATCGCCGCCACTAAAATCGCCAAAACGCCGGTGAGGCGCCAAAAACCTTCACCACCATGATCGAACAAATTAAACACAACTCCAGCCGCCAAAAGAGTCGCCAGCCCCAAGATCAATTGATACGCAATGATGTACGACCAACGATACCCGCGCGACAAGTTGGCCATGAACAACATCGAGAGATGAGCGCAGCCCACTGCGTAAAACGAAGCCACGGCGGTCGACTTCCAATACCATTCGCCGTTGGGCTCCAGCCAAACCCCGCACATTAGCAGCGCCGCCGACACCGCCGTGAGCACTAATCCAATCGAAGGCAAAATGCGATGCCCACGTGTGAGACACCCACCGCATGCCAGCCCGCATATACTCGCTCCCGCGATGATGGCGGTCGTGATGAAAACCTTGAGCTCAAATTCCCAGTTGCGTGTAGGAATGCCGATCGCAACGATGCCCATGATCGCCGCGGCCACCACCGAAGCAATAAACGCGCGCAAACTTACCTTTGTCAGCTGCTGCGAATTCATGCGTCCCCCCTTTGATAACTACAGCGCGTTCTCGCCGCTGTTCGCGTCGCCCGCCACATCCTGCTGATCCGGCAACGGCAACAGATAGGGCATCATCTTCTCCAGCGTCCGCGGCCCAATGCCGCGCACCCGCCGTAGCTGATTGTTATCCTTGAATTGCCCACTCGTCTCGCGAGATTCCACGATCCGCCGCGCGAGCGTCTCGCCCACTTCCGGCAATTCCGCGAGCTCGAACCATTCGGCCTTATTGATATCCACCTGGTACCGGGCAGTCAGCGGCTCGGCCCGATCGATCTCAATCAACTCCCCCCGCGGCCCACCTTGCACGAACCAATAAACCGCCATCCCCACGAGCGCGCACGCCAATAGAAACGCAACCACCGCCTGATCCATGCGGCGGAGCACTGGCCCCTGAACGTTACCCTGCGCCAATTGCTTCGCTGGTCGATTGCCGGGCATACAGGGTCTCGCATTTACCGAATCTCGCCGTCATTATGGTAACTGAAAATAATTCGGTCGAGCCAGGATAATCGCGAGCGATTACCAACTAATAATAATAGAGAGTCGTCCCATGCGAGTTGCTCTAAGAAGCCGTGCGTGCTTCGCAATCTTGATTGTTTTTACCGCGGTCTTCGCGACTGCGAGCGTCGCAGACGATGCCAAGCCAGACTCTGCCGATTCGAAATCGCAACCAGCGCCCGACTGGCGTGCGATCTTCCAAATTCACTACGGCGACCGCGTGAAGCTATTTCGCGAGCAGAACCAAACCTTTCAAAACGTGGTGCTCGTCGGCGATAGTATCACGGAAGGATTCGACGTCGGAATTTATTTCCCTGGAAGACGAATTCTCAATCGCGGCATCGGCGCAGACGTGATCGGCAACGATCTGAAACCAGACGACAAACGCGGCGTCCTCAAGCGGCTCGATGAATCGTTCTTCAACGTTCCCGCCACCGATGCCTTCGTGCTCATCGGTATCAACGATCTGGGCGACAACCATACGCCCGACCAGGTCGAAGCCGGCTACCGGGAAATGCTTGAGAAAGTGAAGGAAGGGGCGCCGCGGCTGAAAGTTCACGTGCAGTCAATACTGCCGACACGCGGTAACTTCGCCAAGCACAACGCCAACGTCAACGACATCAATGAGCGACTGAAAAAACTGGCCAAGGAATTTGGCTACGATTATATCGATCTTCATTCCCTCATGACGGACGACAAAGGCGAGCTAAAACAGGAACTTACCGCCGATGGCCTTCACATTAACGCCGACGGCTACAAAATCTGGAAAGCCGAAGTCGAACGCACGATGCATTGGTAATCGCCTGGAGATTCGTCCATAAAAAAGTTTGCCTGCCGAGGGGGCAGGCAAACTTACGTATGTTTCTTCTCAACTGAACGCGCGCTGGCTAAGCTCTTCGCCGCGTCCGTAGCAGCGCCAAACCGCCCAGTCCCGCGAGCATGAGGGTCGAAGGCTCAGGCACTCTCGTCACCGATAGATCGTCTACGAACACGTCGCCCGTGTTCAACGTGCCCGTATCAGTGAACGTTTGAATGGCATACACGATGCGGGCCGTATCGGCGCCCGCCGGTGCAGCAAACGTCAATGAAAACGGCGTGTACTGTGTTCCCGCAATCGGCGTTATCTGACTGCGCGATACTTCAGTATTCGTCCCACTGTTGCGCCATTCGAAACGCACTTCCGTAACGTAGCTGGCGGGATTGAGATTCAGCGATTCATGAAATCCGCTGTAGGTGTAAGAGACACCGGCGGTCACAGGCACGTCCTGGAAAAATCCAGCAAAGGAATTATCCGTCGCCGTAATGTTTAGGTGGGCGTCCCGCGCACCGGAGTGTGGCAAGAGCGTGTCGTTAATTGAGAACGTGCCAGCTCCGCCGTTGAACGCTTCCCAGCTGCCCACAAATGGTGGCCCATCGGCCGTGAACAAGGCCGGATTCTCAAAGCTCGGATCGGTGAGCAAATTTTGAGCTGTGGCGCGCCCGCACCACATAACGCTGGCACCCAGCGCTACGAACAACACAAATCGGGTGTACTTC
>JABDGM010000189.1:0-953 GCA_013286045.1 Planctomycetota bacterium | reverse complement strand
AATTTCAGCATTGCGGTGACAGCTACCGCCATCTCCGCAGCGCTGATTCTACCCACGCGCGAAGCCGTTTATCCACGCGATTCCACCGAATTCCAACCAGTTTCCTAAGAAACTGTTTCCAACAGACTCGGCCTTGAACGCTGCCGCAGCAGTTTGCTCGACATACGAGCAGCCAACTGCCACGATATGGCTCTGAAAATGAGAACATATCTTCCAAATTGCTCTTGCAAGTGTGAGCTTTCTATAACGTTAGGCTATGGACTTGCGCAGTAGTTTTTCACATATGGCACTAGGTTTCTGCGTTCAAAATCAAAATGCTGCGCGGCCAAAAATCGTTGTAGAATTTGGCCTCGCGCTCTGCTAGGTTCGACTCTGCAACGATGCTGTTGCGCGGTGACCGTGGGGCCACCGGATTCGATCGCTTGCCTGTAGCACGCTTGGCCCGCTAGCGCGCTTCCGCCCGGGAGGATGCGCGTCACGGCTCGCCAAATACGACTGCTCGTTTCGATCGGGCCGATCCCGGCTGCGTAGTGGCATCAGGGTCGAACTCCGCTTGCGCGTCCTGCTACGTTAAACCCCAGGGTCGCGTGCACGCGGCGCTCCGGCCCACGCCCGGAGGGGCGCCTCTCCTTTTTTGTTCGCTAAGCTTCATTCACGCATTGCATTGGCCAAAGATTTTCAACAGCTTCATTGGGACGCCGCGATCGAAGATGATCTTCGTGCGCTCGTGCGTCTCGCAGTCCGCGAAGATCTCGACCGACAACACGATTGGACAACCGTCGCCCTCCCAGATGCGCTGGGTAGCGCGGCGATGGTCGCCCGCGGACCCGGCGTCGTCGCCGGCCTACGCGCGCTGCCCGTATTCGTCGACGAAATGCAAGCCGCGATCGATCTCGATTTGCGCGCAACCGATGGAGACAAAATTGCCGCCGGCGCGCTGCTGGCGCAACTGA
>JABDGM010000188.1 GCA_013286045.1 Planctomycetota bacterium | reverse complement strand
CACCACCGCCGAGGGCGTATTCACCATGCCCTTCCTTGCGCCCGGCACATATCGCGTCGAGATCCAAAAAGCCGGTTTCAAGACATTTACCGAAGGCAATCTGCAGCTTGAGGTTTCGTCCGTCGGCCGCGTCAATGCCACACTGACGCCTGGCAGTCAGAAAGAGACCGTGCAGGTGACCGCCGAATCGCCGCTGCTACAAGTGGAAAGCGCGGACGTCTCGAAGAACTTCGACACCACCACCGCCGCCGAATTGCCGCTTCCCGATCGCAGCGCGCAATCCATGGCAGGCCTGATGGCCGGCGTGAATGTCCCGACCCTCTACAGTTCCGGAAGCGGAATTCTGGAAAATGGCGGCTTTACCTATATGTTCAACGCTAACGGCCAAGTGCTGGGCGCGAACAACACCATGGTGGATGGCATCGACAACATGGATATGGCCCTCGGGCTCACCTTATATCAGCCCGCCACGGAAGACGTTTCCGAAGTCCACATCACTACCAACGCGTACAGCGCGGAGTTCGGCAAAGTGGGCGGAGCCGTAGTCAACATTGTGACCAAAGGCGGCACGAACCAGTTCCATGGATCGCTTTTCGAGTTCAATAAGACCGCTGTGCTGGGAGCGCGCAACGTCTTCAGCCAAGCGCCGCTCCCCAAAGCCGGCTTGGTTAATAACGATTACGGCGCGGCCGGCGGAGGCCCCATCAAGAAGAACAAAACTTTTTTCTTCGCCAGTTGGGAAGGCCGCAAATACTATTCCAGAAGCTCGACCACAACCACCACCGCGCAACCTGCCTGGCTCAACGGCGATTTCAGCGCCGTTCCCGGATTGCAGCTTTTCGACCCCAACACGGGCGCTTCGAATGGCTCCGGGAAGTCGCCTTATCCGAATAACGTGCTGCCTGCGAATGAAATCAGCCCCATTGCAAAAAAGCTTCTGCAATACATCCCGGGGCCCAACCTGGCCGTAGCAGGCGCTGCAGCATTCACTCTGAACTACAACTATTCGGCGCCGACTGACTATAACTCGAACAGTTTCGATGGACGCATCGACCATAACTTCAGCGACAAAATGAAGCTGACGGTCAAGTTCGATACCCTTCCGGTCCATACTTATGAAGGCGCCATCTATACGGGCACCGGCGTGGGCAACGATCTGGTTTCGGATAACTACACCATCACCGCCGCGATCGACCACACGTATCTCTTCAGTTCGAACATGATCGTCGAGACGCGCTTGAATGTGAACCGCTGGGTGGCGCACATCAAATGCACCGACACCGTAACCAACGCGCAACTGGGCATCTACGACCCCAACCCGGATAACATCTCGACGCAAAGCCTAGCCTCGATCAGCGGCATCGGGATCACCGGTTTCGGGCAAAGCTACGAGTGTCCCACCATCGACCATGACACCGTATTTCCTTTCTCCAATACCTGGACCAAGAGTTTCGGCAAGCACTCCTTGAAGTGGGGCGGCGATTTCGTGCGTTACCGCAACGACCGGTTCCAGGTTCAGGGCAGCGGCGGTTTCGGCGGACGCGGCACGTTCACCTTCAGCCCCACCATCACGGAAAACTACCTCGGAGCCGCCGGCGGATCACCGCTTGGCCTGTACGGATCGACGGTGAACGCCTTTGCTGCGTTCCTGCTTGGCGATCCCGCGTCGATTGACCGCGCGCAGATCCTGTTGAGCCCCACCATGCGTCAGACTCACCTCGATGGCTTCATTCAGGATTCGTATAAGTTGACGCCGCGACTTACGCTCGATATCGGCCTTCGCTACGATTGGTACGAAGCCGCCAAAGTAAGATACGCGGGCGGCGCGTCCAATTACGAACCGTCGAATAACACGCTCATCATCGCTGGTTACGGAAATATCAGCTTGAGCGATGGTGTCAACTCAAAACCGGGCTACTTAGGACCGCGTCTCGGCATCGCTTATAGCTTGGGATCGAAAACCGCGATTCGCGCGGGCTACGGCATCAGCTATTGGGAACAGCGCTTCGGCTGGACGGGCGGATCGTTGAACAATCAGTATCCCGTGATCTACAACCAGCAGGTGGGCACCACCAGCCAATACACCCCCGCCGGTACGCTCGCCGCTATCACCCCGGTCCAGTATTTCGCCGTTCCCAGCAACGGCGTAGTGAGTCCCGCGCCGAACCAGGCGTTTTACTACATGCCCTCGCATTTCAACCTGCCCGGCGTTTATACGTGGAACGTCACGCTGCAGCATCAATTCACGCCGACCTTTGTGGTCGATGCCGGCTGGGTGGCGAATCAGGGGCGCAACCTCCCCTACGCCTACAACATCAATCAAGGGCCCCCCCGGCGCCGGCCCCAACGCCGCGCTCTTGAATGTGGAGTATGGCCGCACGGCATCCACAACCATTCGCGCCTACGGCGTGAACAGCAACTATAATTCGCTACAGGTCAACGCGGTCAAGAAATTCGCCCGCGGCTATCACGTAAGTCTCGCGTATACCTTTAGTAAGTCGCTCGATCTGAATGCCGAAAATGGCGGCTTCCTGAACCCGAACAACTATCGCCAATCCTACGGCCCCTCCAGCTTCGATCAGACGCACATGGTGACCATCAATCACGTCTACGAACTGCCGTTCGGCAAGGGGCAGCCGCTGTTGCACGAGAGCAAAGTTGCCAGCGCCATCCTCGGCGGCTGGCAGGTCAGCGGCATCTTCCGTTACTTCACCGGCCTGCCGTTCACTGCCGGCGCGGCGGCGACGAACGCGAACTGCGCCTCCTGTTCGGTCACTTCGGACATCGTCGGCTCGCCCGTTTATCCCGGCCTCTACGGCCCTGGCCAACTGTATATTTCACCTTCCGCCTTCGCGCTCGAACGCGTCGGCACGCGCGGCGATTCCGGCCGCGACAACCTGCGCGGTCCCGGCATGACGGTCTACGACGCCAACCTCGTGCGCAAATTCCGCATCCATGAGCGCGCCACCGCGGAGTTCCGGTTCGAAGCGACGAACGTCACCAACCATCCGCATTGGGGCAATCCCAGCGCCACCGTCAATACCGCGACGTTCGGCCAGATTACCTCCGCCAGCAACCCGCGCCAGGCGCAGGTCGCGATGCGGTTGAGCTTCTAATGCGACGTGTAAAGTATTAGGTATCCCGGTAATGGAGTCTCATAACGATGCATAACCAGAATCCCAGACGCGAAGTCGGAAACCGTCCTGCGAGCGCGGCCGCCGTTGTCTCGAAGATGCCGATCCTTGCCGCGGCGTGCGCATTATTCGCCGCCGCGTTACTCACCATCGGCCCCGACATCAACCCGGTCCACGCGCAGAACCGCATGACCTTCTCGAAGGCCTCCACCAGCAGCGGCCACATCGCGCTCGGTCTCGCGGTGCGTAAGCTCAGCGTTTCGGGCACGTTCCTGCAGGCGCCGGCCCATCCGGACGATGAAACCAACGCGCTCTTCACCTACTTCGGCTACGGCCAGGGCCTGCGCGTCATCGACGTACAGAATAATCGCGGCGATGGCGGCCAGAATGAAATCGGACCCGAACTCTTCCGCGACATCGCCGTGCTGCGCAGCTCCGAGCTGGTTTCCGCGCACCGCATCGATGGCGCCGAGCAGTATTTCACCCGCGCTATCGATTACGGCTATTCCTTCGACCCTGAGGAAGTGATCACGAAATGGGGGCGCAAAGATATCGTCGGCGATTACGTCCGCCTCTGGCGCACGCTTCGTCCCGACGTCATCGTCACCATGAACATCCAGGGACGCGGCGGCGACCGCGCGCATGAGGCAACCACCGTGCTGGTTCGCGAGTCGTTCCGCGCCGCCGGCGATCCTTCGATGTATACCGACCAGTTCGAGCAGGGCTTGCGGCCCTGGCAGCCGAAGAAGCTCTATTTCGCCGGCGCCCCCGTGGTTCCGGGTGAACCCGGCGCGGCAGGCGGCGGAGGAGGTGGTGGAGGACGCGGTGGACGCCGCGGCGGCGG
>JABDGM010000187.1 GCA_013286045.1 Planctomycetota bacterium | reverse complement strand
AAGCCTCGAATATCGGCACGTATCGAGTACCACGGGTTGCATGTGGCTTCCATCGACCGTGAGGCCTATGAGGCAATTGCCGACCAACCTCTTTTTGATGATCATCCCCACCCGCCGGGTACAACGACACGAACGTTCCGTAGCTTTATTGAGCCGCGAGGGGCGCTGAGCCGCAGCCCCCGGCGGGTTATGTTTGCTGCTGGATTGGTCGACCGATTGACCGCGAAACTACTGGCGCACGGTTATGAAGTCCTCGGCGGAGACCAGAATCGGGACTTCTCTGCCGGGAACGAGTTAAACCCCGAGGTAGCCGAGCGTTTCCGGCGCGCCGATCTCGGCCCTCGCTCACTGATTCGCATACCTAGCCTGGCTAAGCGGATCCGCTTTATTGCTGAGCTGTCCAAATCAGGCCGCGCAGCGCACACACTGGTAATCGCGCGGAACAATCGAGAGGCCGCCGCCGCAGGCAGACAGCTCAAGGTGGCGGCAGGGCGAGAAGTGACGTGGGGATTCATGCAGCGGCGGACGTGCCCTTGGTTGCACGTAAAAAGCTTGCAGGCCCTATCCGGTGACTCGGCAGCTCAGTGGGACCGCATAAATTTTTTGGATGCTGAGCTAGCACTCACCGCTACTGCAATTCAATTTCTGGCGTCGGGGCACCACAGCTCCCGCATCGCCTTTCTTAAACGCCCTGCGGAGCAATTACACGAAGAAGATCGCGCAGGTTTGGAAGCGTTGTTTGGCCCGATCGAAGGAACACGGGAAGAGTGGTGCCTGGAGCAGGTACACGTTGCCTGGTTGCGGCCACCAATTTTCCATTCGCCAGGCATGGCCGGCGAGATTGAGCGGCTTCGGAAGGGTATTTGGGGGAATCAAGCTCGTAATCGCTTGATCGCCCGCGCTGCTCGGGCCTTCAGCGAGGAGGACACGACTGGTCTCGACGAGTTGGGATTACGGAAGGCAGCAAAGCAACTTGCCGACAATTCAACTGGCCGAGCCACGGTGACCATCCTGGCCGCTAACCGCGAGCACTCCGACCACTTGTCTGAACTACTCCCGGAATGGCGTACCGAGGCATCCGGGTACGAACCGTTGCCATTCCAGAAATTCACCGACGACCGGTTGATCATGACGCTCGCCCGTGCCAGTGAAACGGTCGTGGCAACGACAGTGGTGTTCTACGCCGCGGCCGGGCGGGATTGGTGGATCAACGAGGTCCAGTTCGGGTTCGCTTGCGGGTCCGACGCCACGCTGATCGTCGATGTGGACGACTGCTTCGATGCGCAAGCGGGTGCGGAAGCGAACGCCAGGGCCGCTCAGTACCGGCAACTTCGGTATTCGCAAACAGGACGAAGCGACTCATGATCGACACCTCTAACCCGATCCGATCGGTAAAGGAGTGGTGTCACAACTAGAGGAGAAGAAAGGAGCGAGAAATGAGCTGAGGTCTTGGGTTTAGAGACCAAAACACTGAACGTTGGTTACTCCGTAGCAGAACCTATCAGAGGGAAGCCACCGAGACCAATAAGCGACGCGAGAGGGAAAAGTCAGCAGGGCACACCCACGGAAGCGTACGGGAGCGCCGAGTTCGGCAACCACGCCCGTGACCTCCCTCGCTAACGGCCCGAGAAAGCACCTCATCCCCATCGGTCGCTCCGCAACCTCCATTTTTTGCTGTTTTTAAGTCTGCGAAGCTGCGGCGTCGTGACCTCGATCGGCGCCGCGGCTCGTTGGCGACAATGTTCCAGACACCGCCTCGGATAGGTCATATGTCACTCGAATTTGGATTCCGGAATGTCAGCAAACATCGTGGGACTTGGAACGATTTCGGGACCAGGTACGAGCAATTGGCGTACGACGCGGTGGCCAGTGGACCTCGGTTATTTCGACTGTTTTGTGATCACCTGCCGATGTATGTCAGCGACGAGCGGAACCTCATGGCCGCGTTACACCACCTTCGACGGCGGGGTGGACCAGCCGCCGGGCTCGACGGAGTGCAATTGGCAGACTTGAGCACTATGGAATGCTGGTCGCTGGTTCGAGACCTCCGGGATCGCCTCCGTAACCACACCTTTGGGCGTGGCCCTCTGAAGCGTTGCCGGATCCGTAAGGAGTCTGGTCGCGGTACTCGAACGGTTTACATCGCGAACCTTGAAGACCGCGTCGTGGCACGAGGCGCAGCGCAGGTCTTGGCCCCAATCCTTTCCAGCGCCATCGATCCGCACGAATTCACCTGGAGGGGGCGCGGAACTCAGGCGGCGTTGGCCTACGCCGTCGAGCAGGTAGCTATCGAGGGGCGTACAACCTGGGTCACGGAAGACTGGCGCGACGCTTTCGACAATCTGCCGCGCGCCCGGCTATTTCAAATTCTCCGCAGCTATGTACCTAACTTTGAGTTCTGCTCACTCGTGGAAACACTCGCCGCCCGCCCGGCGCGTCGCGGTATCTTGCAGGGCAGTGCCCTCTCGTCGCTGCTACTGGGCTTGTACTCGAGTCACCGTATGCATCGGCCGTGGCGAGGCGGCGCGCACCGTCCGCCGCTGGCGACTTACGCAGATGATTTATGGGTGGGCTGTACGCCGGACGAGGACGTACGTTCCCACTATCAAATATTGGCGTGCTGCAGTCGTGCGGCCGGGATGAAATTCAAGCACGGACCAGAAGCTGGCATCATAGACCTGCGAGAACAGTCGGCGACGTGGCTGGGCTACCGCCTGCGACTGGTCGGCGGCCAACTTACGATACATTCGGACCGCTTTCCGTCGCTCGGCGAGCTACGCCGCGCGAGGCACGAACGGCTGGTCGCGCAGTTCGCCAGACTGCATCAGCGCGCTTCCGCTTGGCGGAGCGCTAACGCCCTGGTTCGCGGGATTGTGAATTATCTCGCACCGACCCTTCCCTTCGAAAACCCCGAAAGAATATACGAAAGAATTAACAGTGCCGCCGGTGAGGCCGGCTTTGATGAGATCATGAATTTTGATGAACTGCTGGCGCACTGGCAGGCTGGCCATGCACGTTGGGTTCGTAGGTTGAATGCAGCCAATCGTGCAATTATTGGCCCTGTTTGATCGTATCTCGCGATTCTCCTCCGTAATGAAATAACTGCGAAGTGAATCGCTGTTTTCGTGGACATTCAACAATGCTCCCCGCTGGGAGCGTACCGCTATCTCAAGCCTCTGTCTGCCAGGATCTTATTGATTTCATAGGACGAGATGGTCAATTCATCTGGCACCGTAGCAAGTCGGTCGCAAATTGCCAGAGCTAGCTTTTGAATTTCATTCTTATTCTCGTGGACCAGGCCCTTCGCTTTTCGACGCAGCGACTTCAAGTCGAAGCGGGCGTTGAGATCGTCGCAAACCTCATCGACATTATTCTCGTCATCCTGCCCATGGGCGTCGGGCGCTTGCGGATGTGCCAATCGCTCGGCGGGCAAGCCTGCGTGGCTAATGAGAATCGATTCTCTAGCAATCTCTATCAACGCTGCAGTTGTAGACTGTGCGCGTTAGCTTTGTTACGGTCGAAAATGACCTTCGCCTCGAAAGCTTCCAACACTTCCAAGCCTGCGTCGACGGCGACCGCGGCGAGCTGAATAATTGGGTGTCGCTTGGGATCGAGGCCGCCGGTTTCAAGGTCAAAGAAAACAAGTCGTTGTTCCATGGCCGATTTTGCCATGAATCAAGATGCTACTCAAATCATCGACTTGGCGATTGTAACGAGCCTGATACAAACGGAATCTTCCTGAAACGCGTCCGCTCCGGAAATCGCATCTTGGGGAAACTGTTTGGGCCTCACTGTTTTGCTCATGCCCCAGCCGCTTCAGCCTCGTCCGAGCGATCGCGCGCTTCGATCGCAAGCATGTCCATGCCCTCAATCTCGCTAAGGCTAGATCCGATAATTCCTTGCAAGTCGCCGTACATGCCAGTGGCGCTGACTAAAGCCCGATCGAGCTGTTTTTGGCGCTTCTTCCAATGCTTGTTAAATGCGTTCTTCTCAGCGACTAGGTCCTTCTGCATTTCCATATAAGGCTCTATCAA
>JABDGM010000186.1 GCA_013286045.1 Planctomycetota bacterium | reverse complement strand
GCGCCGCCAATGAATCGCTGGGCTTGCTGAAGCGTGAATATGACGAGGGCCACGAGATCGGGAACCACACCTACACACATCCCTCCATCAACGGGATTTCGAGCGGGCAGTTCGAGCTGGAGTTGAACCTTACGGAGAGGCTCTTTGGCAGCACCCTGGGTGTGAAGACGTTGCTCTTCCGGCCGCCCTACGGCATCGATCATCAGCCGGAAACACCGGATGAGGTATCGCAATTGCCGATCCCTCAGGGCATGGGATACCTGCTGGTGGGGTCGAAGATCGATCCGCACGACTGGGGCGAAGTGGGAGGGCAGCCGCCGCCGGCGAGTGTGATCGTGCAGCGCGTGCTGGATCAGGCCAGGCGAGGGGTTGGCAATATCGTTTTGTTGCACGACGGCGGCGGCAATCGCCAGCAGACCATCGATGCGCTACCCGCGATCATCGACGGACTTCGCTCGCAGGGATTCGAGTTGGTGGCAACCTCGGATCTGCTCGGGCGAACACGCGCCCAGGTGATGATGCCGCTGAATTTCCGCGAGCGCGTACTGGGGCAGACGGATGCGTTGATCTTCACGCTCTTTCAATGGCTGCGACTGGGCATCGCCTGGATCTTCATTCTGGGGATCACGCTGGTGAGCGGCCGAGCCCTGGTGATCGGCTTGCTTGCGGTGATTGAAAAATTACGTGCAGGGCCAGCCGACCATCCCGAATTTGAGCCGCCGGTAAGCATTTTGATTCCAGCCTATAACGAGCAGGAAGTGATCGTTCGTACGGTGGAGTCGGCATTGGGCTGCGAGTATCCGTCGATGGAGATTGTGGTCATTAACGACGGCTCGACCGACCGCACGGGCGAGCTGCTCGACTCCCACTTTGGGAGAGATCCGCGGGTGCGCATCATCCATCAGGATAATTACGGGAAATCGGCGGCGCTGACGCGCGCGCTTCAAGAGGCGCAAAGTAAAATCGTGGTTACGATCGACGCGGACACGCTCATCGAGCCGAACGCGCTCCGCAAACTGGTGCGGCACTTCGTTGACGCGCGTATTGGCGCCGTAGCCGGCAACGTCAAAGTGGGCAATCGCAATCGCTGGCTCACGCGATGGCAGGCGCTGGAGTACATCACCAGCCAGAACCTGGAAAAGCGGGCTTTCGACCTGCTCAATTGCATTCCCGTGGTTCCCGGCGCACTGAGCGCATGGCGCGCCGATGCCATCGTCGCGGTCGGGGGATTCACATCCGATACAGTTGCCGAAGATACCGATCTGACGATTGCCATGCGTCGTGCGGGGTGGCGCATTGTGTACGACGAGGAAGCCATCGGGTGGACCGAAGCGCCGGAGACCGCGGATGCGTTGATCCGCCAGCGCTTCCGCTGGACCTTTGGGACGCTGCAATCCTTCTGGAAGCATCGCGACACTTTGGGACGGCCGCGCTACGGCACGCTGGGGTCGATTGCGCTGCCGAACATGTTTCTTTTCCAGTTGCTGCTACCGCTGGTGTCGCCGGTGATCGATCTGCTGTTTCTGGGTTCGCTGGCCTTGTGGTGCCTGGCGCAGTTGCGCATCGCCTATATGCCTCAGCTCTGGACCGGCGCCGACGTTGAACGTTCCTTGATCTTCTTCATCGGGTTCATGCTGATCGACTTGCTAACCTGCGTAATTGCCTTTGCTCTCGAGAAACGTGAAGATTGGACCCTGCTATGGCCGCTGCTTCTGCAGCGGTTTTACTACCGCCAGATGATGTATGTAGTTTTGTTCCGCGCGGTGAAGCATGCGATCCAGGGCGGCGCGGTGGGCTGGCGCGGCGTAGAGCCTCAGGTGCCGGAGCCTCTGGTACACGCCTGAAGCCTTGAGTGGGGAGTAATGTGAGGGCGTAGGGAGCCCATGGCCATTCGCAAGGAAATTTGCTAGGCTTTCCATGGTGGAGGGCTGTATCCCTAAGGATTGGGAACGGCACCGGAGGAACCCAATGAGCACCGCGTTTGATGCGGGCAACGGGAAGATCACCGTGCCCGACATACTCAGCCGCAAGGCGTTTGCTTCCGCTTCCATCAAGATTGATCCGAGCCCGCAGTCCGAATCCGAACGCGGAGCCAATTCTCGCAAGGGCAAGATTGTTTGCCTCACGGCATACGACTATCCCACCGCCCGCCTGCTGGACGAAGCGGGAGTGGATGTCGTGCTGGTAGGCGACTCTCTCGGCATGGTCGTGCTCGGCTATGAGAATACGCTCCCGCTTACGGTTGACGAGATGCTGCACCACACGCGCGCGGTGCGGCGAGGGGTACGCAGATCACTGCTCGTCGCGGACATGCCGTACGGCAGCTACCATGGCGACAAAGGAGAAGCGGTGCGTAATGCGTTGCGCTTCGTCAAGGAGGCGGGCGCCGAGGCCGTGAAAGTCGAAGGCGGCGAGCGACGCATGGAGTTGATCGCGCAGCTTGTGGAGGCAGAAATTCCGGTGATGGGCCACGTTGGCTTGACGCCGCAATCGGTTCATGCTTTTGGCGGCTTTCGCGTACAGGGCAAAACCGTGCCAGCGGCGGAACAACTGATGCGAGATGCGCGCTCGGTGGAAGCAGCGGGCGCATTTTCGATCGTGCTCGAATCGATCCCCCGCGAGCTGGCCGCGGAAATTACACGCGAGCTGCGTATTCCCACGATTGGCATCGGCGCCGGCCCGGAATGCGATGGCCAAATTCTGGTTCTGCACGATATGATCGGCTTGTCTGCAGGTCATGTGCCTAAATTCACGCGCCGCTATGCCAACGTGGGCGAAACAATCTCAAATGCCGTCGCCGCATACGCTCAAGACGTGCGCGACGGGAGCTTCCCGGCGGACGAAGAGTCTTACCACCTGTCCAGCGAAATCCGCGAACGGCTGCTGGCCGTTCGGCGGAGCTAAGCACAAAGGAAAAAATCGACATGATCACACCGGAACACGTGCGCACTTTGTACGCTTACGACGCCTGGGCCAATCGGCGCATGCTGGACGCTTGCGCGGCGCTCGCGCCCGAGCAATTCACGCGCGACCTGGGCTCAAGCTTCCGCTCGGTGCGAGACACGATGGCGCACATTATGGGCGCAGAGTGGCTGTGGTTCGAACGCTTCCAGGGCCGCACGCCAGGCGGGCTGCCCAGTGCGGATCAGTTTGCGGATCTCGCGAGCCTGCGCGCTCGCTGGACGCAATTCGAGGCTGAGCTTCTGTCGTACGTCAATGGGCTTTCAGCCGCGGATCTCGAACGGAGCTTCGATTACAAAGACTTGAAAGGCAATCCTCATAACAACGTGCTTTGGCAAACGCTGCAGCACCTAGCCAATCACGGCACCTATCATCGGGGCCAGGTGACTACGCTGCTGAGGCAGCTTGGCGCCAAGCCCGTGGGCACGGACCTCATCGGCTTCTACCGCGAGCGCGCGGCGCAGTCTGCTCATTAGGAAGCGACGCGCAACCACCGCGTGGAAGTCATTCACACCGTTGAATGGATGAAGCAAGTGGCGCGGCAGGCGCGAACCGAGGCGCGACTGCTGGGTTTTGTGCCCACTATGGGCGCGCTGCATGCGGGCCATCTTTCGCTGATCGAAGCAGCCAGGCGCAATGCGAGCCCGGTGATTGTCTCCATTTTCGTCAATCCGAAACAGTTCGGGCCCAACGAGGATTACGCGAAATATCCGCGCGATTTCGAGGGCGATCGCCAAATGCTGGAGGTAGCCGGCGTGAATATCCTGTTTGCGCCTTCGGTCGAGGAGATTTATCCCGCGGGCTTTCGCACCTCGGTGAATGTCGAAGGGTTGGGCGATCGGCTGGAAGGGAAAATTCGGCCAGGGCACTTTCGAGGCATCGCGACAGTCGTGCTCAAATTGCTGGAGGTTGTTGCGCCGCGGTTCGCGTATTTCGGGCGCAAAGACGCACAGCAGGCGCGCGTCGTCCGCCAGATGGCAGCCGATCTGGCGCTGGACAGCGAAATCTTGGTTTGCCCGATCGTGCGGGAGCCAGACGGCCTGGCGCTGTCTTCGCGCAATCGTTATCTCTCCGCGGCCGAAC
>JABDGM010000185.1 GCA_013286045.1 Planctomycetota bacterium | reverse complement strand
TGCCGCTTGGCAACGTAGACGGCGTGCCGATTGGTCTCTCGTTGGCTGCCGCACAGGGATTCGACGTAGACTTGCTGAGCGCCGCAAAGCAAATTGCTTCGCACATCGAATAGATGGCAACGATCTTACTATTTGCTGTTTTGCTTTCGACGGAAGTCGCCGAGCCTGCGGCGCTGCATTCCGATCATCAGGACCTTAGCCACTATCTTGATGAGCAAGGCGCGAGGGTTTCGGTCCGCACAGCCGATGACTGGCAACGACGTCGCAAGCAAATTCTACAAGGAATACAAGAAGTCATGGGTGATTTTCCGCGCCCGGCGACGCCAGTTCCTTTGGCGATGCAGATTGTCGAGGAGCACCCAGACGATGGGTACCTTCGCCGGAAGATCGCATACCATACGGACGACATGCGAACCGTCGTCAAAGCTTGGCTGCTGCTACCGACGTCTAAGGACGGCGAGTCATCTGGGCGGCGACCAGCGGTACTGTGTCTTCATCAGACCACGCCGCACGGCAAGGATTCGCCCGTGGGGCTTTCGGATCGTGCGACGATGCACTTCGCCGTCGAGCTAGCGAAGCGCGGTTTTGTGACGATGTCGCCCGACTATCCGTCGTTTGGCGAGTATCCGTACGAGTTTAAAGATGATCGCTACCAGAGCGGCTCGATGAAAGCGATCTACGATAATATGCGGGCGATCGACGTGCTCGAGTCGCTTCCCGAAGTCGATGCCAACGAAATTGGCTGCGTGGGTCATTCGCTCGGCGGGCACAATGCATTGTTCACGGCAGTGTTTGACGAGCGGATCAAAGTCGTTGTTACGAGCTGCGGGTTCACCGCGTTCCACAAGTACAAAGGGGGCGACCTGCACGGTTGGAGCAGCCCGCGATACATGCCGCTGATCGGGACAAAGTACGGTTATTCGCCGGACCGGATGCCATTCGATTTTGCGGAAGTGCTGGCTGCGATCGCGCCGCGGGCAGTGTTCGTCAATGCGCCGCTGCACGACGACAACTTCGATATCGATGGCGTCAAAGAATGCCTCGCGGCGGCCATCCCGATCTTCAAGCTGTTGGGCCACGCAGACAATCTGCAGTCTGTCCATCCCGACGGCGGCCACGACTTCGGCGATCAAGAGCGCCAACAGGCGTACCGATTTTTAGATAAGGCTCTATGCCAGACGCGGTAAAGGCAGCAGATCATCGCTTGTACTCGTTCGAGTTATGGTCGTTGGATGGAAACGACGCGTCCTTGGTCGTTCCAATTGATCACGAGATCGCTCTGGTCGGGCGAGAACAGGCGGAGTTTGACCGGCAGTAAGTTCGGGAACGCGGACTCCGTATCGATGATCTTCGTGCAATCGATGTTCGTGCCGTAAATCCATTGCGGCGGGGCTGAGACATTGGTGAACAGAAGCAGGCCGTGCGGGCAGCGCATCTTTGGCTCGCCGAGAAGCTCTAAAACGCGAGCTTCGCCATCTCCCGGCTTAAGCTCGCTCGACGCCGCTAATTGCCGATCGAATTGGGCGAGTTCGATTCCGCCGCCGACCGCTAAGAGCGTGGCGAGAACGTAAGGAAGAGTGACCATCGAATTCGGCTCCTATGTGTGATTCACAGCAACAGGTTCGACGATGATTTGCAATCCAAGTATACCGAGTAACCATTTCTCTCCGCGAGACGAATTTTTCTCTCGCGGAGCGAGCGGGCTACATTACTCGAGAAGAGAGCGAATCGTATCAATCAGTACCTGCTCGACGCGGGAGGAGACGCGAGAGACGCGCGCCGGCCCCGTTTCGTAGCCGCCTTGCGTGTAGGCTTCGGCGGTGCCGATATAGCCTGGGCCGTAGTCGCCATACGCGGCCATGCAGACGAAAGAATCGGGCCGCATTTTTTGGGCGGCAAGTTGATACTCGACGAACAGCTCGCCGGGCATTTGGAGAATGTCGATCGGGCCTATGCGGAGGCGGGCGACGGTAATGGGCGGACCATCGCTCGCTCGTCGCGCCCATGCGATGTTCCGAGCTGCCTTTAACCGGTTGAGTTCGACTTCCTTCTCATCGTGCAGAGTCGCCGTTTGATCCTGCTCGTTGTACCAATCGGCGAGCGGCAACTTCACTTCTCGAGTTGCCCAATCAAATTTGAGCGGGCTGACGTCGCTTTTTTTGGTGTCTTCCCATGCCCGCTTCATTCCCTCGGCCAAACGGTGCGCCAGGATTGGGCGCTTTTCGTGGGAGCCATCGTTGTATTTGCCGGCACCCACGTTGCCACCCGCCCCGTTGAAGTGAATATGCAGATTGCACTTCTCGGCAGCCTCGGCCTCGTCGCGGCCCATGCCGACGAAATCCGCGCTACACATTTGCGTGTAATAATAACTTTGCGGATGCGTGGCGAAATACGACAGCACCGCGATGGGGTGATTGTCGGCATCCCAAAAACTGACGAGCCTCACGTAGGGATCGATCGTGCCTTCCGGTGCTTCCTGTAGCTTCGGATCTTTACTGGCGGTGTAGCGGATAAGCTTCACCTTGCCATCGGGACCGAGAATCCGGCGATTGGAAGCGACTTGTTCGACGGTGCCCTTGCCGTAACCAATTTGTGCGACCGTCGCCAGATGCTGCTGGGCTTCGGCGGCGGCCGCTGCGACGCGTTTGACGGCGTCGTGCACATAATCGACTGGAAACAACTTGCCCGGCAACCCTGCGTCGGCCGCAATCTTTTCGGCGAGAAAATCACAACCGGGTGCGTCGTGCTGATGTAAGGCGTGCACGCACACACGATCGACGGGTGTTTTGCACGCCTCGGCAATCGCCTGGCAAAACGCGTCGTGCCCTTCGTTGCCGATGCCGACCCAATCGAAAGCGACCAGCACGACCGGTTTCTGATCATCTGCCTGCAAGATGATGCCGCGAGCTGAGAGCGGATCGTTTACTCCCTTCGACGGCGGCACCAGTGCATCGCACAACGGCGATCCAGGCGGGGGTGTCACATCGACCTTAAACGTAGCGACGCGAAGATCGACAGCGAAACTAGGCAACGGCAGACATATCAAGCAACACAGTGCGAACCCGACCAAGCCGCAGTCCGCAATCCGAAATCTGAAATCCCGTACTCTCACTTCTTAGCTCCTTGCGACCCTGCCGCTTGCTGCAAGAACGTGATGAGGTTCGCCATCGACTTCTTGTCGATCGTCTTCTCGAAGCCCTCGGGCATGAGCGATTTGCCAGTTGTGTGGATGTCGTCGATGTCTACGCGAAGGATAGTCGTCGTCTTATTCTCCGGCCCTCGCAGCGTGACGGCGGTTGACGTTTCGCCGGCAATGACGCCGCTGAGCACCTGGCCATCGCCGGTGAGCACCACATATTCCATGAAGCGCGGGTCGACTTCGGCGTTCGGCGCGATCACGTTGTAGAGCACGGCCTCCGCGCCGCGGTTCACCATCGCCGCCAGATTTGGTCCCACGGCGTGCCCGATGCCGGCGACCTCGTGGCAAGTGGAGCAATTCTTTTCGAATACAGCCCTGCCCTGCGTGGCATCGCCGCCGGCGAGTGCTTCGTCGTGGTAGTCTTTGAACACTTTCTGTCGGTCTTCGCTCATTCCCTGGCCGCCGAGTTTTTTGACGATCGCGCGAACTTTCGGATCAGGATAGTTCTGCAGCTTCGAAACTTGGGCGGGTTCGAGCTCGGTGATCCGCACGTTTTCCTTTTGCAGAAATTCGGAGAGCGCGAGCGCCCAGGTCCCGCGCCGCAGGAGCAAGTCGACTACCTGCGAGCGCTCGGCGGGTGGCAGCTTCGACCACTCGGCCAAAACCAGTTTCGACACGTTTGGCGATTCATACTGACTGCATGCCGCCAGCACCGCCGCGTGAATCGGCGCGGATTCTTGCGCCGAGAACAGCTTGGTAAATTCCGCTTGTTGATTGTCGAAGTCGTCGAGCGATAGATTCGCAATCGCTGCAACTCGATCCTCAACCTTCGCATCAGACCGCTTCAAAACCGCTTCGGCTTGCGCGACTAGTTTTTTCGCCGCCGTTTGCCGCAAGTCACGGAGTTCTACC
>JABDGM010000184.1 GCA_013286045.1 Planctomycetota bacterium | reverse complement strand
CGCCACGTTTGCCTACTTCGATCTATTTCCCGATGGCCGCCTCATAGATAACGCTAGCCTCGGTTTCAACTTCGATCCTCGCCCGCTATTCCCACAACTTCCAGCCAATGATGCGGAATTGAAGACCGGTTGGAAAGCGCGATCCGAATCTTCCGACAGTTCATATAACTACAGCATCACGTCGGCCGAGCCTTCCGCGACCGATTTTCAATTCCACTGCCTAACCGAAAGCCCAATCGACAAAATCTATTTGTCCACGCACGAAGCCGACTTCACGTTCGACCGCGCCAAAGGACTTGTCCAAGATACTCACACGAAGGTCACGCAAAGTTGGGGCTTTAACGGCAGCGGCACGAGTCAACTTGCACTCAAAGATTCCACCGAGCGCCCACAAGAGTGGACCGCCGCCCTCGATCACGATATGGACCGCTACCTGGAAACCGACCGCAACGTGGACAAGGTGCTTGACCATCTTGAGCTGGCAAAAGACCCCGAAGCCAAAGTAGACGAGGCTAAGGCGCTGTGGACAAAACTTCGCGGCGAGCTCACGAACGACCTGGTTCAACAATCAGTCGACCGGCGGATCAAACTCTCCGACGGTGAGCGCAAATTTTTCCTAGAAAACGCGAAGGAGATGGCGGAGGTCATCAACAAGCCCGCCGCCGCGTGGGAAACAACCGACCTCGACGGTCATCCTCACCGACTCGCCGACTATGCAGGCAAGATCGTGGTTCTCGATTTCTGGTACCGCGGCTGCGGCTGGTGCATGCGCTCGATGCCGCAGGTCAATCAACTCGCCGCCGATTTCGCCAACGAGCCCGTCGTCGTGCTTGGCATGTGTACCGATTCAAAACTAGAAGACGCGAAGTTCGTCGTCGACGCGATGCAAATCAAATACCCCATCATGCACATCGACGACGAGCTACCCAAAAAATACGGCGTCTCCGGCTTCCCAACGATCCTCGTGCTGGATCAAACGGGCACGATCCGTCACATCCACGAACTACACCGCGGCAAGCGTTTGTCCGCGCCGCGAGGCGAAGCGCGCCGATCGACACAAAAAACGCTCTGCGGCCCCGAAAGACCGCAGAGCGGCAACACACACCATCTATCGGTCAATCAGTTAGACCCGCGCGAGCACTCCTGTGTTAATCGGCTGTGCAACCACCAACACCAGCCGGCCATTCACCCACTCGAAACTGCTCTGCGTAAGCTGAGCTGTCGGGAATGCACCCGTCTTGGTGATGCTGTCCGAGCCCGCGCCGCCGTCGATCTGCGTCTTGCCGTTGATGACATACAATCCGTTGGAAGTCACCGCGTCATTCCCTTCGCCCATTTGAGTGAAGAAATTGTCGACCGCGCACACGTCGCTCATCTCCAGCTTGTCGTCGCCTGCGCCGGCGTCCAAGTTGAAGTCCTTGTACGACGTCACACTTTCGAGATGCAGCAAGTCCGCGCCGTCGCCGCCACGCACATTGATGTTGCCGTACGCGTACGCATGGTCGAACCACGCCGTGTCGGCATCCTTCTCCGCGAGCGAGCTGTACAGCTGGACGTCGACGCTGCCGCCAACGATTCCGACCGTGTTTTTCAGCTCGAACGTATCGGCGCCGGAGCCCGTGTTGACCGACACGTTGCCGCCGATCGACGTGTTCGCCACGTACACCCAGTCCGCATCGGCGCCCGTATTCACGGTCAAATTCCCCGTAATATTAGCGCCCCATAGGATGACGTTGTCCCGGTCCGTGGGCGCGAGAACGCCGCCGTTTACTATGAGCGGCTGCGCGAGGATCGGCGGCGCGGCCGTGTCGATGTCTACATTCGTAAACTTCGGCGCAGCCCCGCCATCGAACACGATCAAATCGCTGCCGCCGCCGAACCTCACCACCAAGCCGCCGGTGACGTTGAAGTCCTGCGATGCAGCCCCGTTGATCTTGCTCAACGTGCCGTCGGTCGTCGTCGCGTTGCCGGTCACGCGAATCTTGCCCGGCGAAATCTGCGACACAAGCACCGAGTTATCGCGACCAGCCTGACCAGTCGCCTCATTGAGATATAGCGTCCCGCCAGTGACGGTTGCCATCACATCGCCCGCCATCATCTGGCGTGCTTCCATCGATTCCATATTCAACTTGCGATATCGTTTGGACATCGTTCGTCCTTTCTATTCGGGGGGGAAAAACCGGCAGCCAACAATCGGCGTCCGTGTACCCCTCATACGCCCGCACTTGCGCGCGTTACGAACGAGTGAAACGATGGCAGAAACTAGCGAGCGAACTACGCTCCAATGGCGTGGTAAAGCGTGATAGCACGCCCCCGCACCGGCGGCGAAGACAATAGCCGTATGAATGACCTGCTTTCAATCAAGCGAAGCACGACCAACTTAGGGATGAGACGTTTAGCCACGGCGCGTAGCGCGCCGCCGTCCCATGACCCCGAGTACCAACCCGCCGCTGCTGACAAAAAAAGAACCCTCGCCGAAGCGAAGGTTCTTGAGGTAATTCAAATTATCAGTCCGGGGCACGCTCACCACGTGAACTCTAACGCGGCCGTCGCACCATGGTACAAAAGATCGCCGTCCATATCGATCAGGGCCCCGCCGTTGGCAGGACTTGTTTCCGTAGCCGCGTTATTCGCCAACGCGATGCCATCGATCCACAGCAGTTGGTAGCCACCCCGCAGGGCCACATGTTGGCAGATGCTATACGTGGCCATCAAATCGATTTCACCGACGAATGCCACGTCGCTGGCGCTGCCGCCGTTGCGGATAGTGGTTCCGACAAGTGTCCGATTCGTAAAGGCGTTGTCCGACGCGACGCCGTACAAGCCGCCTTTCACAACCGAATTGATCCGCAACGGACCGCGGTTCCACAACATGAGATCCGTGCCAATCTGTCCGCCGTACAAGTGGTTGTCATCGCTCCACGCATATTGCGCGGCCTGCAAACCAACGATGGTCACGTCGATCGTTAAGTCTTCGTCCAATTCCAAGTAACGGAATCCGGAGATGAACGTAACATTATCCGTCACCGTGTGGCGCTGATTGATTTCAATGCTGTGCAGATCGGTCTGATACTGCGCATCTAATCTGAGCACGTCAAACGGGCCGCCCGTCGCAATCGTGTATTGGCTTCCGATCGCTGGCGCACCGTTGAATCCAAACGCAATCGATTCCCGATCGGTCGCCCCAGGGTCGCCGAAGTACCGCACTTCCCAGGCGTTGCAGCAATCCGTCCGGTACCCGACCGTCACATCCAAGTCACCGTTCCAGCCAAATGGATTTTCCGTGGAAGTAAACGACGGAAGAATAGGGTTAACTGGTCGCATGATCTCGTGTGCGTTCGATTTCTCGCGGTGCAAAATGACAACACCGGCATCCACATACCACGGCGGGCAGCAACAGTAATTGATGTCGCAGCAACCGCTCGAATTGCATTCCTGGCACGAAGAACAATTCGATTCACTCGGTTGATCTGCCTTTGCAGGTTCGTCGTCACTCGCCAGCTCGATCGCCGAATCCTTCATGAATGGCACGGATGCAGTCGCGCTCGGAAGCGTCGACTTCTCATTCCATTCAGGATAATTCGCCCGAGAAGTATCAATGGTCGGCGTCGCGATGGCCGTGCTCGCCATATACCACAGCACGCCAGCTGCACCTAATGTGCGCAATGAGATAATCATGTTCCCGCCCCTTCTTTTCCTAAGAAAGCGGTGATTATCGGCAATGCACCGAAAATCAGCCTTTCTGTCACTTGCATCGGCCAATCTGGGGGAGCCCAAGCAAAAACTGTTAGCTACATCAAATACTCATCCCATCACGCACCAACAGATCGATGCGCAAATCTTTCCAAACCGGCACGAGACTCAATGCGTCACCGCGGCGATCTAAGAAGGTAACGTTTAGGCAAGCTATGCGACTCGTCGTCGGTCGTCGCGATACCACCGATCTCCGTAGTTGTTTTTTCAAACACCTCGGGTACAAATAGCTCACTTCGAGTTGTTTATACTGAATCGTAATGGCACGAGGGCGCGCACTTGGTGGCGATTGATGTACTATGCGGCCGGCT
>JABDGM010000183.1 GCA_013286045.1 Planctomycetota bacterium | reverse complement strand
GAATACCGGTCGGCCATCAATCGAGACGAACCAATTTGATTGCAGCATCTGCCCGGCTTTGAATGGTGTGCGCGAGCCGCCTTCAAACCGGATGAGCAGCTTTTCGCCGGCACCATCGGCGCCCAAGGTGTATGACAGCAGGCCCTGCTCGGCGCTGCCACGCGTAATCAGGACGGCGCCGGCGCCGTCACCAAATAGAGGAAAGGTTTTCTTGTCGTCGGGGTTCATCACGCGGCTGTTGGTGTCGGCGCCGATCACGAGTGCGTATTCGCTGCAACCCGTCGCGACGTACTGCATGCCGGTGATCATCGCGTACATGAAGCCGGCGCAGGCGGCCGAGACGTCCATGGCGGGGCAATTTAGTTTGAGGCGGTCTTGCACGCCCGCGGCGGTGGCGGGGAGCAAGTAATCGGGCGAGAGGGTGCCGACGACGAGCAAATCAATCTTGCTGCGATCGATTCCGGCGGCCGCGATGCATCGCTCGGCGGCGGCGACGGCCATGTCGCCCGTTGATGTTTCAGGCGGTGCGTGGCGACGTTCGCGAATGCCGGTGCGTTGGACGATCCAATCGGCATCGCAACCGAGACGCGCTAAGTCTTCGTTGGTTACGACGTTATCCGGCACATAGCTGCCGGTGCCAATGATTTGGACACCGGTAAGCCGCCGAAGGGGCGAGCGGGCGGGAGACAGTAATTCGGCGTCGCTCATGGTGGAATGCAGGATGACCGGAAGCGGCGAAAAGAAACTAGAACGATCCGGTCCGATACCTTGCGTAGCTGCTCTGCGGTGGAAACTGGCTCAAACCAGAAGGTTACGGGTTTGCGGCATTTTGGGCAAGAGCGATGCGCGTTTGCCGCGGTTACGACTGAGGAACGGCCCCAAAACAACTTCGGCAGAAAGATTCACCACGGAGGCACGAAGGACACGGAGAAGGAATACTCGGAGAGGATTTGCGCTAAGTGATTCGGCTCGCATACCGAGAAAGCTACTTCACTCCGCAACTTTGCCAGGCGGGCGCACTTCGCTGCCTTTGCGGCCAGTGAGTTTGTCGCCGAGTGCGGCGCGCGCTTTTTCGCCTTCGGCTTCGAATTTGGCGACGATGTCTGGATGGTCGGCGGAGACGTTGTGGTGTTCGCCGACGTCGCTCTTGAGGTCGTACAGGGCTTCCTTCGTTTTGAGTTGCTTGTAGGGAACTGGGTTGCCGTCGCGGCCGCCGGGCTTACCGTCGAGGCTGCGGTATTGGTGCGGGAAGACGAGCTTCCACTGGCGGTCGCGGACGCCGCGAAGTTCGCCATCGTAGTAGCACCAGAAGAATTCGTGCGGGCTTTTTGCGCCGTGTTCGCCACTCATGAGGGGCCAGATGTCTTTGCCATCGATGGTGTTTTTCGTCGGCGGATCGGCGTCTATTAATTTCGCAATGGTGGGAAACATATCGATCGTGCAGGCGAACTCATCGCACTTGGTGTCGGCGGGGATTTTTCCGGGGAAGCGCATGACGCATGGTTCGCGGTAGCCGCCTTCCCACATGGTGCCCTTCCCCTCGCGGAGCGGGCCAGCCGAGCCGGCGTGGTTGCCGTAGTTAAGCCATGGGCCGTTGTCGGAGGTGAACAGCACGAGCGTGTTGTCGTCGATGTTGTTGCGTTTGAGCGCGTCGAGGATTTCGCCGACGGACCAATCGAGTTCCATGACGACATCGCCGAAGAGGCCAGCGCCGCTTTTGTCTTTGAACTTGTCTGAGACGGCGAGGGGCACGTGGACCATTGTGTGGGGCACGTACAAGAAGAACGGCTGATCTTTGTGACGGTCGATGAAGCTGACGGCGTGTTCGGTATAGAGTGTCGTGAGCTGCGCGAGTTTTTCTGGGTTTACTGCGGGGTCGATGACTTCGTTGTTTTCGATGAGTGGGAGCGGCGGACTTTCGCGCTTGCGGGCGGCTGCGGCAGGCGGCATGTCGATCATTTCAGCCTGCAATGGAGACATGTCGTTGGAGTATGGCAGGCCGAAGTATTCGTCGAAGCCGTGTTGCAGCGGGAGAAATTGTTTGTGATGGCCGAGGTGCCACTTGCCGTAGATTGCGGTGGCGTAGCCGCGCGTTCTGCAGAGTTGGGCGAGCGTTACTTCGTTGTCGCTAATGCCGACGTTGGCCTTGGGGCTGAGCGCGCCGAGGATGCTGACGCGTTCCGGATAGCAGCCAGTCATGAGGCCGGCGCGTGAGGCGGAACAAACGGCGGTGGCCGAGTGAAAGTCCGTAAAGATGCGACCTTCTTTCGCCATTTGGTCGAGGTGGGGCGTTTTGTAGGCGGTTGCGCCGAAGGGGCCGATGTCGGCGTAACCCATGTCGTCGATGAATATGACGACGATGTTCGGCGGATGATCGTTGGATGCGGATTTCGGTTCGTCGGCTCCGTGGCAGATGGCGGTGATTGCAACGACCGCGAAGGCAAACTGTGCGCGGCTTGCCATCGTGCGAATGAATTGTGCTCGAGCGTTCATCGAATCGCCTGTGAGTGGTGGGGGAGGCCACCATCACACTAATAGAAGGCGAAGCGAATGTCACGCGGCCTTCGTGCGGCGAGATTTGTAGAGCCACGCCCCACCTTGCTTACCGACCTGGCGGATCGCGCCCATTTCGCGAAGGCAGTAGGCCATTTGCTGGGCGATCCAGCGTTGAACACCCAGGGTCTCCGCTAGGTGGCCGGTGTGGAATGGCTGCGGCAAGGCGGCAGGCAGCAAGCGGCGTAAATCAGCGGCCGTGCGGAAGCGATGGACTTCGTGTACGTGGAGCAAATGCTGGTCTTCGACTAGATGGTCGTTGTCATGTCGCCAGCGGCGGCGGCCGTGGCCAGGGAAGCGCCACTCTTCGATTTCGATCAGCACGACTTCGAGTGTGAGACGTTTGTGCGGGAACACTCGTGTGAAGTGGACGAGTTCGTCGAACACGTCGTGCAGAGTTCGCCGCTTCGGGCTGCGGCGACGTGACAAGACTTCGCCACCTTCGCGGTGCCGCTTCACAAGATGCTTGGTCATGACGACCGGTTTGACGACGAGAACATCGTGTTTTTTCAGGAGTGCTGCGATTTTGTCGCGGATCGCCGTGAGCGATGCGAGTTGGATTTCGACGAGCTCTTTGCCGCGAACGACGTCGATGCGGTAGCGGCCGAGGCGTTGTTCGACAAGCGAGCCTTCGGTGGCGTAATGTTGCTTGAGTTGGCGGTGGAGGGAAGTTTCCATACTTCGCGACCCCCGGCGACTCGCCGGGGGCTAAATGTGCTAAGGGGCGATGCCGAAGTCTTTGATCGTGAAGAGGGTGGTTAGCTCGTAGCCGCGGGCGGCGAAGGCCTCGCGGCCGCCTTCGAGGCGGTCGATGATGGCGAGCACGCGCTGGACCTTGAGGCCGACTTCCTCGCAGCGTTCGATGGCGAGCAGGCTGGAGCCGCCGGTGGTGACGACGTCTTCGACGATGGCGATCGATTCGCCCACTTGGAAGGGGCCTTCAACCAGTTTGCCGGTGCCGTGTTGTTTGGCTTCCTTGCGGACCATGACGCCACGGAGCGGTTTTCCTTCGACGCCTGCAAGCGTGAGAATGGCGGCGGTGATGGGATCGGCACCGATCGCCATGCCGCCGACGAGGTCGGGCATCTTTGGTGCGAGTAGCTCGAGCATCCCGGTGCCGATGAGCTGAGCACCGTGCGAGTCGAGCGTGATCTGGCGGCAGTCGAGGTAGTACTTCGCCTTTTTGCCGGAAGCGAGTGTGAAGTCGCCGAACTTGAGAGCTTTGCTGCGGACCAGGTCGGCGAGCGCGTTGCGGTCGTACATGGGGGAAGTGTGAGGTCAGAGGTCGGAGATCAGGGACGGCTAAAGTGTCCCAACAGTTTGACCACCAACTTACAAGCGCCAATAGACTACTGGCAACCGATTCTCTACCGCCGGACGACGACTCGCGAGCCGACGGAGAGGATGTCGGATAGATCGTCGGCATCCTGAGGCGTTACACGGATGGAAGCTGCGCCGGGCGGACCGACGGCGGCGGTGCTTGCGATCATGAGCATCGCGCCTCCGGGGGCCGTGGCGGAGCCCGCTGCGTTACGAAGGATGATCGTGCGATCGT
>JABDGM010000182.1:3420-4119 GCA_013286045.1 Planctomycetota bacterium | reverse complement strand
ACTTTGGAAATGTTGATGCAGTTTGATCCGTGGAAAAGCCGGCGAGTTTTCAAGTTCCTTTGCGTGCTCTTGGCGTTCGTGGTGGCGGCCACACCGTCGGTTTCGGCAATCGCGCAAGGATATGGAGCGATTCAAGCGGTTCGACAGCGTGTCGAAGGTTTGAATGGCGGGCCGCCGACGCCGGGACCGGGGGCAGCACCGTCAGGAGCGTCGTCTCCCGGCGCGGTTAGTGCCAAACTCGATTTATCCAGTGTCTCATCCAATGCATCGGTGCTGTTAGTCATCAGGCCATCGCAGTTGATGGTCTCGCCATTCGCGCAGGCGTTTCCGATCGAGGTCGCACAAGCGGCCGGGCTTAAGTACGCCGGAATCGATCCTGCCGACGTGGAAGAGGCAGTTGCATTTGTCGATATAACGAATCCGATGGCGCCCGCGTATGGCGTGACGATCAAATTTACGAAGCCTTACCGAGCTTCGTCGCTGCCGCCGCAAATTCGACCGTTTGTGAAGCTTTCCGAACTCAACGGGAAGAAGTACCTCGAGAGTTCGAACCCAATGTGGCCGAGTTTTTACGGCGCGGACAACAAAACAATGCTCGTTGCGCCAGATGCCACGCTGAAGCAGATGGTGAGTGGCGGCAGCCAACCGAAGTCGGGGAAACTGATCGACCAAGCCCACGACGTGGCAGGCAGTAATGAT
>JABDGM010000182.1:0-3410 GCA_013286045.1 Planctomycetota bacterium | reverse complement strand
GTAAACTCCGACGGCAGTTCAACGCGAAACGTCGATCTAGGCCGAGTCTTTGTGAATGCCCTGGTCCCACGACGCTGGTCATCCATGGCAATGATGAAACGGCCGCGCAGCAGATCGAGACCATGCTGCAAGAAGCTGGACAGCAAATGCGGTCCTCAGCAGCCCCGCCTCAACCCGGACTCGCGCCGGAAGATCCAGTTCAACAGGCAATGGGCCGCTACAAAGAGCGGATGGCGCAATACTTTCAGCCAACGCGGAATGGCACGAGTATCACCTGCATGAAGATCGACGGTCAGGATCCGGTTCAGCGGCAGCTCGTCGGCACGGCGGTGACCGGAATCGCCGTGGCGGCTTTGTTGCCGGCAATCCAAGCGGCTCGCAACGCCGCGCTAAAGGCACAGGCAGGCGCCGCGGCGCCTGGGCCAGCTACTGGTCCAGACGGTGCCCCCGGCGGCCCCGGTGCACCACCGCCGCAATAACGGTAGCCAAGATGAGTACTGTACTCGTCGGCTCTGGAACACTGGACGCGACTAGCGCCCCGCTGCCGGTCGCTGTCTGGCCGAAGTTGCTTCGCCAGACATCGAAATCGCCGTCGTCGATGATGCCGTCGCCGTTGCCATCGGCTGCGGCGTACGCCGTCACGGACTCCCCTTCGGTGTGACGCCACACGACGTAGTCAGCTGCATCGACCACATTGTCCCCGTTGTAATCACCCGCCAGGAAAGTGCTGCCGGTCAGCATCAACGAGATCGACTTGTTCAGTGCGCCAGGAAGATTCTCGTCCGAAAAGTTCAGCATGTAGGTAGCGGAGAAAGTACCGATGGACGTCGCGGCCAGCGAGGACATGAACGTGTGTCCCGAGCCGCCGGCGAGCACGAGCGAGCCAGCGGAGGCGGCGATATCGGTGCTGAACGCGGACGAATTGCCGGCGGGAACGACGCTGTCGAAATCCATGTCGGCGGTGTAGCCAGCCGTTGCCAGCAAGTTGTAGACATCGAACGTGAACGCGGACGACCCTGCGCCGATTGGCACATGGCCGAAATCGTGAGTAAGGGAATTGGATGCTGAATTCGACGCAAAAGAAGGTGTCGAATGATCAAGCACGGTCAGACTGACGTTGAAGATGTCGTTGGCGTCGTTGGCGCCGTGGCCCGACCCGCCACCGGTGGTGACATCGAGATTGTCGATCGTCACGCTCCCTGACTTAAGACCGGCGGTGGATGTCGAAGTGCTTAGACCGATGCTAACCGTTTTGCTGTCGGTTTGATTGGTCCGCATATTGTTGAATCGGCCAGATAACGAGCTCGTTGCTTCGCCGGCGGTAGTTACGCCGTAATAGGTGCCATTCGAGTCAGATTTATTAATCGTGAACGACTGTGCGGCTGGGACCACGGCATTCACAAAGACTCGGCCTAGATCGACGTTTCGCGTTGAACTGCCGTCGGAGTTTACCGTCGAACCGGCGATGGAGAGTTGGCTGTCATTCGTCTGATTAACAAATACCGACCAGACCCACTCCGGATGATCTGTAAATGGATCGCGGTTGTGTTGGAACTGATCAAAGATGATCTGATTGCGCTTGCGCTCAAACATATCCGGGGGGGCCGCATAATTCCATTCGAGCAGCCGGCTGAGATCGCCGAGTCCTTGAGAAGTCGTCGGGTTGCCATTAAACAGTTCGAGGTCGGTCGTATTCGCTTCGGTGCCGTCATAGCGGACTGCCATGTAAAACTCTTCGCGGGCAATCATGCCCGCGTCGGCATCGCCTGGATACCACTTGGAAGAACCGCCGTCGGTCACGACTCCGGCCGCCTGCGCGCCGTAAGCGCCCCCGAAGTTCAGGTTTCCGCGATCGCCATTATTTGCAGTCAGCGCCGGTCGAAGTGCGAATAGATCGCTGCCATCAGGAGCACTCGTGTTGGCGATCCCGCGGCTCTGCGGCCAAGTGTGTTCGCGGTTCCAAGTCGTGCCACTGTCCCAACCGGGTATCGGACCACTCGGGTTGATCGCGGCGACATTCAACGACGTGCGATCATATACCGTGAGCATGTGCCCGGGGTTATTTGGATCTGCATCTGTTATCTGAAGCGAGCTTCGTGCAGCATCGTAGGACATCGCGGTTTCCACCTTGATGATGCTATTCAGCTGACTCTTCAGCGTGGCACCGGTGCCGGTGGCGGCATTGTAGTAGGTCGGCGGCGGATCGTACGCGTCTGCATGAGCCGTGCAGTGCCATACGCCGATCAAGAGAAGGACTACCCACGAAGTGCATCGTCGCTGTTGAATCACGATCTGCCTCAAAGACGTTGTGCTTCGCCGCGATAAATTCCGTTAGCCGCGGCGACCAAGCAATTCCTTAGCATAACCAGCGGGTATGAAACTGCCGAGAAATCCGCGTGAGGTTCGAGGTTTTTTTGACGGAATAATTTGTCCCGCCTTGCAGTCGGCGTGAGCGCGGTCGATAATCGCCCCTTCATTCTGGCGGTTTTTTCCCACCTTCGCTAAGTTGCAAATTATGCCCCTCCTCGTTGTTGGTTCGGTCGCGATTGATAACGTCGAAACGCCGCAGGCTCGACGCGATAACTTGCTGGGGGGGTCGGCCACCCACTTTTCGTACGCGGCCAGCTTTTTTACCGAAGTGCAGTTGGTCGGAGTCGTAGGGACAGACTGGCCGGCCGAGCATACCAAGCTGCTAAGCGGCCGGGGCATCGATACCTCCGGGCTGAAAGTGGCCGACGGAAAGACTTTTCGTTGGACGGGCCGCTACGAACCGAACATGAACGATCGCGAGACCCTCGACGTCCAGCTCAACGTCTTCGGCGAATTCAACCCGGAGCTTTCCGAGAAATATCGTCGCACCGAGTACGTGTTTTTAGCCAACGGCGTTCCCGCGTTGCAGATGAGAGTGCTTGACCAGGTGCCGGGCTGCCGATTGGCGGTCGCCGACACGATGGATCTTTGGATCAAAACCGCACACGCCGATGTGATGAAGCTCTTCAAGCGGATCGACGGGCTCGTCGTGAACGACAGCGAAGCAAAAATGCTTGCCGGCACCGAAAACCTCGTGCTGGCCGGGCATCGCGTGCGCGAAATGGGTCCGAAGTTCGTGATTATTAAGAAAGGCGAACACGGGGCCATGTTCTTTAGTGAACATGAAACGTACGTGATGCCGGCGTTTCCTACGGAGAAAGTGGTCGACCCGACAGGCGCCGGCGACAGCTTTGCGGGCGGAATGATGGGTTATCTCTCCGAACACAACAACTTCGAACCGCACACGCTGAAGACTGCGATGGCGTACGGGATTTTGGTCGCCAGCTTCGACGTCGAAGGCTTTGGCTTGGAGCGCATGCAACAGATTTCGCGCGACGACATTGAAGAGCGCATGAATCTCTACAAGAAAATGCTTCGCT
>JABDGM010000181.1 GCA_013286045.1 Planctomycetota bacterium | reverse complement strand
GTTGAATTGATACGTTCCAATCGTAAATTCTCCGACGTTGGCCCCGTCGGCGTTCGCGCGAGCCTTGGCAAGACGAGCTTTCAGCTTGCAGCCACCGCATCCGCCAGTTTCGCACGCTGCCGTCTGTGCCGCGGGTTCGCTACGAAGCCGTGCCATTGGAATTGAGAATCGCGAGCGGGAACCGATTGCCGCTTCCGAATCCGTGAGAATGACTTCCGGCACTAGTTTCGCGGCGCTCAAGAGAGCGCCACAGATTTGCTCGCCGAGCAGATACTGCTCGAGCGTCGGCCCATAAAGAATGCGTTGAGCACGACTGGGCTGAATCGGCGCCGTGCAATGGAATTCCATTGGCCGGCCAAGCTGCGATATGAGCAGATAGCCGCCGAAATAGCCGAATTCAGCCGTTTCGACCGCGGTCAAATAACCGAACGACTTTTCCAAGCTAGCAGTGGAGCGCGACATGAGGTGGGACGGACTTTAGGGGTCCGAAAGTCACGGCGATTTGGGGGGAAACTGCGGGCAGGTGCCGCGGTGGGCGAGGTACTGAATCCATCGGGACGACCGCGGATCGACTTTAAGCTCCTCGCCACAAACTTCGATGCCACGTCCTAAGTCGATTGCCCAGTCCGAGTTCGACTCATCCACGTTTGCTTGCTCGCAATGCGAAATAAAACCTTGGCCAAATCCTGGAAACGGTTTCATGTTTTTGCTAAAGTAATTGAAGACGGTCGTGGGGGTTGGGTTGGGATACCTGTCCGCTACTTTTCGGCCGGTATCAAAAGTTCTTCGGTTTCCACCCTTTCGGTTGGATTGAAGAGGCTCAGTTTGAAGGCGCTTGTTGAGCAGCTGGGATCGCGCCGAACGTAGAGCTCTCGGTTTTTTCACACCACGCACTGACCGCGGCACCGGTTCCATCTGTCCTCGCGGCAATTATACTACGATCTATAACTAACTCAGGATTCGATTGGTCATGTCAAGTACTCGCCGACCTGCGCCGTCCCTGTTTTCACAAGTCGATGTATCCACGGCGACGCACGCTCATCCGGTGATGTCTCCCCGGGAAGAACAAACGGAATTGCTTCGTGAAGTTTTGTCGGCCCAAGACCGCACCAACGAACTGCTGGAAGAGTTGAGCAGCGTGCTGGCCGCCAACCAGAAACAGCGGGCGACCGAGCTTCAGCAGTGGCGCAATGCTCACCCAGCGTTAGCCGGCGCATGCCGGGAAGCCGCAGAGGCACTCACCCGCGTTCAAATCGAGTATTTGCAGCGGATGACCGAGGAAATCAATGACACGAGCGACGACATGGTCGAGGGCGAGTTTTTGCTCAATGAGTTCGTCGATCGATTTGGACCACGGCTCGCCCACTTGAATGGGGTCATCCAAGTATTGGGCCAGCTAAGCAGCGTGCCGGATGCGGCCAACTCACAACAAGGCTGAAACCAGTCTTCGTTAAAACGCCAAAAGCCTCGGTTCGCCGAGGCTTTTTTCTTGCGCCACCCTCCCCGGCCGGTTACCTACCGGCAATGCGGGATGCGTGCTAAGCTGAAATTCCCATTTCAACCCGCCTGCGGCGTTCAATTCGCGTTATGAGTAGCCCCCTTGCTGATGCCCAAAGCCGTGCCCGCGCTGACTTGGATCGGCATGTCGCGGAGATGGTAGCTTGGCATTTCCACGATTCGACGGGTTGCCCGTTTTGGCTCGATTTCAAGAAGAAGCTGAAATTTGACCCGCTTCGGGAAGTGCAGTCGTTCGACGACCTACGCAAGTTTCCGTCATTCGAGGACGAATGGCTGCGCGGGGGCCCCGTCCGGCGCTGGGTGCCAAAGGGTCTCGCCGACAAACCGATTTACGTCTTCGAGACGGGTGGTACGACCGGGGTTCCCAAAAGCCGAATCGCGAGCGAGGACTTTCGGATTGATTACTCGCTCTTCAGCGAGACATTGCCGGAGAAGTATTTTCCACACGGATCGAACTGGCTGATGCTGGGACCTTCTGGCCCGCGCCGGTTGCGGTTGGCCGTCGAACATTTGGCTCAAGTTCGCGGAGGAATTAGCTTTTGCATCGACCTCGATCCACGGTGGGTAGTCAAGCTAATCAAAAAAGGCTGGATGGAGCAGCTGGAAGCGTATAAGCAGCACTGCATCGATCAGGCGCTGACCATTCTAGGCGCGGGCCACGATATCAAGTGCATGTTCGGCACGCCAAAGCTGATTGAAGCGTTATGCCTGGCCCTCGAAGAGCGAGGCCAATCGCTGAAAGACACCGGCATTACAGGGATTTTCTCCGGTGGTACTGAATTCACGCCGCAGTGGACGCGCTTTTGCATCGAAGAGTTGTTCGGCGGTCCGCCCGAGGTTAGCGGCATTTACATGACGCCAACCTACGGCAACACGCTGATGGGTTTGGCGTGCTCCAAGTCCGTCACCGCCGCCGACGGGTATAAAATTAGCTATTACGCGCCGCAGCCACGTGCCGTCCTCGAAGTCGTCGATTTTGACAACACGAACACGGTCGTCGAATACGGAAAAACTGGCCGGGCCAAGCTTACTACGCTCACCAAAGAGTTTTTCATGCCAGGGTTTTTAGAGCGCGACGAAGGCGAGCGCGAGCCACCTTGCGATGCGTTCCCGTGGGATGGCATCAGCGGTACGCGACCATTTAGCCGCTTGGCCGAGGCAACCACGGTCGGTGTTTACTAGCACACGCAAAGTGATTTCAAAGCGCATGCTCGAATGATCAAACTTCCCGTAATTCGCTGGGGCCAGCCATACGACTCGCTGGAAGTCGCCGAAGTCAATCACTTCGCGACTGGCGAGCCGATCGCGGCGGTCAGCCAGGCGGGCGGCGGTATTATCAAGCGCGATATGCGCTCTGCCCAGCGTGCTCGCGACATATTGCTGGGCTTCTCCACCGCCGAATTGATCGCAATGCTCGGCAAAGCGGCCGACTTCTACGAGCACGGCACGTTGCCGATGGGCGACGGCACCCAATCGCCGGATGACTTCGTGCATCAACAATCGGCGAGCACGGGTCTTCCCGAGCACATGTGCCGCGCGAACATGTCCAAAAATTCGTTCGTGCTTAAAAACATGTCCAAGATTTTGGACTGCCTGACGCGCGGACTCGATCTGAATATTCTCAGCCAAGGTTATGGCGAGGAGGGCCGCGGCGTCGTCGTTAGCTATCAGGCGCAGTCGCCGGTCCTGGCCGCCGTGCTTCCCTCGAATTCTCCCGGCGTTCACACACTATGGCTCCCGGTCATCGCTCTTCAAATGGGCCTGGTGCTGAAACCAGGGCCGCAGGAACCGTGGACTCCGTATCGAATCTTTTCGGCCTTCACCGAAGCCGGTGTTCCGCGCGAGGCTTTCTCTCTTTATCCAGGTGAAGCTGAGGCAGGCGCCGCAGTTTTGGAAGCTTGCGACCGCGCAATGATTTTCGGAGGAACGGCAACCGTCGACCGCTACCGCGGCAACCCGAAGGTTCAGGCCCACGGCCCGGGCTTCTCCAAGATCATGCTGGGCGACGACGTCGTCGACCGTTGGCCAGACTATATCGATCTGATGGTGGAAAGCATCTACATCAACAGTGGTCGCGGTTGCATTAATTGCTCCGGCGTTTGGGCGTCGCGCCACACGCGCGAAATTGCTGAAGCGCTCGCCGAGCGACTTGGACCGATCGAAGCCTTGCCGCCGACGGATGCAAAAGCAGGGCTCGCAGCCTTTACCGTCCCTGGTATGGGAGCGGCCGTCTGGAAGCAAATCGAACAAGATCTGCAGGCGCCCAGCGTCGCCCATTCCACAGAAAAATATGGCCCGCGATTGATCGAGCAAGGTCGCGCAAGCTACTTGCGACCCACGATCATTCACGCGCCCTCGCCGGAATCGCCCGTCGCTCAAAAAGAGTATATGTTCCCGTTTGCATCCGTCATCGAATGTCCCCAAGCGGAAATGCTTAAGCGAATTGGGCCAACACTTGTCGGGACGGTCATCACTAATGACGATTCGTTCCGCAAAGCGGCTACCAATACGACCCACATCGATCGCCTGAACCTTGGTCCGATACCCACGACAAAACTAAATTGGCTCCAACCCCACGAAGGGAACTTGATTGATTTCTTGTTCCGCAAC
>JABDGM010000180.1 GCA_013286045.1 Planctomycetota bacterium | reverse complement strand
CCGCCACCAACGAACAGCCGCGACAAATTGGGCATCGACGCCAAGTCGCGGGCACGAAGGCCGGGAATAGAGAGCAAAACAACGAATCTGGCCATTCAATTCCCGATTTACAGAACGCTGGGATACGACGATCCGTCGTCTTCGCCCGAAGACTTTGTTGGTTAATGAGTTAGGTCGATTTCGTCGTGACCGAGTCGATCATCGGCCGGAGGAAATCATAAGCTTTTTGAGCCGCCAGCGGCCCCTCGTGGCTGTGCCGGCTGAGCTCAACGCTGAGCAACCCATCATACCGAATTTCGGCAAGCGCCGCGATGACTGGAGGAAAATCGATCTGGCCTTCGCCGAACATCAAATGTTCATGAATTCCAGCGTTCATATCCTCGATGTGCACATTCGCGAGTTGGGTGGCGGACTCGCGGATTTTGGAGGAAATAGGGAGTTCTTGCAGGCAATGCAGGTGGCCCACATCAATGGTTAAGCCGAGTCGGTCGGTGTTCACGCCACCACTTTCGAGCCTAGTGACCAGCTGGTTGTAGGCGGCCAGAGTATCTACCAGCATTCCGGGCTCAGGTTCGAAGGCGAGATCCATCGATTTGGCGTCGGCATGGGCCAAAACGGGCACCAGACTCTCGATGAGCCGATCGAAAGCCGCGGGCTGCCCTGCCCCGTCGTGCACGATGCCGGACCACAGCGAGACGCAGCGGGCGTCGAGTTGGGAAGCGATGTCAATCGCTTGGCGAAGAAAATCGACCCGTCGGGCCCGGGCGGCAGGTTCGGGTGAAACCAGCGTCGGCTCGTGTTTTACGCGCGGGTTGAGAAGGTAGCGAGCGCCTGTCTCGATGACACACTCCAGACCGTTTTCAGCGAGCGATTCAGAAACTCGCCCGAGCTGATCCTCGAAATGGCTTTCGAACGGGTTTAGGACACCGTGATCGAGCGTAATTCCGATCCCTTGGTAGCCAATCGTGGTAAGCAAATCGATCGCGGCGATCAGATCGTGATGAGCCAGGCCGTTCGTGTTGTAAGCGAGACGCATATTCGATTTTGAGATGGCAGCAGGACGGGTCGCGCCGTCCCTGAGTCGGCGGACCGCCAAGCTTCGCTTACAATGATTATAGTGACTCCAAGACTCATTTGAGTGGTCGATTCGCTTCATGCTGCTGCTCATCGATAACTACGACAGTTTCGTGCACAACCTGGCTCGGTATTTCGAGCGGCTAGGCCAACCAACATACGTTGTGCGCAACGACTCGATCGATGTTGAAGAGGTACGTGAACTGCGGCCGGCGGCGATAGTTTTGTCGCCGGGGCCTTGCACCCCACACGAGGCTGGAGTTTCTTTGGATCTGGTATCGGCACTCTATACCGAGATCCCGATTCTAGGTGTGTGTTTGGGGCACCAAGTGATTGCCGAGGCGTTCGGTGCCCTGGTTTCGAGAGCGCGGGTACCGGTGCATGGCCAGGCGTCGAGAATTCGACACGATGGGTCGGGATTATTTGAGGGGATTGTCGAATCGCTTAACGTGGGCCGGTATCATTCGCTAATTGTTGAGCCGGAATCGCTGCCGAAAGAACTGCGCCCGACAGCCTGGACCGACGACAACGTGCTGATGGCGTTTCAGCACAGACGACTTCCGGTGTTTGGTGTGCAGTTTCACCCTGAATCAATTTTGACTGAGTGCGGTTACGAAATGCTCGCGAATTTCTTGACGCAAGCAGGGTTACCTTCGAGCGATACCGCGATTGCGGGGCCGCTCGTTGAGTTGAGTGAGCCACCCACGACAACGACCTCGCTGCCGAGTGGGCCTGTGACGTTTTGAGGCGCCCGATGTCAGAGTCCGTCAGCACCAAAGGACCGCGACTGCCGGATGGCATTCTGTTGGAAGGGATCGTCACGACGCTAAATGCGGATGGTACTTGCCATATTGCACCGATGGGGCCGATCGTTGATGGAGGATTTACGCGATTGCTATTGCGGCCCTACTCCACGTCGACGACTTACCAAAATCTGAAACGCACTGGTCAAGGCGTGCTGCACGTGACAGATGATGTCGAGATGTTCGCTCGCGCGGCCGTCGGACAGCAAACCCAAATGCCGGACATGATTGCGGCGACGGCCGTGGAAGGGCAAATCATTGCCGGCGCGTGTCGCTGGTACGCGTTTCATATGGATTCGATCGATGATCGAAGCGAGCGAACGGAGATTGCGGCGACCGTCGTCGATCAAGGGCGGATGCGCGACTTTCTCGGGTTCAATCGTGCGAAACACGCCGTGATTGAAGCCGCGATTTTGGCGACCCGGTTGCAATTCATGGATGCGTCCGCAGTTCAATCGGAGTTTGAGCGGTTGTCGGTAATTGTTGAAAAGACAGGGGGCCGGCAGGAGAGGTCAGCGTTCGCGTTTCTGCAGTCGTACATCCACAGGCCCACTGGGCAAATTCATTCCATTGAGGCAGTCGAGGGATGAGTTCCGCCGTTCACGTTCGCACGCCATGCCGCCTGCACTTTGGCATGTTCAGTTTTGGGCGTACCGACCAGCGGGAGTTTGGTGGCGTCGGCGTGATGGTCGAGCCGTCGAACGTGCAAGTCGATATTTCCAGATCGGACCGTTTTGCTGTGAGTGGACCGTTTTCGGGACGCGTGTCCCGGTTCGTGAACGAAATCGCCAAGAATTGGAAGCTGGAATCGCTGCCCGCGTGTTCAATTGAAGTGCGATCGCCGCCGGACCATACAGGGCTGGGTATCGGAACGCAATTAGGTTTAGCGGTGGCAAGTGGATTGCGCCGCTTTCTGCGGCTTTCGGAACTGCCGCTAGAGTCGTTGGCCACAAGCGCTGGGCGCGGCGGCCGATCCGCGGTAGGCACCTATGGTTTCGCGCGCGGCGGACTGATCGTGGACGCGGGCAAGCGGCCCGGCGAAGTCTTGGGGAAACTTTGTCAACGCGTCGAGCTGCCATTCGAATGGCGGTTCATCCTGGTCCGACACAACTCTGATAAAGGTATGGCTGGAGCGCAAGAGGTGACGGCTTTTGCGGGCCTTCCTCCGGTACCCGAGGCCACGACGCGCGCGCTGTGGCGGCTCGTGACGGAGCAGATGATTCCGGCGATTGAGTCGGCCGACTGCACGGCCTTCGGCGACGCGGTCTGTGAGTTTGGTCGGTTAGCGGGAACGTGTTTTGCGACGGCCCAGGGAGGACCTTTCGCAACGCCCGCCGTCGAACGGTTAGTGCATGCGATACGCGATTTTGGAGTTGCCGGAGTGGGGCAGTCATCTTGGGGACCGACCGTATTCGCCGCCGTGCCAAGTGAAAATGACGCCGGCCGTCTGGTCGAATGGCTTCGGAATCAACCCGCTGTGCGCGATTGCGAAATCACGGTGGCCAAGCCGAATAATTCGGGTGCTCAAGTTTTAGGCTGATCAAGGATCCTTCGATATTGTGTGACGAGTTTGCGCGAAGCATCGCGGATATCAAATGCAGCTTCGGCGCGGCGCCGGGCTTCGATCGCCGTCGATAATCGTCGCGGCTCATCGGCGAGCAATGAGGCCATCGCATCGGCAATTTCGGTGGAATCGTTTGGCGGCACGAGGACTGCCGCACCGCTTTCGGCCGGAAAGATTTCGGGAGTGCCGCCGACTTCTGTGGCCACGATCGCTAAACCTGAAGCTGCGGCCTCCAATAGCACGCGGCCTAGCGGCTCCTGATGCGCCACATGGACTAATAAGGTGCACTCGGCGAGCAAGGTGGCAATATCTGTTCGGTTTCCGAGAAAGTGGACGTGACCGGCGAGCGGCGGCGCAGCAGCCATTTGCTGCAGTTCTTTTTCGTAAACGCGGGACTCCACTTTGACGGATGTGCGCTCGCCCACTATGAGCCAGTGGGTTTCAGGAAACCGCCGGATGGTGATTCGTCCTGACGTGAGTGCTAAATCAGTGCCTTTGCGAAGACCGAGCTGGCCGATCGTCGCGATGAGACGGGAGTCGCTCGGAAGCACGAGCTCGCGATGCAAATATCCTGTCGCTGGTCGCGGGGAGAATTCACTTAAGTCGACACCGTTGTACAAAACACGGCATTTTTGCGGATCGAGTCCCTGTCGAGCGTGAAAGTCACGCGTCGCGTTGGAAACGGCGATCAATGTTTCATGTCTGTTAAGGTCGACGATTGCGTGTGCGGAAAGTTTTATA
>JABDGM010000179.1 GCA_013286045.1 Planctomycetota bacterium | reverse complement strand
GCTTCCAAAGGCTGTGGCCGTGTCGTTGCCGTAGAGAGTTGATAGCTCATCGACTTCGAGTTTTGACGTCATATTCTTGACGATCGGGTCGTTGCCTTCAGACATGCGCTTGTGAAATTCACGCACTTCCTTATGGCCGTGGATGATCTCTCCGTTCTGCACGATCACGACGACGTTCGGCGCGAGGAAAGTCAGCATGCGATCGATGTCTTTCTTCTGAAAAGCGTCGACTAATCCGTCTCGCATTGCTCGCAACTCGTTATGAGCCGGATCTTCCGTGGCAGGCGCGCTGTTTTGTGCAGCTGCCGGGGCGGCTACGAGCAAGACTCCAATGACGGCCAATGCCGCGTATTTCATCATATGCGTTATCCCCTCCGTGTTACTCGCCGTGATCTGCCGATGCCAAACAGGCTGCCAGCGATGGCGCTTTGAAACGTTGCGTATCATCAGTGGCCGTTGTCACGCGACCTTGCGAAACCTGCGCAACCCATGCCAGGTATTGCGCCATATCTCCATCGGCGTCGATCATGCCGCCAGGATTGTAACGAACGCCGTTCAACCGTATGGCGTCGGCTGTGAGAAATTGTTTGATAAAATGTCGGCGCACGGCCAAATGAACCGGATCCCAAAGGGCATGCGCCCAGCGACTCTTTGATCGGCGGGCGAACACAATCACATCGACGCGCACACGGCCGTCGCTCAACGGTTCACGAGCCACAAGCCCAAAGGATGATGTGCGGCGAAATTCGGCCGTCGCGAAACTCAAGCTGCCGCACCAATCGATAATCTTAAGCACAACGCGTTCGCCGCCAAACACACGGGTGAGCTGATCCTGCAGGGACTTGCCCGCCACCGCGAAAGTGCCATTCGCGCGAAAGGCGCAGGGAAACGGTCGGTCAGTAGTTGGGTCGCCTTCCAAACGCCGGTCGTGCGCTGCGCGAAAGTGCTGCAGATCGAACGCATTGGCGCCAGCCATATACCACGGGCAGTCGAGCGTCGTGCCAAACGGTTTGCTGGGCGTTAGTTCTTCTGGTTCATGTTCCGGAAAAAATGGCAGCGGAAACAAGGGCCGGCTGCCGTTGAAGACAAAAATCATTCCGTGGCGTTCTTCCACGGGGAATGTATCCTGCCGCGCCGAGGCTGGAATAAATGACTGCGCCGGAATGTGGGAACAGCGGCCGTTGAATCCATACGTCCAGTTGTGAAATGGGCAGCGAATGCCGTCTCCTATAATCTCGCCAGTGCCCAAGTCGGTACCCAGATGCGAGCAACGAGCGTCCATCACCGCGACGCGCCCGCTGCTGGTGCGATACGCGACGAGCCGTCGGCCAAGAAACGTCTTCGAGAATGGCCCGCTGCGCAGCTTCTCGGAGTGACAGAAGAGATACCACGAAACCGGGTACGTCGGAAACTCATCGACAGCCGGGAGACCTAGCGAGTGCTGGTTGTCGCCCGTTCCAATGTCCATTCCGTCGGAAGCCATCGCGTCCCCCTTCCGCAGCACGATTCGCTTGGCTGATGGCGCAGCGAAAATCCTACGCCGCCTATCGCATGGGATTATGTCCGCTTTCGAATAGGATGTCAAAACTATTCAGGAATTGGTAAGGTGGTGCAAGAGAAGGGAGTCAACTCGATACATGGCCCTCGCCGACGCGCAACCGACGATTCGTCGCCGCCCGCTGGAACGGCTAGCTCGCCGGCTTCATCAATACGATGAAGTCAAACACGCGTTTGACTTTGCCACTCCGATCGATCGCAGCCGTTGGTACGTTTGTCCGACATTGACGCCGCTGTACTATGCGCCGGTGTATGCCGAGCTGACGAAATTGCAGCAACGGCGCTATAACCAATTGACGGCGCTGTGTTTCAGCGAGCTGATCGCATTTTTTGAAACGACGTTTATTCCCAGTGTGTTGGCCGCACTGGCCGCGAGCCGCCCCGCTGCAAGTGACGACCTGGTCCAATGTCTGCAACACTTCGTTATGGAAGAGCAGGAACATACTCGCTGGTGGCGACAATTGAACCGGCTCAGCGAGCCCGACTTGTATGCCAAATCGGAAAACGCAATCGTGCGGCTGCCAGCTTTTGGTCAGTTGTTGCTCCGGCAAATGACCAAGCGGCCAAATTGGTTTTCGTTCGTGTTTTGGGTGATGCTGGCTCTGGAAGAGCGCTCGCTCGAAATCTCGCGCCGCTGCATTCAGTTGCCGACCGAGGAGATCGAGCCCCGCTACCTGGCAATTTATCGTACGCATCTAAGCGACGAAGTGCGGCATGTGCAAATCGATTGGCATCTTATTGAGCGATACTACGCGGCTCGTTCGGCGACTATGCGAGAATTCAACGCGCGACTGTTCAGGCAGGCGATTCGATCCTTTTTCTTGCCGCCGACGCGATCTGCTGTCTGTGTCATCGAGCATCTTATTAATGAGTGCCCCGAGCTAAAGCCGCTAAGCAATAAAATTAAACAGCAACTGGGCGAGGTCAGTACGGATTCTGGCTATCAACAAATGATGTACTCGCGCGAGTCGACGCCCATCACGTTCGCACTATTTGATCGCTTTCCTGAAATGCATCAGATGCGGTACGTGCTGCAATCGTATCAACCACAAGTTGGAGTTCAACACGATGGCTGCTGAACACACCGAAGCGGACTTTCCGATTCCGGCGAAGCTCAATCTGTTGATTATCGTGGGCCAGCTTGTTGCTGCGCTTGCTATCTTTTTCGGTGCGTCGCGAGCTACGACTTGGCCGCAGATCGGATTTTTGGCATTGGCTTTTGCGATTTTAGGGAACTCGATTTACTCGATTATCCATGAAGCCGAGCATCGGATGCTTAATCCGAATCCGCGAGTGAACGATGCGCTCGGCGCGATGATGGCACTCTTTTTTCCTGCGCCGTATCACCTGATTCGGCACGGGCACCTGTGCCATCATCGATTTAACCGATCGGATCACGAAGCGTTCGATCTCTACTTTGAGGTTGATCATCCCGTTGTCAAATGGATTAAGTTTTACAGCATCATCACGGGCATCTATTGGATTACAGTCTTGTTAGCCAATGTGGCGGTGTTGGTGTTTCCGTTCTTGTTGAAGCGGAAGTTCCTGGAATTCGACCAGCCTATTGCCGAGTTCGTTGATTCGCTCGATGCCCACCAATGGACGCTGATCAAGCTCGAAGCGATGGCTGTGATTGTTCTGCATACATCGATCATCGTGGGTTTAGGAATTCCGCCTCTCAATTACTTTCTGGTGTATTTCGGTTTCGGGTTTTCCTGGTCGGCGATGCAGTACGTGCATCACTTCAATACCGAGCGTCACGTGTTGCGCGGCACGCGGAATCTGTGGTTGCTGGCTCCCATCGATGTTTGCTGGCTTCATCACAATTGGCATCTCACACATCACCAGCAGCCGACGGTGCCGTGGATCTATTTGCGTCGACTTGGTCGTGCACAGGATCCGCATCGCGAGTTTCTCGTTTGGCATTATTTGCGCATGTGTCGTGGTCCACGATACACCGACGAACATGTGGCTAGCCGCTACACGGGACGGGTGTCCAAGTGACGAGAGTCGTTAAGTCGTCGTTGGAACCCGTCGACGAGCGGCCTGCTCAACCAATTTTTCAAACTCCCTCGCGTCCTCTCTGGCGTCTTTTTGTTGTCGAAGTGGCCGGACTCTCTTGCCTGTGGCTAGTGGTTTATGGCGGTGCAAATTGGATCGCCGGGCTGCATCACTATCGAGTTGAACTCTGGAGCGAACGAGAGCTGGCGATTCCGTTTATTCCAGCGGCTGCCGTCGTTTACCTTTCCTTGTTTCCAATGTTGTGGCTATCTCCGTTAGTGCTCCGAACCGCGGATCGGCTGCGCGCGTTCGGCAAAGTTATTGCTTTGACGATCGTAACTTCCGGAGTTGGCTTCCTTGTTCTTCCGTTCGAGGCGGCCTATCCCGCCGAGCGAGTTGATGGACTTGTGGGCAGCATCTTTCACTTCGCAGACTCCATCAATCTCCGCTACAACATGCTTCCATCGCTGCACGTCGCGATGGCCACGGCGTGTGCTTGTGTTTACGGAATCGGTCACAACACTGCTGTAAGAGCGCTTTGGTGGACATGGGCAGTCGCGATTGCAGTTTCCACTCTGGTGACACATCAACATCACGTGCTCGACGTCGTGGTTGGAGGTATTCTGGGTTTGAGTCTGGCAATGCATGCGATGAAATCTATAAATACGAATGGCGACCACTAGAATGGCGCGCTTGCTGCATAC
>JABDGM010000178.1:1979-4445 GCA_013286045.1 Planctomycetota bacterium | reverse complement strand
ACGAGCTCTTAACGGGTTCGACGCCATTCGCGCGGAAGCGGCTGTATGAGGCCGCCTTTGATGAAATGCTGCGGATCATCCGCGAAGAGGAGCCGCCGCGCCCGAGTACGCGGTTGAGTTCGAGCGATACACTGCCCTCAATCGCCGCCAATCGTAGCTTGGAACCATTGAAACTGAACCGGCTAGTTAAAGGCGAGTTGGACTGGATCGTGTTGAAGGCGCTGGAAAAGGACCGCAACCGCCGCTATGAAACGGCTAGTGGCTTTGCCGCCGACATCGAACGCCATCTGCACAACGAGCCAGTTGAGGCAGGTCCGCTAACGACAATGTATCGTTTCCGAAAGTTTGTTCGCCGGCACAGGCTTGGAGTCGCGGCCGGGCTAGCGGTCGCCACAGCGCTGGTGATGGCGGTCATCGGCACAACCAGTGGAATGTTCTGGGCATTGCAGGAGCGAAAGGCGGCCTCCATCGAAGCGGCCCGCAGTCAGCAGGTCGCCGCCTTCCTCCAAGAAATGCTCCGCGGTGTCGGGCCATCCGTCGCACGTGGGCGCGACACGGCAATGCTCAAAGAAATTCTCGAAACAACCTCGGCACGGGTGGAAGATGCATTGCGAGATGAGCCGGAAGTCGAAGCGGAACTATGTATGACTCTTGGCAACACGTACGCGGAACTAGCCTATTGGGATCGAGCAGAAGCACTGTTCGGGCGGGCCGCGGAGCACTACCGCGTCTCCGGAGGCGCATTCATCCCCGGTCTCGGATATGCGCTGGCCCGGCAAGGCATGATGCAAGTTGACCTTGAACGGACGACGCCGGGTCTTGCGCTCACCAATCAAGGTGTGGAGATTGCGCGGCGGAGCGGCGACAAGCTTACGCTGGCGAAGTGCCTACTCAATATGGGACGCGCCTATCGGCACAAGGCGGAATCGAAGGCTTGTTTCCGTGAGGCTGCGGAGCTCGCGCGCGAGCTCGGCAACGATCCACTGCTGCTGGCCGACGCGCTGGCAGATCTTGACCAGTCGACGGGCTATTTCGAGAATCCCGCGCAACTGGAGGCGACCCTCCGCCAGGCGCTCGCATTGCACGAGAAGTATCTACCTCGCGATCACCCGACAATTGCTGATGACCTCTATCTTATCGGGCAGGCGCTGCGGGCTTGGAACCGACACGACGAAGCGGAAGAGTTGATTGAGCAGATCTGCGTGGCTGACCATCAAGTTTTCGGCCATATCCGTTTTACCCACCTTCAGTTTATGTGTGAAACGCTGTTGGACCGGGACAAAACCGTGGCGGTCGAAACGCTGCTCAAACAAGAGCTGGCGGTTGAGTCAAACGACCCATGGGCTCTCCAGTATTTGGGTGAGTTGAAGGCATACCTTAAGGACTACAACGGTGCGGCGGACGAATTTCTGCTTGCCGCCAAGCGGAGACCGAACGACCAGAACATTATCCGGAGTGTCTTGGATGCGCTGCGGTTGGCCGGACGCACCGAGGATTTTCAGAAGAACTGTCGCCTCGCGCTAGATAACTACGACAAGAACCCCGAGCCGACGTCAGCGCATTCGATTGCCGAAGGATGTCTGATGGGCCCGATTGAAGGCGAGGATCTCCAGCGAGCGCTGATGTTAGAGAAGACTGCGGCCGAGACGCCGCGCCAGTCCTGGATGGAGCCGTGGCAATGCAAATCGAACTCCGTTTGGGCACTACGGGAAGGCCGACTCGACGACGCCACGCAATGGGCCGAGCGCGCGTTCCGGCATCCTGAGGCGGCGACAGCCACGAAGGCCATCGCCTACTATTATCACGGCGAAGCGCTCGCCCGCAACGGGCGACTGACGGAAGCTCGGGCATCGCTGGCGAGCGGGGATGAATTCTATAAGCAAATGGACCGGCGACGATATGTTTTTGGCGGCAACTGGCGTGACTACGAGGAGGTTACGCAGGCGCAACAGCGTGCCGAGAAAGCGATCGCCCTCATCGCTGAGGCCGCCGAACGTCCGGGTATTGCCGAACCAACCTTACCCGCCGACAGTAAGCCGGTCCAAATCAAGCCGCCGGAGTCTGCGCTATCCCCAAACATTGACCATTAGTCTCGCAGTGAAAATGAAGATGCTTACTCGGACGTGACGGTATTTGTCTCGGAAAACGCGGCTAGTGACGCTTGCAGCGAAGCAAGCCACGCACTGCCTCCCCGGCGCACGGTTTGCGCGCCGCGGTGGATGCCTCTCATGATCTCGCAGACCGAATGACTTCAACAAAGAGAAAAAGGTCTGTCATGGGAGCACCTACGACCAAGGGCCAAGCAGGGAACCAGTGCGGTATCTCCGATCGTATTTGGACGACCGCCTTGCGAACAACCGTCGCGGCGCTTAGCGCGATTGCCTTATGCGTAAGCGTTGGAGCGAGACTAGCGCACGCCGTCGCCTACGCTTTTGACCCCACAACGGCGACCGCCGCGGGCTGGGC
>JABDGM010000178.1:0-1969 GCA_013286045.1 Planctomycetota bacterium | reverse complement strand
TGGACCAATCAGTTGGCCGGGACAACAGGTTGGACCGGCGCCGATGGTTTGTATTCGATTCCGATGAACGGGAATCGAAAGCTGGGAAGCGCTTACAACACGCCAGGAATGCAAACGTTCACGTTTAACGATTCGCTCATTGGCACCGTCAATACGTTGAATCAGCGTACTGGTTACAGCTTTATCAATAACTCGATCGGGATGTATTCCGGCACCGGTGCCGCCCCGACCCCCCTATCATTCAAATGGAAGGGCGATCAGCTTCCGCCGTTTAGCAACGTCCAATCGATGATTACCGGACCCGTCGCTGGTGGGTTGTATTGGCCACTCGACGGCATCGTTGTGCCACGCGCCGCGGCGGCCGGCGGCGGACAGCAATTCGTCCAGTTCGCAATGAGGATTAACGGCGGACTGACGGCTACGGGTATCAGTCAGATGACCTGGCCCGTGCCCGCAGGCGTCGACTACGCCACCAATTGGCCCTACGCCGGAAACCGTGGCGATACGTGGTCGAGCTCAATCGACTCCGTTGGGCAATCGCCGAATTTGTTCAAGACCGATCCCGATGGTTCCGGGCCGACGGGCGAACTGATCATGGGGACTGCGATCTTGAATACGAGCGATACGACTAACGCCTACGCGGCGGATGGCTATGTCTACATCTATGGGACAAGGAATGACTTTCTCAGCAAAAAAGTCTTCGTTGCTCGCGCGGTACCAGAAAACGTCACGAACCCATCCGCTTGGGCCTTTTGGAACGCTTCGTCCAGCTCGTGGTCAACCGACGGGGGTGGTAACAGTGCGATCAACCTGGCGACACCGCTTCGAGATACGTCCAACGCGACACTCGGCGACATGGCCGTGGAATATAGCGTCACGCAGCTTCCCGACGGACGCTTCGCAATGGTCTATCTGAATAAGGACGCGCTAGGCACGCAGATTTCTGCCCGTTACGCGAGCGCCCCGCAGGGACCGTGGTCCGCGCGGCAGACGCTATACGATGTCTCGATCCCCAACAGCGGCAACGCGGCGCTCGGCCTGCCGGATATCAGCGGCTATTCGGACTGGCAGTATGTCATCTACGGCGCAAAGGCCCACGCTCAGCTTTCACAAGCTCCCAGCGGCGCCGGTGCTGCGAATGCAGGCCACATGTTGATTAGCTTCAACGTAAACACCTGGAAGATAAATGGTTCAACCTCCCAGCCGGATCCGAGCTCGGTGTATGGGAGCATCTATCAGCCCCGCTTCATCTCAGTCGATATCCTTGGATCGGCAGCCGGCATCCCCGGCGACTACAACGGAGACGGTGTCGTCGACGCCGCTGACTACGTCGTGTGGCGTAAAGGGCTGGGCACAACGTACACGCAAGCCGACTACGACGTCTGGCGAACCCACTTCGGCCAATCTGCCGGCAGTGGAGCGGGTGCTGGTGTGAATACAGCCGTCCCAGAGCCGACAACTACGGCGCTGCTGATGTTTTTGACGACTGGCTTGTGCCTCCGCCGGGGCCAGACCGCATAGAAAGTCCCAGAAATTCGTGAACGAGTGGCACTCGTCAACAAACGACCGTTGTGAAATTGGCCACCGGTCTCACAAACTCATGCCATTGATGGCACTTCCGTGGTGTCTCGGAAACTAATCTCCGCGCTTGGTCTGAAACTCGGTGATCGTTTCCGCTCGAGAAACGCTCCACAAACGAACGTGTTTGCGATTGCGGTGATCGGGGCCGGCCACGGTCCAATTCTGCCATAGCGATAGACTATACTGGCGTTTTCGACAGCGTCGGCCACGGGTGTTGCACGGAATGAACGAAGTCACCCTCATCCTGTCGGCAGTCGAACAAGGCCAGCCGCAAGCCGTCGAACAGCTGCTCGCTCTCGTCTATGCCGAATTGCGGCGGCTCGCGGCACACAAACTCTCCCACGAAAAGCCCGGCCAAACGCTCGATGCCACGGGCCTGGTGCACGAA
>JABDGM010000177.1 GCA_013286045.1 Planctomycetota bacterium | reverse complement strand
GATTTAGTTAAAGTACGGCTAAGAGCCAGCGTGATGCCGATGATGGTCATGAGGCCGATCATGTATTTCAAGCTGAATTGATTGATTGCGGCGGCGGGCGCTTCGCGCGAGGCGATTTGCCAATGAGCGCGCCAACCCACGACCCAGGTCGTGAGCGCGGCGCCGGCGGACAAGCCAAACACTATGAGGCATCCTTCCGCGAAGTGAGGATTCCCGGGCTGATTGAGGCTGCTGACGATTGTAAGTATCAAGAGTGCAACGTTGGTTAGCGGGACTCGTTTCACGGCGGGCGGCGGACCGATGGCCGTCCAAGCTCCAGTTAAGATCGCCTGAGACATCCAAATGCCGACGAGAATACGCCGATGCCACGCAATAGGGCCGTTGAAGCCGGAACAAAAGAGGTCGAAAATAGCGTACGCAACGACGAAGGCGAGCAATGCCGCTGTTCGGCGGTCGAATCTTGGCGGCTTCGTATTGACGAACAGGTCGTCCATACCGCGGGTGCTTGGAGATGGTTCCCGCCCGCTGAAGCGGGCTCGCCTACGTGGGCGGCGCGTCGTTTGTGAATGCCGGCGTGGCCGTTAGTTTTGTGCCGTCGGTGGGGGCGGTGTCGAGTTTTTCGAGGAGCTCGAGGTGGCCTTTGGTTAGGCCGAGGGCTTCGGAGGCCAGCGTTTGGGCGGCGGGGGAGAGGCGGAGGCTATCGACGCAACCTTCTAGCTCGCTGATATCTTGCTTGAGGCAGTCGAGCGACTCATCGATGAGGTAGTCGATATCGAGGTCGTTGGTGTCGGCAAATTCGATGGGGAAATCGCCGTGGTCGGCGAGGCCGCCGGATTCGAAGATTTGTTCGGCGATGCGGGCGGTCAGCGCGTTTTGGCCGACGACAATCGTTTCGATCGTTTGCATGATGTTCGCGCGCGCAGGCGGGATGTAAGGGCGGGCCCAGCGCATGTATTGCGGGAAGGATCGCTCGAGGATCTCGATCACGCGGTTCAGGGCGTCGATGGTATCGGCAGAAGACATTGAGATAAGGGACGCGAGCTAGAGGAGCAGTTGTTGGGTGGCGGCGCGGGCGATTTCGAGCAGGTGGGCCGGGATGATACCGTACACGAGCACTGGGACGGCGACGATGATCATGAAGACGACGGGGAGGACGCCGATCCAGACGGGGCCTCGGTTGGCGGGTGGGGCGTCGATGCACATCACCTTGGCGACTCGCAGATAGTAGACCAGCGAGATGGCGGTGTTGATGCTGGCGATGACGAGCAGGGCGATCATGGGGAAGCCGCCGGCGACGACGAGCGATTGGAAGATCGCGAACTTGCCCATGAAGCCGATCATCGGTGGGATCCCGATGAGGCTGATGAGGATCGAGGTGAAGGTAACCGCAGTGAACGGGGCGCTGCGGATGAGGCCGGCGTAATCGGCGATTTCTTCGGTGCCGAGCGTGTTGCGGAGGAAGGCGACGATCGCAAACCCGCCGAGGTTCATGAAGACGTAGGCCATGAGATAGAAGAGGAGGGCGGCGACGGCTTCGCGTGCGCCGACGGTGTTGGTGCCGGAGAGCTGCACTGCGGCGGCGACGGCCATGATCATGTAGCCGGCGTGGGCGATTGTGGAGTACGCGAGGAGGCGCTTGATGTTGCTTTGGCCGTAGGCGGCGAGGTTGCCGAATGGATCATAGCAACAGCCATCGCCGTTCAAATAATTACGACGTTTGACCCGTAACCACGGACGAGCGTCGCTTGCGATTTCATCGGCTTCCAACTCGCAGGCATGGCCGCCGGAGCAATCGCGGCAATCGTCTTACGTGAAGCTGGCTACCGATTAACTAACCACCCCGCCGCATAGCGGCGCAACATCTTAGCCGTGGGTGCCAACCCACGGTCAAAAGTCCTCCCAGATCCAGAGCGTGCAGCGACGGCACCGCCTCAACAAACTTTCGTACCGACGATTTTTTTGTAGAATTTGGCCGCGCATAGTGCTACATTCCACCCTCCAATCGCCGTCCTCGGTCGCATGCAATGCGATCTCATTTTTTGTAACCGCTGCGCAACTTCGTTCCCAATATTCACTCCCTTTTGGAATTCACGATGTCAAAAGGCGCCTTGTTTTCCAGATCGTGTCACCTAGAAAAGGTTCCAATGCTCCCGAATTTTGTACTTAAAAATCGTGTTCGCATGTTTTGCGCCTCGCCCAATTCCGTAATCATGTTGAGCGACAACAACTTACAACCATTCACCTAGAAAACCTAATTCCCAATAATCACTTAATGCAACTCTTCGACACCCACGCCCATCTCGACCAACCTGAATTCGCCGAGGACCGCGCCGCCGTGATCGCGCGCGCTCACGAAGCGGGCGTGGCCAACATAATCGCCGTCGGCATCTCCGCCGATACAAGCGCCGCCGCGATTGAAGTCGCAAGAGAATTCGACGGCGTCCACGCCGCCGTCGGCATGCAGCCCAACTATCTCGCTGAAGCCAAACCCGGCGATTGGGACCGAGTCGTCGCGATGCTAGATCAGCCGAAGGTCGTCGCCATTGGCGAAACCGGCCTCGACCGCCACTGGGACTTCACGCCCTTCGACGTCCAGCAAGACTACTTCGACCGCCACTTGCGGCTATCGCAAGATCGCGGCCTGCCGTTCATCGTCCACATCCGCGATTGCGACGAAGACATCCTCGTGATGCTCCGCGAAGCCCACCAGCGCGGCCCGCTCAACGGCGTCATGCACTCCTTCACCGGCAGCCGCGCCATGTGCGACGAGTGCGTCGCCATGGGCCTCTACATCAGCTTCGCCGGCATGGTGACGTTCAAGAAGTCCGAAGAGCTCCGCGAGATCGCCGCCAGCGTGCCCGACGACCGCATCCTCATCGAAACCGACAGCCCGTACCTAACGCCGGAGCCGGTCCGCAAGATCAAGCGCAACGAACCATCGCACGTCCGCTTCACCGCCGGCTGCCTGGCAGAAGTACGCCATAAAACGCTTGAAGCGTTCGCCGAGCAAACCTCGACGAACGCTAAGCGTCTGTTCCGAATTTCAGAAAAGGAGGGGAACCAGTGAGCGGGCGCCCTCCGATGGCGATATCACCAGGCCGGCCGCGAAGTGTCGCTGCCAGTTTGATTGTTGTTCTGCGGACGCGAAGCAACCCGCGTCTGATTTTGTTGGTTCGACTGTTGCTGGCTTACATAAGCAGGCCGGAACTTGCTTTGCGATTGCTGACGCGGATGATTCTGAGCAACTTGCATCCGGCTCGGTTGGGTTTGCTTCACATACGCAGCTCCACCATTCGGCGTGTGGTTCTGAGCAGAACCACCATCACACCCGCAGCCGCCGCTGCACCCGCCACCGCTGCATCCACCGTCGTACCCGCAGCCGCCATTACATCCACCACAACCGCAGCTACTGTTGCACCCGCAACCGCCGCTGCAGCAACTATCGCAACCACATCCGCCGCAACCGCCCGTGTAGCAACCGCCGCAGCAAGGATCATGGCAATACGGCGGATCGTTGTGCCATTCGCTCCAATAAACCTCTCCATTGCAACCACTGCACGGGCAGCAGCGACTGAGGACGCTCAAGAAGTGGCCACAGCCAGTGCAGAAACCGCAATGCTTCGCCCAGCAGTGAATCGGGCAACTTGCTGTGCCCCATTTGCAGCACGAACCACAACCCGAGCTGCAACCGCAGCAAGGTTCGCAGCAGCTGCTACATCCACACGCTGGTTCACTACACGTATCGCAGCAGCTATTGCACCCGCAAGCCGGTTCGCAACAACTGTTGCAACTATCACAGCACCCACCGCCACAACTACCACCGTATGGCTTGCAGCAGCAAATCGGTACATGGCTTTCGCAGCCGCAGTGATACATCTGCCCCGCATATTGGCACCCATTGCAGCAGCCGCTGCCGCATCCGCAGCACGGCTCGCAGCAGCTATTGCAGCCGCAGGCTGGTTCACAGCAAGAATCGCAACAACCGCCGCATCCGCACGCCGGCTCGCAACAGCTTCCGCAACCGCAACTATGGCAATCGCAGTTATGACTGCCGCAGCAATCAAACCCGAAGAGGCCTAAGATGCCCGCATCCGAGCGCGCCGGCAGCAAAGAGATCGCAGCGACAACCGCGATGGCTGTGAACAGATTTCGCATCTCTCGTATCCTTAGCGACACGCGCGCACGGGCAACGAGGGGACGCACCGCTCACGACCCAAGACAAGTTCCCCCCGATGCTGCCCGTAATACGTGCAGCGCAATGAAATCGAGCCGTGAGGCGCTGGTATCATCGTCGGCCCGACTCCCACGCAATGAGAAAAACCGTTACAATCGCCCACGTTTATCCCGTGTTTCAATGCTGGCGACGATGCTATCGCCAGCATTTCGGAACCGCATGTTTGCCCGCTTAAATCCCGACCAAACCTGACGACGCGATTCACCATGGATGCCAACGCTAAAAAGTTCTTCCAAGCAATTC
>JABDGM010000176.1 GCA_013286045.1 Planctomycetota bacterium | reverse complement strand
ACCGGCGTCGCGAAAAAAATTGCGGCCCATGTTCCCGATACTGCCGTAGGCAGGAGGAGTGATCACGGAATTGCCCTTCACGTAGCAACCGTTGTTAAACAACGATGCGACGGCCAGTGGGCCATTGGCTTGCGCAGCACTCAGACAGATCGCTGGCGGCGTTGGTACTCCGCCTGGCGTCGCATAGGGAGTGCAGTTGGCCATGGTGCTTGACGGATTGGAGAAACATGGGATATTGACCGGCCCGGAAGTAAAGTCCGCCGGGTTTCCGGTGAAATTCCAACGCTCCTGAGCACTGTTCTTAAACTCGAGGTTTCCGTAGAAATCGTTATTGGTGTCCATTGTGCCCCAGGGCATACCGCTCTGGAGCGTCACAACGGAATTGACCACCCAGCCTTCCAGCATCTGCCCGGGTGCCTTCTTACTCGGGAGGTTGTAGGTCATCGACAAAGTGAAGCGATTTCTGAGGTCGTAGTCGCTGCTGCCATAGTCCAACTGGGGCAGGGCAGGATCCTGGTATCCACCTCTGCCGGGCGGCGGCGAGGAAAATTGGTCAAGAGCGTGTGAGTAAGTGTAGCCAGCAAGGAAATATAGCCCATGGAGAGGCCGCTCGGTCAGGGTCGCCTGCAGACCGTTGTAGCTGGAGGGATCCCGATTGCCAAGCTCGTTTATGAACTGCAAGTAGGGAAAAGCGGTGTTGTATGGCCGGGCCGCTATCTCAGCCGCCGAATTGACGGCGCAGTTGTTGTAACCCGCAGCAGCGCTGGCGGCGCTGAGGCAAACGACAGAACCCGTATTGGCGGTTTGGGCCGCGGCACTGGTCCACCCAGCGCCGAGCGGAGGAGCATTGGTGTCGAGATTGCCCGGCAGGCCCGAGCCGTGGTTGCCGACGTATGCGAGATCCAGCGTAAGGGTGCTGGTCAAGGCCCTTTGAACGTCCAGATTCCAATTGAAGATGTGGGGAGTACGTATATTGGGGTCCACGAAAGGAGCGTTGCATTGCGCTGGATCGGGTTTCACCGCGTCGCCGCAGACGAGTCTGCCAGTAGCCGGGAAGACCGGCCCGGTCGTGCTCCAACCCGGTAGAAGTTGTGCCGCAGTGTAGGTGACTGTGCCACTGCCGACTTGTGAACCAGGTGTGGTGACCCCTTTAACGACCTGGTCAAATCCGAAGGGGACACCAGTCGCTCCGGTTACAGTCGAGAAAATCGCGGTCGGGTACATGAGACTGAAGGCGCTGCGCACCACGGTCTTTCCGTTCCCCTTGACGTCCCACGCCAGCCCAACGCGTGGCGAGAAGTTTCTATAATCCGGATTTATCGTGGGACTCTGAATCAGGCCGGTGGTGGGATTGAAGCCGCCGAACAAGCCGTCGATATCCGTGAGGGGCGAGGCGTATTCCCATCGCACGCCCAGGTTCAGGGTAAGCCTTGTAGTCGCACGCCAGTCATCCTGAGCGAACGCGGCAAAGTCCCAATCCCGCTTTCGATATTGAGTGTTCCCCACAACGATACTTCCTCGGGATGGTACGCCTTGCAGGTAGCTACTAATACTAGCGAATGTGATTTTACCCTGGGCTCCGTTATAGCTGTTGTCGTCCAAAATTGTTTTGAAGAAATTTCCGCCGAACTTGAACGCGTGCTTGCCGCGTAAGTAAGAGACGTTATCTATAAGCTGGTCCAAGCCGCCGGGCCCCCGAGTAGCGGAGAAATTGCCGTGGCCCAAGGCGAAATTGGTGAGATTCGAGACCTGGAGATAGGGCATCCCGTAATAGAGAGGGTTGGTGACGCCCGTATTGATACCGAAGCCGGTGGGGTACGCATTCGCCTGATTGGTCGCGCTGTCCGATCCAATATTGGTTTCGGTAATTCGGTTTGCGCCGGCTCTGAGTTCATTAACCCAACTGGAACCCGGTGTGTAAGTCCAGCTGAGTCCAGCATCCCAATTAATTACGGAAACCAAATTTTGCATTTGTTGCGTCAACTGATCGGGTGAGGTAACCCAAACCGCATTGTGAAGCTGTCCTCTAAAATACGAGGCGCTGAATGAGTTGTGGTCATTGAGGTGGTAGTCGAATTTCGCGATCCCGTTATCGCTGGGGCTGCTGTTAGTTAGTGTCGGCGCAAAGACGGTTGGCCCGCCCGGATTGGTACCCGGGTTGAATGGGAAGAGGTTTTCAATTGTGGACGAGGGGCCGGAAATCGCACAAGTCGTGGTATTGAGGCCCGCCAGTTGTGCGCTCAGCGCGTTGATTGCCGTTCCTTTCGCTTTCAATGCGTTACACGCATCCACGATACTTCCTGCTATTGCTTGGGGAGAAGTGGGCGAAATGCCGAGTGTCGCCATCGAAACTGACATTGGGGCGGCCCCCACGTATTCATCCCCCACCGTGTAACGTTGCCCCTCGTAGCCTACGAACCAAAAGAGCTTATCTTTTACAATGGGTCCGCCCGCCGTAGCGCCGTACTGCTTCAACGCCACGGGCGTCTTGGGGTTCGCCGTTCCATTCCCCGTTGTTGGCGGGTTGTAGTAGTTGCGCGCATCCCAGGCGTCGTCGCGGCCAAACGCGTAGCCAGTGCCGTGAATCGTGTTCGTACCGGCCTTCAGCCCAACGTTGGTGATCGCTCCGATGGCCCATCCGTATTCCGACTTGGGATTCTCCTGGACATTAAATTCCTGTATGGCATCGATGGGCAGGATGGTCGAAGAGCCTCCGGCCTGGTACCGGTAATTCAGAGCACCTCCGCCATTCATTGGGGTGTAGTTAAGAAGGCCGTCCAGCAGAAAGACGCCCATGTTGGCCGTCTGACCGTTCGTCGAGTCGGCGTGATCGCCCCCACCGGGGTAGCTCACCACTCCCGGGCGCAGTTGGATCAAGCGCGTGAAGTCGCGTCCGTTCAAAGGCAGATCATTGATCGTCTGATTGCTAATCGCGCCACCCAAGGTGGCGTTGGTGGTTTCGACGTCCGGGACTTCTCCCGTGACGGTCACCGTCTGGGACTGCGACCCCGCTTGTAGCGTAAGGTCCACCCGGAGATCTTGGCCGACCTGAACGAGGATGTCGGTGTGCTGCGTCGTCTGGAAGCCGTTTGCCTCAGCGCGTACCGTATACGTCCCGGGCTGGAGGTTAGGAGCGGAATATGCTCCGGCGCTATCCGCAGTTAATGGTCGCGCGACGCCTCTGGCCACGTCGGTCACGGTGACCATGGCGCCTGCGATGGCGCCCCCGCTTTGATCAAACACGGTACCCGAAATGTGGCCTTCGTTCGACTGTGAGAATAGAGGAAAGCAAACAAGAAATACCGCAACCGTCGCCGCTGCCAAATACGCAATACGATTCAGGCGGGCACACACCAATGCGGAGAGGAGCCCTTTAGAGGAAATCATAGGATCACACCCCTTTTGGAAACTAGACTTACCCCGGAAGCCCGTCTCTTATCACTTGCGGATATGGCCGTCAAGCATAACGTCCCGCTCAAGGCGAATTCTGGTGTGCGGCTTGAGGAGCATTCCTCGGGGCACTGCGGCAATACGACGCTTGCGGCGCAGCAGGAATGCTATGTTGAGAGTGACGCACGCTCTCAGGTGCCTAAGCCTCTTGCTCAACCTCAAACGGTGAAGCGGCGCAGATGCGTTCTCATATTCAGATTTGCTCTACAATGTGGCGGTAGCCTCCTCCAAAAACGAGGAGCGCTCTGCCGGGTTCAAAGAAACCGTGGGCGGTCTCTGGCACTTCCGGACAGGCAGTGCTTGACCGTTTTTCCGAATGGCGATATAAGTGACCCACGATAGCCCACCTTGAGAGGATTCTGCATGAATACAAAACTTCTCGGCAGCTTGGCTCTGACCGTTAGTTTTCTTCTTTTAGTTTCCATCCCGGTGTTCGCCCATCATGGCGGATCATCGTTGTACGACATGGACAAGGTCTCTACCGTGAAGTCGACCATCACCGATTTTGTTTGGGCCAATCCGCATTGCGAAATCAGTTTCGACGGCGTCGATGAAGCCGGTAAAGCGAGGCATTGGACCATCGAAGCTCATCCGCCGAACATCATGTTGACTCACGGCTGGACCAGGAAGTCGTTGAAGGCCGGGGATGTCGTCTCGATTACGTTTCATCCAGGGACGAACGGCGGGGCCTGGGGCAAGATGGTCAAGGTAGTCTGGCCCGACGGCAAGGAACTCGTCCAAGATTAAGTTGGCACAGGGAGTTGTATTCGTCGAAGAGCGTAGGCTCCTTTCGTACGTTGCGGTCGACCCGATGATTGTTTCTGGCATTGGCGGGAGGTATCGTAAATTGCGAAAGGCTTTGTTGATTGTTTCAGCGCTTGTGCTGCTAGGTGGCGTGGCACTTTTTTCGCCTCGGAACGTTCGGAACATTCGGAACTTCACTCAGACGGCCGAGGCCCAAGCCAAACCGGCGGATTTCTCCGGAATCTGGCTGGGAAAAGGCATTCAATCTTTAAGTCCCTCTGACCCGATG
>JABDGM010000175.1 GCA_013286045.1 Planctomycetota bacterium | reverse complement strand
TTATCGAAGGATCAGCCCAACGGTTATCCGCGAAACCTGATCGACGCCCTCGATAGCGCTTCGCTGGACGACGTCCGCGAGCTGCGGCAAGCGTATTGGAAAGGCATGGAAGGCGCTATGCAGCAATCGATCGGCGGGCGAATCCTTCTCGACAAAAATCCCGATTTCACGTTGCTACTGCCGCTCATCGCGCGAATCTTCCCAGACATGCGCATCATCTTCGCGCTGCGGGATCCGCGCGACGTGGTGATCAGCTGTTTCATGTTGCGATTGCCGCTCAACCACACGAGCGTTCACTATTTGACGTTGGAGCAAACCGCGCGGCGATACGCCAACACGATGAACGCCTGGTTCAAGATTCGCGACATGCTTCGCAACCCGTGGATTTACGTGCGATACGAAGACACGGTGAGCGACCTCGAAGGCCAAGCTCGGAATTCGCTCGAATTCCTCGGTTTGCCATGGGATGAGGGCGTCCTGGACTTCCATCGCCGCGCGCAAAAGAAACACGTGCATTCGCCGACCTACGAAGCCGTCACCAAGCCGCTGTACACGAGCTCGATCGGCCGCTGGCGGAATTATGAGCGTCAGTTGGAGCCTAGCCTCGAGATCCTGCAGCCGTTCGTCGAAGCGTTTGGATATGCGTAACAAGGCAGCCGCGAGGATGCGCCGATGACCAAACGCCGCCCGATCTCTTCGCACTCAGGCCGAACTGCGAAACGTCAATCGGAGGCGCTCGTTCATGTCGCTTCGCCCCGCGTGACCGCCGCCCAGTCGCTATGGCGCGAGGGCCGGTATGACGACGCGTTGGCGCTGTTCGACGAAGCGCTTCGGCAGGAAGCGAACAACGCGCAAGCATACTTCGCGGCCGCCCGCGCGCACGGCGAAATGTTTGATTTCGGCCGCATGGATGGCCTGCACGACCGACTCATCGCTCGCGCACCGCGCCAGCCCGGAGTGCATCACTACATCGCGGAGAATTTGAGCGCATTGAAGCTGTCGAAGCGCGCAATCGCAAGTTACGAGAGTGCATTGGAAGTGCCCGGCGTGGGGCCGCTGACTTGGACGGAGTTGGCATCTCTCTATGAACGCACGCATCAACTTGAGGAAGCTGAGGAACTCGTCGATCGGGCGGTGCGAGTCGGCTTCGACGAACCAAGGGTGCACTTCGTTCGCGGTCGAATTCTGCGTCGGCAAGGGCAATTCAATGACGCGGAAGCCATTTTCCGCAACTTGGGCGAGATGCTTCCCGCAGAATCCGATTTAGCTTGCCGGGCGTGGGGCGAAGTGGCGTTGATGTGGGACAAGGCCGGCGATTTCCAGCGTGCCGTTGGAGCGATTGAGCGGTGCAAACAAGGTCAGCAAGCACATTCAGAGCCGGTGTGGCAACTCTCGAATCGGATGCAGCTCGCCATGCAAGAGTTGCTTGTAGCGTTCACGTCCGAAGACCTCCGCCGATGGCGTGCGGAACTCCAACAAAGTGAGCCGCGACAGGTGGCCTTGTTAACAGGTTTTCCGCGTTCCGGAACGACGCTGCTCGAACAAATGCTGGACGCCCATCCGGACGTCGTAAGCTCCGAAGAGCACGACGTCGTCGGCCGGCTGTTTCTTCACAGCGCAATGCGCCGTCAACGAAACACGCCGCTGTTCAATGTGCTGAACGGCCTTCGCGCAAACGACATCGAAGCGGCTCGACAACGGTACTTCGAAGCAATGGAGTACTTGCTGGGCGAACCGATCGACGGGCGGATGCACCTCGACAAGAATCCGGCTTACAATTCGATGCTTCCGGTCGTGTTTCGACTGTTTCCCGAGATGCGGATCATCATTGCGCTACGCGACCCGCGCGATGTGGTGCTAAGTTGTTATCTGAGATATCTGCCACTCAATCCGATGAGCGTGCACTTTTTGGATATCGAACGAACCGCGGCGCGGTATGCATCCGACATGTCCGCCTGGCTCCGAATGCGCGATTTGATCGAAACGCCCTGGTGCGGAGTGCGGTACGAAGACATGGTGGCAAACGCGGAACGCCAAGCGCGGCGCGCGCTCGCGACGATGGGAATGTCGTGGGACGACAGTGTGTTGAACTACCGCGAGCACTCAGCGCAAGCCAAGCAAGTCAGCAGCCCCAGCTACGAGGCTGTCGCGGAGCCGATTTATACGCGGGCGATTGGCCGTTGGAAAAACTATCAACATCTGCTCGAACCGGCCATGAAAACACTCGAACCGTTCATTCGCGAGTTTGGATACGACGTGTGAGGCCACGCGGCTGGAAATCTCCATCACCCCAACAGGTCCGATCGAACGTGTCTACCGAAATCAGTAACGACCAATCGAAGCCTGCAAGTCAACGACTGCTGAGCCTGGACGCCCTGCGCGGGTTCGACATGTTCTGGATCGTCGGCGGCGAATCCATCGCACACGCTGCCGCGGAATTGACCGGTTGGGGTTGGCTCGTCTGGCTGTCGGGACAACTTCACCATCCGGAGTGGAATGGTTTCGCATTTTACGATTTAATTTTCCCGACCTTCATGTTCATTGCTGGCGTGGCGATGCCGTTCTCGTTCGAAAAACGGTTCGATCGTGGGGCCACCAACGCCGACGTCTATCGCCATGTGATCATTCGCGGCCTGCTGCTCGTGTTACTCGGAATGATTTACAACGGCCTGCTCCAATTCAACGGGCCGCCGCGACTTCCCAGCGTGCTCGGGCGAATCGGTTTGGCGTATATGTTCGCGGGGCTCATCGTCTTGAACTCTGGAGTGCGTGGGCAGTGCGTTTGGATTGTCGGTCTGCTCGTCGGCTATTGGGCTGCGTTACGATTTATCCCCGTACCTGGGTTTGGTGCCCACGACCTCACGCCTGGTCATACGCTGGGTGACTATATCGACCGAATGTTGATTCCAGGGCGTCTCTACATGGGCGACCGGGATCCCGAGGGCCTGTTATCGACTGTGCCGGCGATCGCCACTGTGCTAATCGGCGTAGTCACGGGGCACTTGCTCAAGAGTGAGCGATGGAGCAGTCATGCCAAAGCTGGCCTGATGGTGATCTCGGGAGCGGCATGCCTCGGGCTGGCTTATTTGTGGAACTTCGAATTCCCGATCAACAAGAACTTATGGACCAGCTCTTTCGTGCTTCGCTGCGCGGGATGGAGCCTGATATTTTTGTCGCTGTTTTATTACGTGATCGACGTCTGGCGTTTTCGAGCCTGGGCTTTTCCGTGGATCGTGATCGGCAGCAATTCCATTCTTATTTATCTGGCGAGTGAATTCATCGATTTCGAACACACGACGAATTTCTTTTTCGGCGGCGCGCTCCGGAACACCGGTGCATACCAGCCGTTGCTTTTTGCAATCGCCTACGTCTTCATAGAATGGATATTGCTGTACTTTTTGTACAAGCGGAAGATTTTTCTCAAGGTATGACGCGTACTACTTGCCATACTGGTCATCGCTCACGTGTTCCATCCACTCGACAGGTTTGCCGTCGAGTTTTTCTTGAATAGCGATATGCGTCATCGCGGTGGTTGCTGCCGCGCCGTGCCAGTGCTTTTCGCCAGGAGCGAACCAAACAACATCACCGGGCCGAATTTCCTCGACAGGGCCGCCCACGCGCTGGGCCCAACCGCAGCCAGCCGTCACGATTAATGTTTGACCGAGTGGATGCGTGTGCCACGCGGTGCGAGCGCCGGGTTCGAATGTGACGCTGGCGCCGGCAACTCGCGCGGGTTCCGGCGCATCGAATAGTGGATCGATTCGAACCGTGCCGGTAAACCAGTCGGCCGGCCCTTTGTTCGATGGCTGTGAACCGATTCGTTTAATTTCCATGTGCATCCCTCGTGTCGACCGAAAAACGATCATCAATCGTCATTCATCCAACGATACTTTTTCGCCGCGCTCGCCAATGCCGCGCTATTCACCGGCAAATCGGTAACCCACGCCTTGCTCAGTAAGAAGATACCGCGGCCGGGCCGGGTCTGCTTCGAGTTTTCGTCGTAAGCTGGTCATGAAGACACGCAGATAGTGCGTTTCGTCCGTGTGATGAGGTCCCCACACTTCTTTGAGCAATTGCTGGTGCGTGAGAACTTTTCCCGGGTGCCGCGCGAGCGACGCGAGCAGTTTGAACTCGATCGGCGTTAAGTGCACCTCGTTGCCACTTACGCAAACGCTGCGGGCAGCGAGGTCGATTTTCAAATCGCCCCGTTCGAGAACCGTAGAATCCGAATCGTCGCCGCGAGCAGCATGCCGCAGGGCAACGCGAATACGCGCCAACAGTTCGACCGTACTGAACGGCTTCGTGAGGTAATCGTCTGCCCCGCTGTCGAGCGCGATGACCTTTTGCTGTTCTTGGTCTCGGGCCGAAAGCACGATCACGGGCGACGTGAACCACACGCGCAGCTGCTTCAAAACCTCTTGTCCATCGATATCCGGCAAACCGAGGTCCAGAATTACAAGATCGGGCGGCTTTTGCGATGCCTTTCGCA
>JABDGM010000174.1 GCA_013286045.1 Planctomycetota bacterium | reverse complement strand
AATGCGTTGCGTCGAAAAATGTTGCCGAGCGCCAACCAGTTGGTGGAGGAAATGTATTGGCCCGCTGGATTGGAGAACGGATAGCTGTCCCACGAGATCGCGTCCGGATTCGCGTTTGCAATGTAGTTCGTGTAGTTCGTTTGGTTGGCGATGAAAAAAGAGTTTGTGTATAGCACCGTATTCGGGAAGTAGTTTCCAGCGTGCGCCGCCGCGAACCAGGCTTGCGTGTGGCCGTTGGGATCTTCGATGTCCGTTTGCTGTTCATCGCCGACTTGAATCGCAATGAGGTCGTTTTGGTGCGCGATGCCGTCGGCATCGAGCGCGGTCGATGGCGAAAGCTTGTCGTCGACCCACGTGCCCCATTTCTGACCAGCGGTAAGGTTACCCGGCTGAGCCTGGCCCGTCGTCCACATGACTGCCGTCATGTTGCCGGCTTGCAATTCGTTGTAGTCCAACGAATAGTCATCGCTTGTATCGAGACCCCAAATTTGCAAGCCGTTGTTGACGAAGATCTGGTGTCCTTTGTCGAGCGTGGCGATCTGGGCATTCGCATTTGTAGCCAGCGCGGCCATGAAAATGGAGACACCGGCCGCAAAGCGGAGTGTAGAAATCGAGAGTGTCATCAGAAGTTCATGCTTCCGCAGAGTTGTCGACGTCGTAGAAAGCGGCTCTCTCGCCCAAATCGCCGCTTCGCCTGTATTCATCCCGTCGTATTTGAGATAATAACGATTGTAGCCACGATCGATCTTTAAGGTACCCAAACGCCGACTCAATTGAGCGTACCCACCGAGCTATAGTTGAAATAACGAATCAATTGAATCCTTAGGTTGGTTATGAAGTTAGTGCGGATAGGACAGATCCATTTGTTCGCTGCTGTGCTGATTGCGCTCGCGGCAACTGCCTCGGGCGTCGACACTTTTCCCGGCTGGCAACGGCTCGCGAATGAAATGGTCGACAAAGAGATCGTCGCCGCCGGTGTGAAGAACGAGCGCGTCGTCCGCGCGATGCGCGATACGCCTCGGCATGAATTCATTGCTGCGAATCAACGTGAACGCGCTTATCTCGATATGGCTCTGCCAATCGGCAATGGCCAAACGATTTCCCCGCCGTTCGTCGTGGCTTCGATGACCGAGGCGATCGATCCTCAACCGAACGACCGCGTGCTCGAAATTGGCACCGGCAGCGGCTACCAAGCGGCAGTGCTCAGTCCCCTTGTGAAAGATGTCTACACGATTGAAATCGTCGACGATCTCAGCAAGCGCGCCACCCGAGTCCTCAAGCGGTTGCACTACGACAACGTCCACACACGTTCCGGCGACGGTTACAAAGGATGGTCCGAAGCCGCGCCGTTCGACAAAATCATCGTCACGTGTTCGCCGGAGAAAGCGCCGCAGCCGCTTGTCGACCAGCTTCGCGAAGGCGGGCTGATGGTGATCCCCGTCGGCGAGCGCTATCAACAAACGCTCTATTTGATGCGCAAAGTCAAAGGCGAGCTCAAGTCCGAGGCGCTCCGAGCCACGCTATTCGTTCCGATGACTGGTGCCGCTGAGCAGCAGCGCAAAATCAAACCCGATCCAGCCAAGCCGCAAATCGTAAACGGAAGCTTCGAAGAAACGACGAAGACGGCGGATGGCGACGACGAGGCGACGGGCTGGCACTACCAGCGGCAGCTCAAATTAATGTCTGATGGCAACGTTCCCGACGGCAAGCTCTACGCCGATTTCAAAAACGCGGATCCGGGCCGCGGCTGTCACGCGTTACAAGGTTTTGCCGTCGATGGCCGCGAAGTCTCTGCGATCGAGCTCCACTATTGGGTTCGCGGAAAAGACATTCGGCAAAGTGACGCAAAGGAAGGCCCGCCGCGGATCGTGGTGACTTTTTACGACGAGCGGCGCGCCACTGTCGGAGAAGAATCCACGGGGTCATTTTCAGGCAGTTTCGATTGGAAATCGGAAACCGGGCGAATCCGTGTCCCTTTGAAAGCTCGCGAGGCGATTGTCCGCATCGGGCTACTGGGGGCCACCGGCGAACTTGCTTTCGACAACCTTGAGCTGCAAGTTGCGGCGGCAAAATGACTTAGTACGGAATCTGCCCCCGTGTGAAGTGCGGCCGCTGTCAAATTTCCAGGTAAACGGCGATTTCGCACTGACAGCTAGCACATTAGACGGCCATTAGGACTTCTCCGGCCCCATAATCGCTACGGTCTACGGAGACGGACAAGTTTTCCCAGCCTACTTGAATTGTCCAGTCGTGCTGTTATTCTAAATCCCGTGTTCGCGGTTGCGGACCACCGGAAGGACAGGTGTTCTTCGGCTCACGGAAAATGGGAGGAATATCTCACATGACACTGAAAAAGAGTTTGTTCGCAGCGTTCGTTGCAATCACCGCCATCTCGTTGAGCGCCGCGACCGCGTCCGCACATCTGTTCGGCCACGGCAGCTGCGGTAGCTGGGGCGGCGGATCTTGGGGATCGCACGGCGGTTCTTGGGGTTCGGGCGGTTCGTACGGTGGTGGCTCGTGCGGTTCCTACGGCGGTAGCTATGGATCGTATGGCGGTTCGTGGGGTGGTTACAGCAGCTGCGGTAGCTGCGGCGGTGGCTACACCGTGATCAGCAGCAGCTGCGGTTCGTGCGGCGGTTATTCGTCGTATGGTTACTCCGATGGTGGCTACGCTCGGGTCAGCTACTCGAACAGCACGGTTGTCGCCTCGAGCGCGCCAGCTGTTAAGACTCAGTTGACCCTGCATGTTCCGGCTGATGCCAAGGTCACCTTGGCGGGCGTCGAAACCAAGCAAACCGGCGAGGTTCGCCAGTTCGCCACGACGAAGCTTGCTTCCGGTCAACGCTGGAGCGACTACAAGATCGTCGTTGAAACGACCCAAGATGGCCAAGTCCAACGTGAAGAGCGGACGATCACGCTCACCGGTGGCCAAAACGAAGATTTGGCAGTCAACTTCTCGAACGACAGCAGCAAGCAGGTCGCTCAACAGTAGATTGCACGCTTGCAGCCACCGCGCGTGGCTGCGGGCTCTGAAGAATGAGCTATAGCCCTCGCCCGGCGACTTGCCGGGACGAGGGCTTTTCATTTTGATTGCTCTGGCAGGTACGCGGCCTGCGTTGCTAGTATCCCCGCGCTTGAAATAAGTCGCCGGCTTCCTATCTATACCTATCGCTTTCGATGGTCGGAGCACCGTTAAAACCCGCGAGCCCGCCGCCTCCGGCGCCTGCGCCCAAGCCAAAACCGGCGGCGCCGCCGCGCGAAGGGAAGAAGAATGGCCGACCAGGCGCGCTCGTCTGCGGGCTGATTAGTCTGTGGATCGTCTGGCATTTTTCAGCCGTTTTCCTGGCTGCCATGGCGATTCCCGGTCCCTCGTCACTGTTGGCCGAGACGATTGCGGAAAATCCGAAATCGCCCATGTGCATGTACCTCAACGCGCTCTATCTCAATCAAGGGCATTCATTTTTTGCGCCGTTTGTCGGACCGGGTCACGTAATCCACTACGAGTATTTCGACGCTGCGAATCAGCGTGTGGGTGAAGGGACGCTGCCAGACAAAAAAGAGCACTGGCCGCGGTTGCTCTATCATCGCCATATGATGCTCGCCGATCAGCTCGACATGATGGCTGGCGACAAAGCGACGAGCGAGGCGCGCCGAAAGTCCTACTTGGAGGCATTCGGTCGGCAGTTGCTTCGCAACAATCGCGCAGCCCAAACGGTTCGTGTGCAACTCTTTGCGCACTATCCATTGTCGGCCGATTACGCGCTGATGGGACGGGCGAAGGGCTATGGGCGGCTTTCGCAAGACATGGCGCGGGAAGGCGACCCGCACCAACTCAATGAACAGGGATATGAACTCGAGGCCGAAGCCGTCCAGCGGCGCACCGACTTGCCGCCCGAGCCGGAGTCGCCCGCCGAAACACAAAAACAATCATTTGCGCCGCCCGCACAACCGCCTCGTCCTTTGAATTGGCAAGCTGAGCGTGCCAATGTTGCCAGCCGTTGGCAAGGAGGGCCGCGAAGATGATTACCATTGTTCGCGACTACCTGAGCGAGGCTTGGGACGCCTGGACCGATTTCTGGTTCGCTCCTTCGAGCCCGACGACACTGTCTGCCATTCGAGTTTTGGCCGGCGCGATGCTTCTCTACACCCACCTCGTGTGGTCGATGGGGCTTACGCAGTTCTTCAGCGACGATGGTTGGCTACCCAAGACTCTCCATCAGCAGATGATCGATGGACCGACCGATCCGAACTCGCAAGCTCCGCCAGAAAAGCATCTGAACACGATGTGGACCCACTTCGACTATGTCAACTCGCCCAAGTTGATGTGGACGATTCACATCGTTGCGCTCACGGTGTTCTTCCTCCTCACGGTGGGGCTGTTCAGTCGCGTGATGGCGATCTTCGCGTTTCTATTCGCAGTGTCGTATGCCAATCGAATAACGCCCGGAGCTTATTTCGGCCTCGATAAAATCAATTGCATGCTCGCTTTGTATCTCATGATCGGTCCCTGTGGCGCGCGCTATTCGATCGACCGGCTGTG
>JABDGM010000173.1 GCA_013286045.1 Planctomycetota bacterium | reverse complement strand
TTGAGAGGCTTTTGCATTTCATGTTTCCGCGGCTGGCTATTCTGAGTGAATAGCAAGTCCACCGGCGGCATCTCAATATCCAGCAATGCCGTTACGCCGATCGATCTACTCTGCACGGTCGTCGATACGCAGGCGTGCGTTGAGCAGAACATGGACGAGCTAGGCTAACGTCGGCATCAGATGCGGCAGATGACATTTTGCCTCTGCGCGTGACGTCAATGCGGTATGCAATGTGCGGTAAATGTCATAAAAGTCTAAGCATCGTACCATTTTGAACGGAGAACAGTATGGCTAATACCGCCACATTACGCGCTTCGACACGTGACGCCGAAGACCATTCCGAGGGAACAGTTGCCAGAATGATTGAAGAACAAACTGCGAAGCTGCCGTCAGATACTTTCTTGTGGGCCGCAGCGGCTTCTATGGGAATAGCGCTCTTTCTGCGCCTCACCGACCGCAAGGATGAAAGTCTTTTTGTCGGCCAATGGGCTGCTCCGTTTTTGCTTTTTGGAGTCTATAACAAAATCGTGAAGGTCTCCGGGTCTGATCGCAGTAGCTCGCGTTAATCGATCAGCCCTTTACAAGCGATGCTAGCGTGTCGAACATGCCCGCGATGGCGCAAAGTGAATCAGTGCCACGCGGGCTGTCTGCTACGGACTTAGGATCGAAACGGCAACTCAGTGCCGCCCGACGTATCTTCTGGTGGATTTGAAGCGATGTAGTGTTGCAACTCGCGTAGAGCTCGCTGGACTGGCAACGTTTTCTGAACGAATTCGCTGTGCTTTGTGGAACGCCGTTGGTAGAGCCGGTTCAGCAACCGCTCCGTATAGCTCGTCATCCTTTTGACATGCTTTAAGAGCTTGGCGTGCTGATCTGGCGTAAGCTGCGAAACTCTCATAGCTGCACGATATTGCAAGACTTCGTATCCTCGTCGAAATGCAACGCAACTCTGTTGTCTTCCAATTGCTTCAGCACGTCAGTGATTCGCGGCGCAACTGGCGAATGATCCGTCCCGTCGCGCGTGACGAATTCCAGGATTACCGAACGTAGCGTTGACTGTCTAATAAACGTATGTGGAATTCTCATGCGACCTCATTAACTATCGGCGACGACTCCAAAGCGCGAACGTGCTCGTGTAATTGCTGCACGTCATCTAATGCGCGACACGCGAGCAACTGAAGCTCGTTATCATGCGCAACTTCGTTATAGTACAAGTGCTCAATCACCCGTGAGAGTTCAGCTTCATTCGGCAGAACTTCGCCGCTAGGTATCGGCACTGCTCGCGTGGGATACTGTTCACGGGTGCAGTATAGGGAAATGGTGCACGAGAAAAAATGTAGGTTTTCTGCGCACCGCCGATTTTGTGGTCGATTGCCAGTACACCGCTATACTTTTGGCATGTGCGGCAGAATAAATATCAAATGCCGGCTGACGGTGCTCATAAGAGAGTTTGAACTCACCATCGCCTCCGACGAATTGCCGCTGTGGGAACCGCGAAATAACATTCCGCGGACAATTGACATCCCTTGCATTCGCCAAGTGGGCAGGCAGCGCGCGCTTACCCTAATGCGGTGGGGATTGTTGCCGCCTTTCTTCGGGGTGCGGTGAGTACTATCTGCAAACGAACGATTCTCAGCACGGCCGGGCGACGTCGTTTCATTCGGTGCGTTGGATCGATGTCACCGCTTCGTTGAATAGGCTTGACACGACCCCGAACTCGGAAGCTCGAGCCAAACCATCAATTCGATTAACTGCGGGTGTCCTCGATCAGGCATCCCCTAATTGACAGTGTTACTACGTGTTTAACATGATCCGCCGAAAGAGTTAGACAATTTCATCAGCGGCCATATCCACAGCGAATTGCCTCCAAAGTCCGCGACATGTTGCATAGATACTTACGTCCTTCGCACGTCGCGCAAATCCGCGATCGTCAGTCTTTCAAGTTCCTTTCGCGCGGCGTCGGATGCGCGTATAAGCGTCTCCAACACTCGGTCCCGGATTGCTGCGGGTTGGCTATCAAAATCTTCAACTTGAGGACCAAGCGGATTATCGAATGTGTCTACTATATCAAGCAGAGTTAGTAGTTTTGGAGAACGCGCCAGACAGTATCCACCATCCGCGCCACGCATGGACCGCACCAGGCCGCGCGAGACTAGGCTGCGCAAAACTGACAACAGGTATCGCTCCGACATTCGACCTTCATACGCGAGGGCACTACCGGAGACTGGAACATCGGTCGGGACGTGCGCTAAGTGCAATAGCACTTGAATTGCGTACGCAACTTTACGAGTTAGTTTCACGGCTCTTCCAGTTCGATGGTCAGGCGATTGACACGCGTTGGCTTCGCCCACGAAAGACCTAATCCCCAGCAGTGCTTTCGAGGCACAGTACGGTCAGACTGGAAATGTGACGCCAGCGTCGGAACTATAGGCGAGGAAAATAGGATAGTTTCCGTATACGTGCGAGACTACAGTAAACACCCTGGTAATGAATCGAAAACTCCCCGGTAAGCTGGCTACGGGCACCAGAAATGCGAAAATCAACGAATAACTGATACAAAAACGAGGAATTACAACGCCTTTGAGACCGCTTCACTCGTCTGCTGTAATAAGCCCTGCTCGTATTGCGTAGCGCACCAATCCGGGGACATCGTGAATGTTCAGCGTTTCCATGACTTGCATGCGATACATCTCCACAGTCTTGGCACTCAGCCCCAGCTTCTTGGCTATGTCCTTTGTCTTCGATCCCTCGGCGACCAGCTGTAGTACCTCACGTTGTCGCAACGACAATTGCACTGTGGAATCGGCTTGCCCGCCAATTCGGTTCACATACGCTTCCATAACGTGCTTTGAGATCTTGGAGCTGAGAAACGTTTCGCCTCGTGCGACCGCCTTGACTGCAAGTTCCAATTCAATAGGACTGACGTTCTTTAACAGATACCCAGCAGCGCCCGCACGAAGCGCCTGAAGGACGTATTCCTCCGCGGCATTCATGGAAAGAATAATAACTCGCACATTTGGAAATGCTGCAGCTATCCGTGCGGAGGCATCGAGCCCATTCAACTCGGGCATCAATATATCCATCAACACCACGTCAGGGGCGCTTGATTCGATCAAATGAATGGCATCGCGCCCGGTACGGGCCTCGCCGACGACTTCGACCCCAGAAACTTTTCCCAGCAACGCCCGAATTCCGGCTCGGAACAACTCGTGGTCGTCGACCAACAGTACTCTTATCGGAGACATTTACGTTGCGTCGTTTACCGCTTCGGGTGCAACAGAGTTAGCTGCTATAGGAATGCTAACGTGGATCGTAGTCCCGTGGTCATGTTTAGAATCTATTTCGATTTGACCACCAATAAGTTCGACGCGTTCGCGCATTCCGAGCACGCCGAAAGAAACCCCGTGAGCAGCCCCCTCTCGGACGGCGGTCACGTCGAATCCGATCCCATCGTCGTGAATGACTAGCCGCAGCGCCGCGTCGCACTGGTGTAGCTCCAGTCTCACATGTGTTGCCTTCGCATGGCGAACGATGTTAGTCAAAGCCTCTTGCACTACCCGATACGAGGCGATCTCGAGTTCGGCGGGCAAGCGATCACCGGTTGCGTCAGCGACAAATTCTAGCCGAAGACCAGCTCGCTGCGCGTGTCGATCCGCATACCATCGTAATGTTGAGATCAAACCAAGGTCGTCGAGCATTGAGGGCCGCAAATCCAGCGACAGATTACGCACTTGAGTTATCGCCCGGTCCACTATCTCGATGCTTTCATCCAGTCGTGACCTGCTCTTGACGTCAATAACTTCATTCAATGCTTGCAAATTCACACTGACTGCGCTTAGCACTTGCCCAATTTCATCGTGCAGCTCGCGAGCGAGGTGGCGCCGTTCCTCCTCCTGGACGTCTACGAAGTGTTTGGAGAGGTCTCGCAGCTGCTTTGCGTATTTGCGTAGTGCGATTTCCGTTTGTACTCGTTCGGTATCTGCCACGGCCTGTCCCATAAGCGCCGACCTAGCAACGCAAAGCAAAAGCGGCTGCGCGGAAGTATGAACTAAAACCACTCGCCGGTGCGAGGTCCGGTCCGCTTTCTCCGCCCACGGAGGAATTTGTCCGGCGAAACGACGCCCGGTATGCTGGCGAACGCCGCCGATGATCACGACAGGGGGCATCGCATTGCTTCCACGATATACCGGGGGCAGCACAAAGCGAGGCGGACCTAGCTCTTTGCAATGTTGTAAACTCCCCTTCAACGCCCCCTCATTCAGAGCAATTTTATCCTAACAATAGGTTCAGATAGCGGAAAGCCTTGCAATTCGGCCAGTATTGGATCAGTTCACGCACGCATCCATCAAATCTCGCTGGACCAGACTGACGCTTACGTAACGCTTAATTTGCCAACGTCCATAAACTATATGTATGTAACCGTAAAGTGTCGTTAAAACCCGCCACTAAAGTCAAATTACTTCCGCGAATGGTGAATTGCGCGAGTACGTTTAGATACAGCCGGAATCGTGGACCAATACGGCAGCGAGGGCGGACGCGA
>JABDGM010000172.1 GCA_013286045.1 Planctomycetota bacterium | reverse complement strand
CACTGGAAAGCTACCTGTTTTCGATCGCCGCGCACAAGTTGACCGACTACCTCCGCCGCGAGGGCCGCCGTCCCGCACTACCGCTCTCTTCCACTGCGAACAGCAGCGGCGGCTCCTGGGACATGCCCGGCGGCGAGCGCCCGGCCAGCAGCATCGCCCGCAGCGGCGAACGCCGCGAACTCGAAGAAGAAGCCCTGGCCCACGGCATCCGCGAACAAATCGACAACTGGCGCACCAAAGGCGATTGGCAAAAAGTAAAGTGCATGGAGTTGCTCTTCGTCCGCGGCGCAGCCAATAAAGAGGTCGCCACGGCGCTCGGCATCACCGAACAACAAGTCGCCAACTTCAAATTCGACTTCCTCGACCGGCTTCGAAAGATCGTAAAGAATCAGCGGCTCAATGAAGACGTTTTTCCGGAGCTGTACCAAGACTAAAAGATCTCGTCTTCCTTTGCGCCTCTGCGCCTTTGCGTGAGAAATAAAACGCTATGCCCTCCAAGTTCTCAACCTCCGACCTCGAAGCCTTCCTCGACGAGTCCTTGCCCGTCGAGCGCATGGCCGCGGTTGAAGATGAGCTCCGCAACGACGGAGAACTTCAAAAGGAGCTCGCCGCGATCAATGGCCGCCGCGATGCCGGTGTCCATTCGCTGGGCGAAATCTGGCGTCGCCATCGCCTCAGTTGCCCCTCTCGCGAGCAGCTCGGCAGCTTCTTGCTTGGCGTGCTATCGCCAGAAGAAGCCGAATACATCACGTTTCATGTCAACGCGATCGAATGCCGATATTGCGCCGCCAGCATTGAGGACCTCAAAGCCCAGCAATCCGCCGCAGCCAACGAAGTCACTCGCCGACGCCAAAAGTACTACCAATCCAGCGTTGGCCACCTGCGCCAGAAATAGGCCGAGCGCCGCACGCTGAGCTTGTTCGCTACAGGTCCACGTCCAATTCGACGACGCCTTCTTCTTGCATCTGGGTCGCCTTCGATCGTATTGACTTGACCACTTTCACTTGCTGTTCGGGCAGCTTCGTCAAATCGACCTCCGCCAAAAGATCGAGCGCTTTGCCCGGGCGCTGTAGCTCCAGCACGCAAATGCGTGCGAGGTTGATCCGCACCGCATCCGCTTGCTTCGGATAAATCGCGATGAACTTTGCCATATACGGGGCGGAATCTGCCCAGCGCTGCTGCGAGTGCAGCCACTGAATCATTGCGAGCCAATCGCCGCGCTCCGGCGTAATTCCGCCCGCGACGTTTTTCATCTTCTCATAAAATCGAATCGCCGCCGCCACATTTCCACTCTGCAGATACTGCCGAAACTGCGGCTGCGCGCTCTGCGCTAACTGTTTGTCTTTCTCCTTCTGTTCGGCATCCCGCTTCTTAACCTCCGCCACGTGGTCAGGCTCTTCGCGAAACCCGCCGTAGTTACCGCTCCACACGCTGAACGCGTCCCACCCTTCGCAATCCACAATTCCCTTTTTCAGCAGCACGATTCCGAACGGCAGGCCGAGTAAAAAACCAGTCAGGTGAAGCCAACTGCTGCCGGCGTCCGACCCATAAATGCAAATCATGATCACTTCCCACCCAGCGTATAACCCGGCCATCATTGCGATGCTGATGTCATAGGTGCCAACTCTAAACCCAACTAAATAAAAGTAAGTGAACTCATTCATCGGAGCCCAAATCATCGCCATCGCCATCAGCCCATAGATTGCCCCCGAAGCGCCAACCGCACCGGGAACGTCCCCCGTGTAGTGCAGCATCGCGATTTGTTCGATGCCCATCTGCCCCATGCCTATCACTAGATAGCAACACAGAAACCGCCACCAACCGAGCTTCCCTTCGACCACCAACCCGAAGAGCCACAAAAAAATCATGTTGCCGATCAGGTGCATCCAACCCGCGTGCATGAAGATCGAAAGGAGCCACTGATCCACGTGAATCCCGTCGGCGAACGAGAGCATCCACTCTTCAGGATTCAAGTACCCACCGACGGCAACGACCAGATACGCTGCCACGTTCGCAACAATGAGCCCCACGGTGGCCACGGGCCAATGGTATATGGGCGCATCAGTGCTGTAAGGAAGAAACAGCATGGTCGCAACGAAGAAGCTATGAGCAGAACCGCTGCGCCCATCATACTTCGCAACGCCCGAAAAAGAAGCGCGACTCAGCGCCACTACGGCCTGGTCGCTTTAGCGACCAGGTGCGCCGCCGCACAACTATAGCTCTGGCTCCGCAAGCAGCTTATCGAAATGCTTGCGCGGATACAGCCCAAACGAATACTCGCGGGAATTCAAGATCGCTTCGCTCCGCTTGCGATGCTGCGTATCAACCCGCTCCCGCTCAATCTGGTCCCGCAACGACGCCACATACGGCTGTAGCTGATCGTTCGCTCCGGCAATCGCCACGTGACGCTCGCGCGCGTTCTCAAGGGTCTTCGGCGTTTCGAGCCAACGCTGCTTCGTGGAAACGATATGCTCAACTGATGCGGAATCGCCGTTCGCACCGCCACTCAAATTGACGTACTGCTCGGGATGATACCGCAACTCGCGCAGCCGCTGCTCCCACTGGCCGACCGCCGCCGCTTCGAGCGACGTATGATCGATCGGCAGCCTGAGCGTCGCCGACACCGTCGCGAACTCCGGCGGCTCGAAGCCGAAAAACAGCCGCACGATTTGATCGGTCACGCGATCGTATTTCGCGCCGCCGATCCCGTGCAGGAACACATCGCTCAGCACAAGCCGTGCGAAGAGCGTGGTCGTAAGCGCCCGCGTCCGCACCTTGATGCCGCGCGATGACAATTCCGCCAATTGCTCCGCCGCCAAACTCGCATCGCCATCCGGACCGAGTGGCAGCGCAATCGAATGCGAACGCCGATCGGTGATGATGACCTGCCCACCACTCTGCCGCGCAAACAACGGTCGCCGCTCGGGATCCTCTGCCGACCAAATCCAAAACGGCGCTTCAAGCCATTCGCCATCGGCCGCAAGGTCCGGCATCGGATGCGCCCGGTTCCGCATCTTGTGCACACAGCGATACGCACCGAGCGCCTGATTATACGCAGTTCGAAACCGTGGCAATTGGGCTAACAGATGTGCCGTGAACCAGCCGAACTCTGGCATCTGGCAAACCGCGCTCTGCGGCAATTCGAGCGTCTCGTTGTTCCACGTTTGCTCGAGAGCATGCCGACCCTGCGCCAATCGTAAGCCCAAGTTCGATTGCTGCGGATTGCGCTCCATCATCAGCGGCCACAACTCTGCAACCATGGGGTCGCTCACAAGCGGCCGAATCAGTGCCGACACCCGTTCGCCAAACGTGCTGAATGTCGCCTTGTCCCGAATCGTGCGTTCTTCGTAAGGAACTTCCGGCGCCGGCTTATCGTAGGGAACCGCCTCCACGCGCGGTCGATCAATGCCACCAGTCGGCACACGAATTGAAGCGCCGCGACACAGGTCGCTATCAATCGAAAGATGGATGCCGACGCCATCCATGCGGCGAGCCAGTCCACCCAGCACGAAGTTCTTATACCACACGCCCGGGTGAAACATCTCGGGCTGATGCCCCGACAAAATAAATGGCGTATCCGCAGCGTTCTCCAAATCCAACCAACGTTCGGGCACCTCGCGGTACTGACCCGTATACGCAACCGCGAGCCGCCACAACCGCTCCCTGGCCGCTTTGCTCAGCTCCGCGAGCGAAAGCCCCTGCACGTCGTAATTCGTCGCAGCCAGCGCTTCGCGATTATTCATTACCGTGCCCGGCAGCACAGCGTACGACGGGTCGACAAGAGTCTGCCCATCGCCGTGCGGCGCGCGCAAAGTTCGAAACTTACTAGCACAGTCCATCAGCATGATTCTTGGAACGACAACTGGAAAAGAGCCGGCGTTTTTAAGAGCACCCGCAACCAGTTTTCGATTGATTGCCTGTTGATTGATCCGAATCGTGCGCATCCGATTTCGCCGCCGCGAGCGCCGCATCCAGCACACGGTGATAATACTCAAGCCGCCGCCGGCCATCATCTAAGCTGCCGCCGAAGCTCCGCTCTTCTTCGAGATAAATGAGCGGTACCGGCAACTCCACAACTCGCAACCCTTGATGGACCGCCTGTACCCACACTTCTAACGGCATGCCGTAACCCGACTCAGTGATCGTCAGTTTCGCCAGCGCCGGAACGCGGTACGCCTTAAACCCACAAAACGCATCCGTGAGCGACAACCCCAACAGCTCATTCAACTCGCGAGTAATTTGCGTATTGATCTGCCGGCGCTCCGCGGGCGCTTGGTCCGCATTCTCCTTGTTTCGCAAATACCGGCTGCCCGAGACCATATCGGCGTCGCGGCAAGCGGCCACCAATTGCCCAATGCGTTGTGGCTCGTGCTGCCCGTCGCAATCGATCGTCACGAGAACGTCGTACTTCTGCTCGACCGCGTAATCGAACGCCGTCTTTAGCGCGGCCCCATAGCCGCGATTCTTCTCGTGTCGCAGAACGCGAATATCCGTGCGCGCATCGAGCAACGCTGAGGTGCCGTCTGTCGCCCCGTCGTCGACAACGAGTACGTCGTTCGCGTAGCGCACGACCTCA
>JABDGM010000171.1 GCA_013286045.1 Planctomycetota bacterium | reverse complement strand
AGAAGTAACTTTCTCGCGAAGTTCCGCCGACTTATCCAAACGAGATTCACTCAGCCGTATCGCGTGGCGGCGAACTTGCGCGTTTTCGTCGCCAAGCGATTTCAGCAAGTCGGCGTCCTCGAGTGCACCGACGCTATCCAGCGCGTACAAAACGCAGATGCGCCCTTCAGGCCGCTTCGTCTTCGCGAACTGCGCGTGCAGGACCTTGCCCGCGGCCGGAATCTGCTTCTCGTAGATCAACCTCAGCGCGGTCATGCGTTGCCATTGGTTGACGTCGTCGAGCGCGGCGGCCAGTTGTTCTATGTCCGTTTTGTGCAGCGGCTTCGGCTGCTCGTATTTGTAACCTTCCGGCACGACGCGGTAGAGCCGACCCATATCCTGACCGCTCGAAAGATCGAGCTGCCGCTTGAGCACGGCGGGCAAACTCGAGGGGTGCTCAATTACCTCGCGGTACATGTCCATCACGTACAGCGCGCCCTCGGGGCCAATCGTCATTTGCACGGGGCGAAACCAAATATCTTTCGAGCGTATGAACTCGGTGTCCTTATCGATGCGATCGCCGCGATAGGTGACGCCTTCTTGAGACAACCGTTTGCGGTGAATGAGATTACTGCCCACATCGGCAATGAGTGCGGTCGCGTCATCGTTATTTGGCCATAAGCCACCCTCGTAAATCGTCACGCCGGTGCTACCGGTGAAGTACCCGGCCGCCCGACCGCCGCCTTCAATGGGCCCCGGCACCACGCCCGACACGCGTAGCTTGGTGCGGGCTTCGCGCCACGCTTCGACCGGGCTGATGCGATAGACTTCCGCTTGGGGACCATCGGAAGCGATCGAACGCCGCGCCGAGATTACGGATTGATACGGATTGCGTGCGACATACTTTTCCTCGGTCACGATCGCCTGCAAGTGATCGCTGTTGTGGCAGACAAACCGATCACCCCAGCGATTGAACGACATGCCATGCTGGCCACCGCCGGTGATCGCTTCGATCTCGAGAGTTTTCGGATCGAAGCGGAAATCGCGGCCGCTAAGGTCGAGCGGTTCACCCGGCTTGTCGGGGTGGGTGATTTTCCCGCCGCTGCTGCTCGTTTGGCCGTAAATTTTGTGGTCGAGGCCCCACAAGAACGTGTTCATCAATCCCTGTACATTTTTGCGGCCAAAGCCGGTGTACACGACCTTGCGAACGTCGGCTTTGCCATCGCCATCCGTATCTTTGAAGTAGAGAATGTCCGGCGCATCGCCCACGAAAATGCCGCCGTCGTAGCAAATTACCGCAGTCGGCCAGGAAAGTTTGTCGACAAACACCTTACTCGTTTCGTAGATGCCGTCGCCGTCTTCGTCAGTCAAAACCCGGATGCGGCCGAGGTGCTCTTTGTCCTTCTCGGAGTAGTCGATCATCTCGACGACATAGAGCTTCCCTGCTTCGTCGAACGCAATCGCCACCGGGCTCGCAATGTTCGGCTCGCTCGTCACCAGATCCATGCGAAAGCCTGGCATTACTTCGGTCACATCGTGCGATTGCTGTGGAGTCTTCGGCGGGACGCGCTCAAGCTTGATATCCGACCCGGGCTCCGGTTCGCCTGGCTTCGGCGAGCCCAGCTTGGTCGCCTTATCCGCACCAAGCGCTGCAACGCACACCACAGTGAGTATCACAAACGCAGCGAGCGACTTTTGATTCCGCATAAGATTGCTCAGATTCTATTCTTCTAATTTGCAATACGGCCCGACGACGTTAACCCAGATCTCGAATCGCGACCGGCTGGCAGCGATCGACCGACTGTTGTGCTGCCAGGCACATTGCCACCGACCACCGGCCATCCTCGGCACTGCACGACAACTCTCCACCATGTCGGATCGCACGGACAAGCATCGCCATTTGATCTTCGAGCTCAAACACCTCACCGGTGACTTTATCGATCCTGATCTCTTGCACGTTTTCGCCATCGAACGCTCGCAGCGAGAACGTTGGATGCAGCGTGCGGTCCATCGCGCCGCTCCAGGACGCCCACAGCGCGCCCTTCGTGCCCGTAATTTTCACCGTTTGGTGATGTTCGAACGCTGCCAGCGTTTGCGACACGACCGCGTAAGCGCCGTTCGCAAAATTCACGATCGCGCTGAAATTGTCTTTCAGTTCTGGGTGCCCGGGCTGCCGTGAATTCGAGGTCGCGTACACTGTTTGCGGGTCGCCCGCCGTGGCCAAATACCACCTCGCGAAATCGAAAAAGTGAATCGGCTCTTCCAGGATCCAACTGCCAACCCGGTTGATGTCATAACGCCAGTTGTTCGAACCCTGGCGATAGGGCCGGCGAGAAAGCTCGACGAGCACGTACAGCGGATCGCCGACGAAACCGGCATCAACCATCTCTTTTACTTTTCCCCACAGCGAAGACAACCGCAGCTCGTGACCAACCGCAAGCACTCGCTTTTGTTCGTGTGCGATGCGAATGAGATCGTCGCACTCCGCGAGAGATAGAGCCATGGGCTTTTCGAGCAACACATGCTTTCCCGCGTTTAGCGCAGCGGACGCAATCTCGTGGTGCAAATTGCTGGGAACTACGATATCGACGATTTCGATCTCGTCGCGAGCGAGCAATTCGCGATAGTCGGCAAGATTTTGCGCTTTTGGAAACGTCTCGCGCGCTGCCGCCCGGCTGGCCTCGCTCGGCGCGCTGATCGCTGCGAGTTCTGCATCCTTCGTTTTCGCAATGGCGTTTGCGTGGCATCGCCCCCAAGCGCCGAAACCGATAAGGCCAAACTTGACCGGACCACTTTTCATGGGCGACTTAACTCGCAAGCGAGCCGCGAGCGGCATAGGGGAATGGGATTGCGTCGCGGACCGTCGTGACGAATTCCTGCCGGCACGCGACAGTCGAGGTGGGAGCTGCGATGGAGGGACCTCCAGCCGGCAACTCCGAGTTTACCACGGCGACAAACGGGTGTCACAGGCGCGGTAGATTCACGTGCGCAAGATGGAGATCAGCCGCCATCGACTGCTGGGCTATGGACGTTTTTCTTATCCGCACCGTCCTCTTTTGGCAATTTAGGCATCCGGAACTTCACCGCGGCCGACTGAGCGTCGAATTCCGCCCGCATTTTTTCGAGCACGGACTTTTCATCGATCAGGTTTTTCAGTTCGTACGGGTCGTTTTTGAGATCGAAGACCTCGGTCCACTCGTCGTGCCCGGGATAGGTAATCAACTTACTTGAGTTTGTGCGGACAGCAAGCACCGTAGGCGAAGTGTAATTCGGCTCTTTGAAGTATTCATAAAAGAACGCAGTTCGCCAATCTTTGGATTCGCCGTTAGTGAGTAGCGGCCGAAGGCTGCGGCCCTGCCCTTCCGGCAACGGTTTTGCGCCGGCCAAATCGAGAATCGTTGGACCGTAGTCGATGTTGAGGACCATCGCGTCATTGTTCACGCCGTGCTTTGCATCATTTCCAGGCATGTGAATCAGCAAGGGTACTCGCATGCTTTCATCGTACGCGGAACGCTTGTCGCTCAGCATGTGCTCGCCGAGATAGTAGCCGTTGTCGCCGCTGACGATGACGACGGTATTCTCCGCTTCTCCGTTTTTGTCGAGCGCGTCGAGCACGCGGCCGACGCATTCATCGATCATCGTAATGTGCCGCATGTACGCGCGATGACCTTCGAATTGTTTCGCCAGACGCTTTTCCGGATTCGCGGGTGGCGTTTTGTCGCGCTCAAAAATTGCCGGCGTGTCGAGATTCGGCACGCCGCGCGACTCTTTGCCGGCGTATAGACCACGAGCGCGTTCGGGTAGGCTTTCTCCCCCACGCGGCCCGTGCGGGCTCTTGAATCCAAGCCACAAAAAGAACGGCTTGTCGTTACTCTTCTGCCCATCCAGGAACTGAACCGCGTAACCGGTCGTAATGTCGTCGATCCAACCATGGGTCGGCATTTCTTTGCCATTGAGTAAGATCGGGCAATCGTTGTATTTGCCCTGCCCAACGAAGCTCGCCACGAAATCGAATCCCGGCCGCTCGCGCTGATTATCCAGATGCCATTTGCCGCAGTACGCCGTCGTGTAACCAGCTTGCCGCAGCAGCTTCGGAAATATGAGCGTATCTACCGGCAACGGTTTGGAGTTGCCGATGATGCCGTTCAAATGACTGTACTGACCCGTGAGCACGCAAGTACGCCCAGGCGAACACAATGAATTCACAACAAAAGACTGATCGAAGCGGACACTCGTCTCGGCGAGCTTATCGATTCGCGGCGTCTCGAGCCACGGAAACCGGCCCTTCTCTCCCTGGTCGCGCTGGTAAGCACCGATGCAGTCCCAACGCCAATCATCGGCGTACATGAAAACAATGTTCGGACGCTTCAATTCCTCAGCGGCGCCAAATGAGCCACCAAGAAACGTCAGAAATATTGAAGTGCTAACGACCCGTTGGACCAGGTTCATGATGATTGCCTAAACTTATTTGCCGAATTAACGTTTGACGACGGCCGCCCCGAGTATAATTGCCACGGCATGCCGTGGAGAACGTGCGGCTATCGACATCAGAAAGAGCGACGACATCGACCGGCGCGACTTGGATCAAATGAAACAAGTCG
>JABDGM010000170.1:1141-4658 GCA_013286045.1 Planctomycetota bacterium | reverse complement strand
TTGGACCACGACGAAGGAGGGCGTCGAGCGGGAATCGTCGGTGTACCAGACGGCGTTGGCGCATATGAGGAGCCACTCTCGACCTGTCCTGTCGTTCTTCGACCGAATGTACAGCAGCGATCCCGAGGCGAACTTTCCCGAGCGAGATCTTCTGTTCTCGGCAAAATCTACGTCAGTTGAAAAAATCACGGGCAAGGGAAAGAGTGCCTTCAAAGCCAATGTGAAAAAGAGTGCAACCGACGGCGTTGCAATACGGTACAAAAAGACTGTCCGTGAAATTGAAAAAGCGAAAAAGGCCATCGGCGATACAAACATGTCGCCCGCGAAAGTCGGAGAATTCACCTTCGATTGGTATCTGAAGAGGAATGCATAGGATGGCGCTGCCCACAGATTCCTTTAAGAAATTTAACTACTGGCTGCGACCATCGAAGCAAGTCGAGCGGAAGATCATGATCGAGATTCTTCTGTCGGCTATGCAGTCGGGCTACGACATTCGCAAATACACGTACTTCGGATTTGGATCAGTGTATTACGCGGACTTCGTGATGTTCCACAAATACTTGTACATCAATGACATGATTTGCATCGAATGGAGCGATGTCCGAAAACGAATGAAGTTCAATCTTCCGTACGAATTCATCACTTTACGGATGTCGAGTTTGCAGGATGCTTTGCCGAAAATTGTGAAGAAGCGAACGAAGTATTTGGCGTGGGTGGATTTCGATCGCCAATTGGACGCCGACATGCTTCGAGATATCGATGATTGTATTCTTACATTACCAATGCAGAGCATTTTCATCGTCACTGTTGATGCCCGTGCGAGGGTTCCTCGGCATATCGTCGAGTCGAACGAGCTTACACCGAAGCAACAGGATAAGTGGTTGCTGAAGCAATTCAACGAGGAGTTTGGGCTATTTGTCGAACGGAAGATTGTTGCGAAAGACTTGGACGACAGCGAAATACCAGGACTGTATTACGACGCGATAATCGGACGAATCAATGAAACGATTCGCGTTCGCGACGGAGCAGAGTTCATTCAGTTTTTCAATTTCCTGTATGCGGACGGAGCTCCGATGCTCACCATCGGCGGCATGATCGGCACGGCGGAAGACCGCGAAAAGATGGCGGTGACACTCAACCATGAGTTTGCCGCGGGGGGAAGGGAACCCGTACTGATAAAGGTTCCGCACTTAACGTTTCGAGAAAAGCAGTGGCTCGACAGCAATTTACAGTGCGATAAGGCGTGTTTCGAACTCGACGACGATGGCCTCGAAAACTATCGACGGTTTTATCGGCAGTACCCAACGTTTGTTGAGTCTCTTACCTAGTTTTGGCGCGACGACGTGTGACAACATCGTTATTGACGTGGTAGTCGAGGTCATCGTTTTCGAGACGGTCGATGATCGCTGATGTCGAGCCGATTTCAATTCCTAGCCAGCGGCGGCCTTTCTTCTCACAGACGGCGTACGTCGTTCCGCTGCCCCCAAACGGATCCAGAATGACATCGTTCTTTCTGGTGCTCATCTCCACAATACGATCCAGTATCTTAGTTGAAAGCGCGTTGGCTTTACGATTCTTCGTCTTAAATTTTTGATGGCGAACTGGGGGTATGTCATTCCAGACATCCGTGAGATTAACGCCTTTCGGATTGAGAGAACCTCTGTGGCCGCCGTAGTCCTTTACATCCTTTCCGCAATGTCGGCACTTTTGGATCGGAATACGGATGTTTCTGAATGTTTTGTGTTCACCCTTAGTGAAATACAAGAGGCTATAGTGGCTTGGATACAACCTTCCGGGAATCGGAAGACCAAGCTTAATGTCGACCACAATCCAATCCCGAAAATGGAGTCCCATCTCCATCATGTATGCGGCGAGCTGAATATTCCATTTCGGTATGTTGTAGAGAAAGAAAGCTCCACCTGGCTTGAGAATTCGACTACATTCTCGTATCCACGCTTTACTCCAAGATAGGTAGTCGTACTGCGCCTTATTGTCGTTCACGCTTCGGCCGTATTCTTTGCCGAGATTGAACGGAGGGTCGGCGAACACCGTGTCGACAGACTCGGAGGCAAAAAGAGGGAGGACCGTTAAGCAGTCGCCTTTGAAAAGAGAGCCAAACTTCGTCTTGAAGCATGGCTTGAGTTTGCCGTTCTTCGAAAACGGCTTTAAGTTAAATGCGGCGGCTGTTCGACGGGCAGACATCAATGGCGCCTATTCATACTTCCTAAAACAACGAGGCGTCAGTATGCCAATTATTAGCCCGCTCTTCAATGACGTTCGTGTGGTGCTCCACTGTCCCGGCATGCTGCCGTGTCGCTCGCTGGATGATGTCGCTTAACGAGTGAGGCGAACCTCTTCTCCTTCCGCACTCCTGATTCGCCAATTGCCCTTCCGCAACTCGCAGTGCACCATCCTCACCATGCCACAACGATCCCTCCTCTGAAAGTCAATCCTCTGGATCGCCCGGCTAACGAGCATCCTCGCACTCATTCCCGTGCTGCTGATTCTCGTCGGCGAGCCCGCGGGCGGACCGGCCTCCGCACGCACCTGGGCTTATCTCGCCTTCTTCCCCATCGGCTTCTCGGCCGGCTACCTCTTCGCCTGGCGCTGGCCGTGGGCTCCGTCGAACCGGATGCCTTGATCTTGTGAATCCTGTAAATCCTGTCCAAGCATTTCTCCGTGCCCGCCGGACCTCCGTGGGCATGTCTATTGTGGCCAACTTTTTTGTTGATTTTGAGCCACGACCTATGCTAGGCTCGTGCGAGAGTAACTGAACATCCGTTCCCTACTAACCGGCACGACGCCCAACCGCGAAACCTCACGCCAGTTCACTCCTGCGCGCAGCCACATTTCCAATTCACTCGCAGTTGAATTCGAAAGAATCCTGGACCACCAAATGCCACGCTGCAGCGAAAGACCAATGCCCAACGACTAACATCTACCCCCTTACTATCCCCGACCATCAAACAATTCCTCAATCGTAAGTTTGAAAATCCGCGCCAGCACAAAGGCCAGCGGCAGGCTCGGGTCGTACTTGCCGGTCTCGATCGCGTTGATCGTTTGACGCGACACGCCCGCACGCTCGGCCAGGTCCGCTTGCGACCAATTGCGCTCGCTCCGCAGTTCGCGAAGTTGGTTTTTCACCGGTACCTCCGCTTGGCAATCAGGCCCCCGACAAGCCAACACACCCCCATGACCGGCCAAACCCAAACCCAGCTCACCTCCGGCAATCCAGCATTCTGCAGAAAGCCGTACGTAAACGTGGCGATGGCCGTCGCGGCGAAAGCGATCGACACGCCCTCTAACTGCGCCCGCAACTCCATTTCATCCATCGCCCGGCACCGCTCGACGACGGCCAGCAATATTCCAATCGCCGGCACCACGGGCAGCACTGCAACCAGATACTTCCCAGGCGATTCGACCCCGGAGCGCAGCCACACCAAACTTCCGGCCAGCACCCCGGCATACAGCAGCAGCGAAATGAGCATCATCACGACATACCGCCCATTCGCCCCCT
>JABDGM010000170.1:0-1131 GCA_013286045.1 Planctomycetota bacterium | reverse complement strand
GAGTTGCGGAAGGGCAATTGGCGAATCAGGAGTGCGGAAGGAGAAGAGGTTCGCCCCCTGAAACCAACGATTCATATGCAAACCCTCCGAAAACGGTTAAATTACAATGTCAAGCTTACTTTACACCCAAATGCGTGTCAAGCAAACTTTACACATCGTTTTTAGAGTTGCGTAATCCCGTAGCTGGATTCGCAAGAATCCGGAACGCTGCTCACTAAAGCCCAACGACTAACGACCAAGAACCAAGCCCCAGCATTTTTGTGACAAACCCCGCGTCCCGCGCACTGCTAAGTGACAATATTCGATGCCCTCTGGAACGCGGCACTTCAAAACGCACCTTGTTTTGCCGTGCAGGCGCTCGCGCGAGCCTCCCAAGACTCCCGAATTTTGTATTAAAAAATCGACTTCATGGTTTTCCACCAATAACCACCAACCACTAACGCCAAACGACGAACGACCTCCACCACCACCCGACAAATTGACGCGCACAATTCTTTCGCATCACGACGTCATGCGGCGAACGCACGCTAGCGCGCGAACTGCGCCGAGAATTCGTCGCAACGTGTTTGACGCATGCGCCGCGCTGTGCCTACACTCGTACCGCGAGGGGAAAGAGACGTTTCATTGGTTGCGTCGAGCAAGAATGCCCGATGCCGGAGGAGTTCTAATGCAGTTGTTCAGCAAGAAGATGCTAGTGGCCGCGGGCCTGTTCGTTCTTTCTCTCCCCTTCCCCGCTCACGCGGCGGTGATTTTCTACGGCGGCGATCCGAGCCCCGGCGGCGCGCTCGAAGACCAGATCGTTGACAGCCCCAACGGCGGCAAGATAACGGTCGTTGGCTACGATAATTTCTTTGTGTCCGCCGGCGGCACGTACACGATCAACGATGTATTCGGCGAGTTCGGCCTCCCGAGCGGTAGCGACTTCAGCACCGCGATCTACGAAGTTCGAACCGGCATGAGCAACGGTAGTGGCGGAGTTCTACTCGCCACAGGTGACCTGCCCGCAACGATCTCGCCAGGAGTCGGCGGCCCGATCAACGGCTCATCGCCCGGATTGCCGTCGCAGCGCGTGCAAGTGAACCTGCCCGTACCACTCGTGCTCACCGGCGGCGCGACCGGGGTCAACTATTG
>JABDGM010000169.1 GCA_013286045.1 Planctomycetota bacterium | reverse complement strand
TCAGCGATTCCGGATGAAGCAGGCCGCGCATCGCGCCGCAGCCCGAGTGGCCGCAGACGATAATGTTCGGCACCTTTAAGGCGACCACCGCAAACTCAATGGTTGCCGTCACGCCACCAACTATGCCGTCGAACTTCGGCACGATGTTGCCGGCGTTGCGCAGAACGAACAATTGGCCCGGCTGCGCGTTCATGAACAAGAAAGGGTCAACGCGAGAATCGCTGCACGTGATGACCAGCGCCTCGGGCGATTGGCCTTTGGCGAGCTTATCGAAGAGCTCCGCGTAATGGGGAAAGACCTTGCGTTGGAAGGTCCGCACGCCATCAATGATTTCCTGCATGATGCGACTCGTTGAAATTTGTTAATGAGCGCCGGCCGTCGCCTGTTCTTTAGCGATTGCCCGATTTTCGCTTTGCACCAACTGACCACACGCGGCGGCGATGTCGGCCCCCAGCGAATAGCGAATCGTCGTCACGAAACCCGCTTCGCGAAGAATCGCGGCAAATGCGTCGCGCTCCGGTCGCTCAGTCGAACGTAGTCCCGGCGACCCCGCAATCGGATTATACGGGATGAGATTGACGTGCACATCGAGCCCAGCGAGCCAACCGGCTAATTCGCAAGCATCCTGGGGCGAATCATTCACGCTCGCGAGCATAAGGTACTCGATCATGACCGTATTTTGCTGGATTTGATTCACTTGCGCGATGGCCGTCCGGAGGTCACCAAGCGGGAACTTCGCGGCCAGCGGGATCAAACGCTCGCGAACATCTTGTCGTGCACTATGCAAACTCAGTGCGAGGTTGATGTCTAGGAAGCGACGGGCACAGCGGACCATGGCGTCAGGGATGCCGACCGTGGAAACTAGAATGTAGCGCGACGGGTGATGAAATAGTTCGGGCGCGAGAAGCGCACTCACGGCATCATATAGGGCCGCCTCGTTGTGAAACGGCTCGCCCATTCCCATGAAAACAATATTTCGCGCCTGGCGTTGCTCTGCTCGCAGTCGTTCATTGGCGAGAACGATTTGGTCGAGAATTTCAGTCGCCGAAAGGCTTTTGGCAACTCCCATTTGGCCCGTCGCACAAAACTGACATGCCGCCGCACAGCCGACTTGAGACGACAAGCACAGCGACACGCGGCCCGTGCCCGTCCGCATGATCACGGTCTCGATCAAGTAGCCCGCGGCAGTGCGCGCTACAAGCTTGGTCGCTCCATCGATCTCCGAATCGTCCGCTTCGACGATGGTCAGCGGATGGAATTGCACACGAGCGGCGAATGCCTCGCGAACCTCCGACGGTAACTCCGCGATCGCAGCTTCGGCGCCGAGAAACTTTTTGAAGAACGCAGTCCGCAACGCTCGGAGCCGCCGCGGCTCGAACTTCATTTCAGCGCGAATCCGATCGACGGCTGCCGCATCGTAAATGCTTATCTGTTCAGAGTTCATCCCAGCACTATTTTGTGCGAGGCGCCAGCGGTCTCCTGCACGAATCGCGGCACCGCGTACCCTGGAAGTCGCTTTCGCAACTCTTCGATTATTTGCAGCCCCGCGGCGATTGGGACTTCGAAGTGCGCCGCGCCGGCGACGCGATCGAGTTGATGCAAGTAGTAGGGAGTGATCCGCAATTCTAGCAGTCGCTCACACAGTGCAGCTTGAGCTTCGACAGAATCGTTCACGCCCCGCAGCAGCACAGCCTGGTTCAAAAGAACCGCGCGGGCCTCGGTTAGCTCCGCGACGCTGTTCGCCACGTCAGCATCCAACTCGTTGGCGTGGTTCGCGTGCAACACCACGATCGGCGTTAGTCGCGAACCAGCAATCATCTGTACGAATTCTCGCGTGACCCGCTGTGGAATCACGATCGGCAGCCGCGTGTGGATTCGCAGCCGGCGAAGGTGTGGAATCGACTGCAGCCTGTCGACGATCGCTGCGAGCGTCGAGTCAACCAGAGTAAGTGGATCGCCGCCGCTGAGAATGATTTCAGTGAGCGAGCGGTCGTTTTCGATTTCATCGAAGGCTGGCTCCCAGGCTGCGAGCGACCGCGGCGTTTCCTCATATGGGAAATGGCGACGAAAACAATAGCGACAGTGGATTGCGCAAGATCCGGTCGCAATCAAAAGCGCTCGGCCGCGGTACTTATGAATAAGACCAGCTTGTCGTTTCGCTTGTTCGTCGCCGACGGGATCGGAAACAAATCCGGGAACCTCGACTGTTTCGGCATCAATCGGCAGCACTTGTCGTAGCAGGGGATCGGCCGCGTCGCCGGGCCGCATACGTGCGATGAACTCGCGCGGGGCGAACAGCGGAAACTGCCGGATCGCGTTCTGCGCTGCCACAGCGTATTTTTCCGGCAAATGGAGAAGCCGGCACAGTTCCGCCGGGTCACGAATCGCGAGTTTCATCGACTCCTGCCAGGAAGCACGACGCGGCCCCAATCTGGGGCGGACAACTCGCGGCGACGTGGATAGAATGGTCATCTTAATTAGCTATTAGCTTTTAGCCGTTAGCTGTCAGCCAGAGGCACTCGCTTTTGGCCGCCAGCTAAGAGCTAACGGCTAATGGCTATCTTCTTAAATGCAACATACCAAGCAGGGACAGGAAAGACCAACCGTGGGAACCTACAACACCAGTGATTTTCGTAAGGGCATCAAGATTCAAATCGACGGCGTGCCGTATCTGATGGTCGAAATGAACTTCCGCAAGCCGGGCAAAGGCAATGCGCTTTACGAATGCAAAATGAAGAATTTGATGAAGGGTACGATGCTCGATCGTACCTACCGCGCTGGCCAAACTTTAGAGGAGGCCGACGTTTCCGAATTCGCAACACAGTTCTTGTATCGCCAGCAAGACATGTTCGTGTTCATGAACAACGAAACGTACGAGCAATATGAGCTCACGAAAGAGCAGCTGGGCGACGCGTGGCAATTCCTCAAGGATGGAATGGAATGCTCGATGATGGTGTACAACAACAATCCGCTCACGGTCACGCCGCCGAACCACGTGATTCTCAAAGTCGAATACGCTGAACCCGCTGCCCGCGGTAACACGGCGACCAACGTCCGTAAGCCGGTGAAACTGGAAACCGGCGCGGAAATCCCCGCTCCCGCGTTCGTCAACACAGGCGACTATTTGCGAATCGATACCCGCACGGGCGAATACATCGAGCGGGCCAACGCGCCAGAGTGATCCCCAGGTTATGGCCCGAAAGCTCGCTTCCCGCCTCGGCAATATTCTCAATCGCCTGGCGAATAATGCGTAGTGCGCTCGAAGAGACGCTTGCGATTGGCGGCGTTTCCAGCGTAGAACTACTCTCTGCGAGCTACCAAATTTGGCCGCGATGAATTGTCGCGCTCGAAAGCGTTGCTCGCTCTCATGCTCAGGTTAAGGCCGAGTCCTAATCCAGGAGTTGTTCGATGACCACGACGTTGATCGTGCTTGCGGTTCTGGTTTTTATCGCGTTCATTGCCGTGTTGTGGGGCGTCGGCATTTACAACCGGCTGGTCACACTCAAAAACCGCTACCTGAATGCGTTCTCTCAAATCGAAGTGCAACTGAAGCGCCGCTACGATTTGATTCCCAATTTGGTGGAAACGGTGAAAGGCTACATGGCCCACGAGCGCGGTACGCTCGAAGCGGTGATCTCCGCTCGTAACCAAGCCGTGGGTGGGTTGGAGCGTGCGTCGGCCAATCCCGGCGATCCCGCCGCGATGAAGGCCCTCTCGAGCGCGGAGCAAGGCTTGTCCGGAGCGCTCGGTCGGCTGTTCGCCGTTTCGGAAGCCTATCCTGACTTGAAGGCCAACCAAAACATGGCCCAGTTAAGCGAGGAAATCACCTCGACCGAAAACAAAGTGGCGTTCGCTCGGCAGGCTTACAACGATTCGGCCACGGAATACAACACGTACAAGCAAACGTTCCCGCCAGTTTTATTTGCAGGCATATTAGGCCACGGCCAAAACGCGGAGCTCTTAGACTTCGACCACGCTCAGATCTCTGAAGCGCCGAAGGTGTCTTTCTCTTAAAAGTATTCACCACGGAGACACGGAGATCACAGAGACTGAAGTCAAATTTATGACGAGCCAATGGTAGTCTTTTCTCCGTGTCTCCGTGGTTAATCTAAATCGGAATGGCTACAGATTTCTTCGAACGCCAGGCCGTTGCTCGCCGGAACACGAAGTGGCTCGTCGCAATGTTCGTGTTCGCGGTGTTCGCGATCGTGGGCACCACGTTTGTCGTGACGGCGCTCGCCGCTAGTGCGGCCGCTAGTAGTCACCATGCACGATTTCCCATCGCAGTTCCTTTCCTCGCCAGCGCCGCCGCGCTTGGCTTGATAATCGTCGGCAGCCTCTACAAAAGTGCGCAACTCGCCGCAGGTGGCGGCACGGTCGTCGCCGAACGGTTGGGCGGACGGCGCGTGTACCCGAACACGATTGACCCCGTCGAGCGTCGACTGCTCAACGTCGTCGAGGAGATGGCCCTTGCTTCGGGAGTGCCGGTGCCGCCCGTCTACCTCTTAAGCGACGAGCCGGCCATCAACGCATTTGCAGCCGGCTTCTCTCCCAGCGATGCCGTCGTCAGCGTCACTCGCGGCTGCGCTCAGCAACTTTCTCGCGATCAACTGCAGGGCGTCGTCGCCCACGAGTTTAGCCATATTCTCAATGGCGACATGCGTCTTAACATCCGGCTGATCGGCATCCTCAATGGCATCTTGTTGATGGGGCTCGTTGGGCGTGAGTTGCTGCGCTGGAGCAG
>JABDGM010000168.1 GCA_013286045.1 Planctomycetota bacterium | reverse complement strand
TGATTGCCCGCGTCGACGGCGTTGACGCCGCGATTCGACCCAACGGCCCTGCTCGCAAGACTGTGGCGGCTGCGGGTGGCGTGGGTGGTTTGCTCGTGGGAGTTGGATTCGTGTTTCTGTTTGCCGCTCCGAAGGCAAGCCCGGAGCAAAGCAACGGATTCTTGGACGCAACCGCGGCCATTTTTGCTGAATCGACGAAGACCAATGGTCCTCGACGCGACGACGCGAATATCCACGAAGTGCTGAAGGCGTCGGTCGAAAAAACCCATCCCGTCAGTGTAAGCGACACATTCGGCATGTTCCGCGGGTTGTCGTTGTCAGAAGCGGTGCGGACTGTCCAGGAACGATGCCGGTAACGCGGACCAGCTTCGCTGTCATGGCCCATACTTTTAGGTAGGGCGCGTTTGCCGGAAATCAGATGAACACGCAGAGACTGCGACTCGATGCCGATCGTCTTCATCATTTTCGCGATGGCCGCGTTGCTGGGGGCGATATTGGTTGCACGCCGTAGCTCGCTGCTCGTTGGGTGCGGCGCGCTGCTCGTAGTGGCCTATGCTTTGGGCCATGAGTTCTGGAGTGTCCACGTAGGCGGGATACCGATCACGTTCGATCGGCTTCTGCTCGCCGGGCTACTCGCGACCGCGGCTTTCCGATGGTGGCGCGGTGAGTTCTCGTTTCGCAGAATGACGGGTGAGGACTGGTTCCTCATTACGTTGCTCGGCGTGCTTAGCTTGAGCGCGATTTTCAGCGGGCAGCCGGAAATCACGGACGGCGTCACTTCCAAATGGGGCCGCCTCATGGCGAGCTTCATTGTTCCTACGATTGTGTACGCGCTTATCCGGCAGTTGCCGATCGGTCGACGTGATTGGTCTGGAGCGCTCGTTGCTCTTGTCGTGCTCGGCGTCTATTTGGCAGTGACTGCGATATTGGAAGCCGGGCACTGCTGGTCGCTGGTCTTTCCGCGCTATATTTCTGATCCGAATTTGGGGATTCATTTTGGTCGCGCACGCGGGCCGGAACTGAATTCGGTGAGCTTGGGAATCTATCTCACGGCGTGCTGCCTGAGCACTTGGATTTTGCTTCCCGAGGCGCGACAACGGTGGCAACAGTTGGCGATCCTGTTGATCGTGCCTCTGACGATCTTCGGCGTGTTTCTAACGTATACCCGCTCGACATGGATCGGGCTGGGACTCAGCAGTTTGGTGGTGGCCGCGTTTCAAATTCCAAAGCGCTGGCGGTTGCCTGCCTTCGGTGGCGGAGCCGTGGTTATGTTGCTGCTTTTCGTATCGTCGTGGGGCAACCTGCTCGATATTAAGCGCGAAGGCAGCGCGGGCGATTCGGAGCATTCCGTCGATCAACGGGAGTCGTTTGCGTACGTATCGTGGCAAATGTTTTGCGATCACCCGATCTTAGGCGTGGGATTCGGTCGCTTCTACGATCAAAAATTGCCCTACTTGTCCGATCGGCGACAAACCGTCGAGCTTGAATCGATTCGTAAGTTGCATCACCACAACACGCTGTTAAGCGTACTGACAGAAACGGGTATGGTCGGCATGGCGGCGTTCGTAGCGTTATTCGTAGCGCTTGTGCGAACGGGTTGGCGGCTTGCCACAAACATCACCGCGCCGGCTTGGATTCGCGCACATGGTGTGTTGCTATTGGCGCTCATTGCGAACTATGTTTCGTCCGCCGTTTTTCACGATCTAACGTTGCTGCCTTCTCAGGAGCTTTTGCTTTTTGTGTTCGCCGCAATCGCTGTAAATCTTAGACAGCTTTCCGAGAGCAGTCGGGAAACATTAGTGGGCCAAACGGCAGAAAGTTGCGAGCCGCGCCATGCAAGGGGATTCGCCTCGGTTTGATATTCAGTTTCGATTTGGGGGAAGCGGAAGATGGGACAAGCCGTTTGTCCGGAGACCGTCAGGCTCTTCGGAATGCAAATTTCGCGAGTGTCGATGACTCAAGCGGTCGACACGCTGCTGACATGGTGTGCGTCACCTCGCGATGGTGCGTGCAAGTTTGTCGTCACGCCAAACGTTGATCACGCCGTGATGTTTCAAGAGCGTGCCGATTTTCGCGCGGCGTATGAAAACGCCTCGTTAGTATTGGCCGACGGGTTGCCATTAGTCATCTCCGCCCGTGCGTTCGGGCGCAATATTCCCGAGCGTGTGGCCGGCAGCGATGTCGTGCCGGCAGTTTTTGCCGCGGCTACTCAGCCCTTGCGGGTATTCTTACTCGGGGCGGCGCCTGGCGTGGCCGACGAGGCCGCTTCGAGAATCCATGCTCAGTGGCCGAATGTGCGTGTCGTTGGGACGCTATCGCCACCCCTTGGATTTGACGTCGATCCGGTCGAAAACGCGCGCACGTTAGCGGCGATCAACGCCGTCGAGCATGATTTGCTCCTTGTTGGTTTAGGTGCGCCGCGGCAAGAAATTTGGGTGAATAAGCATTATCGCGAATTGCCGTCGAAAGTGGCGATTTGCGGCGGGGCGACGATTGACTTCTTGGCTGGCCACCGTCAGCGCTCGCCTGTGTGGATGCGTCGATGTGGGTTGGAATGGCTGCATCGGGTCGGTAGCGAACCCAAGCGTTTGGCTCGCCGTTATGCGCGAGACGCCTGCGTGTTTCCGCGACTGTTATGGCGCGAATGGCGACACGCAACCAGCTGACGGGCCTATTCGTGGGCCGCGTTTGCTCGTTATATTCGCGTGGATGCCGGCATCGAATATTTTAGTGGTCGTCGTGGATGGTCTGCGTGCCTCCGCGCTCGGCGCGTACGGCAACACAACTTACCCGACACCGGCGCTCGACCAGTTTGCCGCGGAATCGATGCTGTTTGACGAGTGTTTCTCGCCCTCCAGCGAGCTGCCCGCTGTATATCGTGCACTGTGGAACTCCTACCACCCAGCGCGCTCGGGCGCTACGAAGTCGAATCCCGGTCCGCGCTCGTTATCGCATCGCCTGATCAAGGCCGGATATCGAACTACGCTAATGACGGACGAGCCGCGGCTCTTGGATGTTCAAGCCGCAAGTGATTTCGACGAATGCAATCTCTTTAGATCTGGTCAGGATGAGGAGTCGCCAGCGCATTCAACCGATGTGTCGCAGACGAATATTGGTAGATTGTTTAGCGCAGTGGCGGAAAGCATTGTGAATCGCGACGGCAATGAACCGCCGCACTTTGAATCGCCGAGGTTGGTCTGGGTACATTCTCGCGGCATGTATGGTCGTCGTTGTTGGAAGACGAGGCGGCACCCGTAACTTCGGTCGAACCCCCGCAAATCAAGATTGGCGACCACGATGACCCGGATGCGTCGTTTCGCCACACGACGGCCTATGCCGCGCAGGTGATCGCGTTGGACATGGCGTGGCAGATGTTGACGGAGGCGATTGCCGAGTCGACGGAATCGGGCCAAACTTGGCTGGTTGTAGTCATGGGAAGTCGGGGATTTGCACTCGGCGAAAATGGACTGATCGGCGGCACTGATTCACGACTTACGTCGGCGCAATTGCACGTGCCATGGCTTATGCGATTTCCCGATGGTCGACGCAAGCTCGTTCGCAGTCACACGCTCGTTTCCCATTTGGATCTTCTTCCGACACTGCTTGCCGCTGAAGAATTCGCCGACGATAAAGCTTCCCCAGCGGATGGAATGAGTGTACTTGACGCCTCGGATAGCGCGGCGCTGGCGGATCGGCAAGTGCATTTTTCGGCGACCGATAATGCTGTCGCGATCCGCACTCCGGACTGGTGTTTTCGGACTAGTCGGCGTGGGGTACCCAATGGCGACGCCAGCAGGGATGCGCACGGGGAAGCTAGTATCGAATCTGGATTGTTCGTACTTCCCGATGATCGCTGGGAAGCAAATGACGTGTCGAAGTTGTGCCCCGACGTCATTGAAGAGCTAGAAGGTCGCATCGACGCGACGTTTCGGCAGTTATCAGGCGAGGTGTCGATCGGGCCGATGGAGAAGCGCGAATAGGCAGCCGCGTCTCTCGGAAACGGACTGTCGAGTCGTGGTGGTGGTGCTAGCTGGGTATTTGCCCGGGTTTTGACTGGTTTCTCGATGCAAGCTGGCCTAGTGATCGGTTTGCCAGAGTTCTACAATCCTCGCGACTTTGGAGCGGGAAACCGTTGCGCACGCAGCGGTTAGCACCGTTATCGAAGTCATCGCGGTAGTAGTCGCACAGCCGATTCTTTTTCCCCCTCGCGCAACATGGCCGGACAAGGACGTCCGAATAGGTTCGCTCCCGCGCTGGGAAGCATCGCGCTCATGCTGTGCGCGGCGGTCAGCGTGGCTGCGCCCTCCGAGGAAGCCAGCACGCCGCCAGCTGAGCCGATTCGGCTTTGCATTTCCTGGTCGGGCGCCGAGGCAAGTTTGTGGCGTGGTCAATTTCGATTAGACCGCGGCTCGTTCTCCGATTTGAAACTGCTGGGACTGGAAGCGGATGCGGCCGGCTCAATTTGGCTTGACCAAGGCGGCGTACAGTTACGTTCGATAACGCCGCAAAAAAATGACAGCATCGAACTCACCACCAACTCGGCGCCGGATAGCAAGATATTAATCGAGTTAGCGCCAGGTCCAAAGGCAGCTACTTCGGAAAATCAGGTAGCGATCGCCGATGTGATGCGGCATCCGTATCGCTTCGATGACCACGGAAACACCGTTGAAATTCGTGCGATTCCCGCACAGTCTCTGCGCATTTTGTTCGGCAACGAGAAAGAGAACAAATCGCTTATTTTCCAGCCA